>PMXB01000357.1 GCA_003165935.1 Acidobacteriaceae bacterium | reverse complement strand
TCGATCCGGTCGATCTGCGGGGACTGCCACGGATCAAGGCAGACCAGGCCGAGTGGATCCCGCCGAAGTTCCTTCCATCCAACGGGAAGGTCATCCTCTTTCTCGACGAGCTGACCTCGGCGCCACAGATGACGCAGGCCGGCTGCTTCTCAGTATTCGCCGGCGCATCGGACAATTGCTTTTCTGCCGGGTTGACGGGGGCCTCTTGCGGCATAGCGACGCAGCTGAAAGACGCTACCGCTATCTGCAATACCGCAAGTCTCTATCTTGAAGCCATCATGATCTCCGTTCTTCCGATCCGATCCACCACCTGTTCTGAAGGTGCCCCCAATTAAGGTGTTCCGTTCCCATGCACCTTCACGAGCGACCCACCCGGCGTCAGTTGGTTGGTCACCTTATAGATCACTCCAGTGTTTGTATCCATTACAGTTTGGCGGTCGAGCGAGTAGTCCACCATATCTGAGGCCGCCGTTGAGCGCGCATTCATGCTGTCCGCCGCACGGGCCATCGAAATGTCAGTTCCCCGCTGCATGGTCGCCAGAAACTGGTCGTGCACCTGCTGCTGCACAGCCATGGTGTGCGCAACCTCCTGGCGTTGGGCGGCGAACTGCGCGTCGGTCTGCGCAATGATTTTCTTGGTCATAATGTCGCCTTGTTGGGCATAGCGCTTTACCCACGCGTCGCCCCATTCATGATTTTGCACGGCCGCCATCTCAGGCGAATCCCAAAGGTGTGAGAGACCGGCAAACTGGGCTTCAGGCGCGGATAGATACACTACATCCGCCGTACATTTGCCAGTTACAGCGGCAGGAGTACTGGGCATTCCCTGCAGGATCGAATGGAATCCCGGACGCGTTGTCTCAGAGCAGTGAATGTACGCCGTGAGCTTGCCCTTGATGGTCACCGATCCGATCTTCGACTGAACAATTGCCGCCCTCACTTCGGCCGTATCTTTGGGCGCTGGCAAATTGTGCGCGGCATAAAATGCCGAGCCCTTGGCATCTGTATCCCGCCACCCTTGCTGATATTTCGCATTCACTTCTGGAAGCGGCTCGTCCGATTCGTAGACAAGGCCCATCATGGCAGAGAGAGTCTTAAGAAAATCCTGGGCGCTCATCGCATTGTTGATCGGCAAACATCCGTGCGCGGGCTTCGGACCATTCCCATAGACCCACAGCATCTGTGGCATCTGTTCCATCTTGCTCAAGCCATCTGGACTCGTCGTCTTCCATGTCAACATGGCATAGGAGTCGCACGTCGCCGGACCGCCTTGCAAAAGTGCGCCTTGGAATTTCCACGATGCAGGAACCTTCACGTAAAAAGCGGGAATGTTGTTCATCGTTGGGTCGGTTACGTTTTCGGTGCGTATCCCGCCGCCACTGCTCGCACCTTCGCCGCTCGATGCGCCGTTGGCACCATCTGCTGCGCTGGCCGCCGACGATTGCAAGGGACCCTTGCATCCGAATACGCCGATTACTACCAGGATCATTGCCAGTTTGCTCTTCATGCTCATCTCTCAAACCTCCGCTGTTCTTTTCATTTGTTGGCGACTCCAAGTTCTCCGTCGGAAAGACCGCTCTTCCCAGCAAACCTTACTGAATCGGCGTTCCGTCCCCATGTACTTTCTGCAGAGATCCGCCCGGCGTTGCCTGGTTCGAAATCTTTCCCGTTTCTCCGGTGTTCACGTCCCGCACCGTCTGTCGATCGAGCGTGTAATCCACCATGTCGGAAGCCATCGTGTGGTTACTGTTCGCGATCCGGGCCAAATTTTCCATCGATCTGTCAGTCCCCTCCAGCATCGTCTATGGAAATCCGGGCACGTTTCCCCACCTCCAACCCACCCGCGGCANNGGCGCCAGCAGAATTGCTGCCAACCGCCCTTTTGTCGTCATACCAACACCTCCGCGGACTTGCTACTGGATCGCGATTCATCTCTTGTCCGGTACGCGCCGTTCGAAGCCAAAGTGTGTCAACACTTCCTCTCGCCGCTGTATTTATCCCTGCACCCAAGGTCACGAGCGGCAAACCCATGCGGGACGGAGACTCACCTCGAACGCGTCCTTTCGTGGCAATGCTCGAAGGATTGTTGAGTAGTTGAGGAGCCATCCTAAGGAACAATTGTTTGCGCTGCGATGCGCAAGTTCTTGCAGTATTCTTTGGGGATTTCCAGGCAAGCGCATCGATCCAAAGAATCGGAATAACGGCCCCGCTCATGCTGCAGTTCAAGAGAGTGTGCCCTTCTTCCCTTGGGTACGCTGTGGAGGGCCGAGCCGGCGAATTTCAATGAACGGACGCTCGATCGGCTCAATGACGCCTCTCCCGACCTTCTTATTGCTTGTGTATTCGATGTGGCGCCACCGGCGGGCATAGCAAGCGTCGCAGCAGCCGAGCCGGAAGAGGACTTGGAACCCTTCATCGAAAATGAAGATGACGACGCGGCGGATCATGCCGAAGAACTCGATGACGCGGCCTGAGTTTCAGACTTGCAGCCAAGGACCGCCCGGCTTCCACTTGAGATCTGGTGCGTTCTCTGATACCGAGCAGGGCAGCACAGGGATGACAAAGTCCCGAATGCAATCGGTCACCTGTCTAAGAGTAACCGGTGCGATATAGTGCTTGTTCTTTGGGACGAACGCTTCCCATTGCTTCTGCTTGGTGGCGTGGTCGTAAAACTCAGGAGTGAGAGCGGTCGGATGAGCTTCCGTGGGCAGCGAAGTTTTTCTTCGCTCGAAAGTGCGCCTTATCGCTTCGGAGAGGGAAGGTGCTGGATAAAATGAAATGCCGCCAGTTGCTACAACGTTGTGCCGCCAACCGCCGCATGGCTTTGAGATGGCGCGCTTGTCTCCGGGGAGCATTCAGAAAGAGCGCAATTGATGGAGCGTCAAATTCGCTGATGTCGGCAGCGAACGGGAATCAGCTACGATGGGTCGGCGGAGTCCGCCTTGCAGCGACTGCCGCGTCCTCTCGCCGTTTTGTACGCATAGCACGAAATGGGGCGAGTTCCTCGCGCATCCGCTCGACGATCAGCACCTTCTTGCCGAAAGACAGACTCGCCAAATCGTGGCGCCCCTCTTTCTTACGCGCCAAGATATCGTCTCTTGTCAGGTCTTCTATGCGCTTCACAGCTTTCATCTTCCGCCTAAGGGATCGGGAAGTCCAGTTTTCCGGCAGAATTCCGACCATTCGTGGTACAGGTCAAAACGACGAAGGAGGGAGTTCAGCGCATCCAGATCGACAGCCTCTTCATCAAGAAACGCGGCAATTCGAATGAAATCCTTAGGCCTGGCCGTCCGCACCGCTGCCGCAACCACATGCTCCGCCGACAGCACTCGAGTCGACACCAGAACATCGCCTCCGAAATTGTCTTCAACGGCAACGGCTGAATTGAGAGCATCTCGGTCAAGCGAGTCAGCCACGGGAAGAAACTGGACAGGCCACCCTTCAATCATCAACCCTTCTTTCCGCCATTCCGTGTAGCCCTTAGAAGCCATATATCCGACGATCGGGCCAATGGTCACCAAAGAGGAGGCAGGCTGAATCTCGAAAGATATCAAGATGTCAAGGTCTTCGGTGACTGACGGCTCGATGTAGTTGAGCGCCGCAACAGCGCCGGCGATGGCATATTGTTCGACGATGCCATCGGCAACCATCTGATTGAGAGCTTGTAAGGTCTTGCCAATCGACATCGGTGGTCCCTCCAAGAAAACCGTAATCTTTAATACATAGCGCGATCCCGAACTCCTGTTCAATGCTGCCCATGATGCTGTCGCGAAGGAGCATCATGGGCAGTAAGCATGCGCGGAATCATGTTTGTCTCGCCGTAAATAGCGGCTGAAGATCGTCTCTGCCTGATCTATGATGGTCGGGTGAATGAAGAAGATACCCACCTTTGAAGATTACTCCCGCTTGACCAGCTACTGACCGTGGCCGCGGACGTACGACCGGCCACCCGTTACCTGCCATTTGAGTGACATCTGTGCATCTGGACTCACTTGGCGCGGATGATGCTCCCATCGTTGCCAACTCATCCGGAGGCGGGATCCCGCTCGCACCAACGAGGAAAATCTATGAAACCATCCAAACAGTACAAGGCGCTCCATGCGCCGATCGGTGAGCGTGTGCCCCTGCACATCTGGGGCGCATGCGGAGTCGGCAAGTCGCAAATTGTTGCGCAGGTCGCGGACGATCTTGACTTCGACTTCATTGACATCCGCGCCGTCCAACTCGATCCAGTCGATCTGCGGGGACTGCCACGGATCAAGGAAGACCAGACCGAGTGGGTGCCGCCCAGGTTCCTTCCCAGCACTGGGAAAGGCATCCTGTTCCTCGATGAGCTGACCTCGGCGCCACAGATGACACAGGCCGACTGCTACCAACTGGTCCTTGACCGCAAGTTGGGTGAGTATGTGCTGCCGGACGGATGGGTGGTCATCGCCGCCGGGAACCCAGCCTCTGAACGGGGTGTGCATTTCTCGATGCCGCGGCC
>PMXB01000300.1 GCA_003165935.1 Acidobacteriaceae bacterium | reverse complement strand
GCCGTAGAGCAGCCCGACCAGCACCGACGTGACAGCGTGAATGCCGAGGGCGGCAAGCAGGCCAAGAAGATGGAATTGAGCCAGAAAGGCGTTGCTCTCGCCTGCCCAGCCGACAATACCACCGGCTGCCAGCAGGTTCACGGCGTACCAAACACTGTGGAAGCGGATGAGACCGAAAAGGGATGCAGGAACAACCATGGCGACGCCGCCGGCGATTCCGCCCTTGATTCCGGCCGTTACGCTGAAGGTTTCAACCGGCAGAATCTTGCGATGGTTTGGGTCAGCCGCATGTTTGGTGTGAGTTGTGCGCGAACTCGAGATCGCGACCTCTCCGGCTTGAACCGGAACCGCGAAATGATGTTCGTGCGGCAGCACCTCGAAGAACCATCCTACGATGGACCGCAACAGGAGAAGCAGGCCGAGCAGGCTTATTACCCAATGGGTGACCATCCCTGCGATCACGAGCGTGATGCCAAGCGCCAGCACCATGGGCCATGCAGTCGGCGCGGGGAGCACCACGGAGTCCGGGCCGCCGGCCTGACGCGCGTGTGCGGTTCCGTGTCCGGCGGGGTTTATCGATTCGTCGTGCTGCATTCCGCTCCTCCCTTCCGCGATTCATCTACCCAGAACATAGACCACCATAAACACGACGCCCCACACCGCATCGACGAAGTGCCAGTAAAGCGACAGCGTCTCGAGTTTTTCCGAGTGCTCTTCTCTTACCAGACCAAAGAAGGAGAACCCAAGAACAAGCGAGAGCATGATCAAGCCGACCACGACGTGTGTAGCGTGCAGGCCGACCAGCGAATAATAAGTGGTTCCGAAGAGATTGGTTTGTATGGTCAATCCCTCATCGTGGATGAGGTGATACCACTCGCGTGCTGTGGTGATGAGGAAGATCGATCCCAGCAGTACAGTTCCGGCGAGCCATGCCGTGCATGCGCTCACTTTGCCCTTGCGCAGCGCGGCGACCGCAAAGTGGACCGTAATGCTGCTCGAAAGCAGGCAGACGGTGCCGAGGATGGGCAGCTCGAGCACCTGCGCGGGCGTGGGGCCGCTGAGGCTCTTGCCGATGTAGAAAATGTAGGCAACGACAAAGATGATGAAGATGGCGGACTCGGCCACGATCAGGCAGGCCATGCCTACCGTGCCGCGATAGGGCAGCGTCCATGGCGTCTGGGCTGGGTCAATCGGGTCGTCGATCGTCGTTGCGTTTCTCATCATTCGTAGTCCGAATCCGGATCTTCAGGGTGTTTCAGATCCCACAGCGGGCGGCGACTGTTTACCGCGGGGAGAACGGCGAAGTTATAGGCCGGCGGCGGAGAAGGCGTCGACCATTCGAGCGTCCAGGCATCCCACGGGTCGTGGCCGGCGTGTTTTCCGCGGAAATAGGACTGCACGAGGTTGTAGACAAAGATCAGAAGGCCGATCGCCTGGACCACGGCTCCGATGCTGACGATGAGATTCCAGCCACCCCAGCCCCGGTTAGCCTCGTAGGTATAGATGCGGCGCGGCATACCCAAAAGGCCTGGGACATGCATGAAGTCGAAGGTGAGGTGGAAGCCGATGATGAANNGCGGCAAACAACGCAAATAGGATTGCTCCCACCAGGACGTAGTGGAAGTGAGCCACGACAAAGTAGGAGTTGCCAAGCTGCCAGTCGAATGGAGCCGCGGCGAGCATGATGCCCGTGAGTCCGGCGACAAGGAACTGAAACAGGAAGCCGACGCAGAACATCATTGGGGTTGCAAAGATCACCTTGCCGCCCCAGATTGTCGCCAGCCAGTTGAAGATCTTGATTCCGGTCGGCACAGAAATGACCATGGTGGCGAATACAAAGAAGGTGTTGGCCGCCGCGCCGAGGCCGACGGTGAACATATGGTGCGCCCAAACGCTGAGGCTGATGAAGCCGATGCCGACCGATGCCGCCACCATTGCCGGATAGCCGAAGATGGCCTTGCGGGAGAAGACGGGAATGATTTCGTTCACGAATGCGAAGGCGGGCAGCACGAGCACATAGACCTCCGGATGGCCAAAGATCCAGAAGAAGTGCATCCACAGGACAGCCGATCCGCCCGCCTGGGTATCGAAGAAGTGAGAGCCAAGGTAGCGGTCGAGTGTTAGCATGATCTGCGCCGCAGTCAGCGGGCTGACCGTGACAAAGACGAGGCTGGACATGACCAGGTAGAGCCAGACGAGGAGCGGCATGCGGCTCATCTTCATGCCGCGGCAGCGCATGCAAACGATGGTGGTGACGATGTTGAGAGCTGTTCCGATGGATCCGATCCCGCTCAAAAAAACGGCAAGCGTCCAATAGTCCGTGCTGTGGCCGGGCGAGAAGACCTTTGCGGTCAGGGGCGCGTAGGCGAACCAGCCGACGTCTGGCGCAGACCCCGCGGCATAAAGGCCGCTGGCGCCGAAGTAGCTGAAGTACAGAAGAAAACCGGCAAACGCGGAGACCCAGAAGCTGAATGCGTTGAGCCGCGGAAACGCCATGTCGCGCG
>PMXB01000404.1 GCA_003165935.1 Acidobacteriaceae bacterium | reverse complement strand
CCTATTCCGACACAGGCGGCTACACGAGTTCGACGGCCGACAGCGGGACAATGGGTCCGGTGACTAACGCCTCGGATACGCTCTCTGGTTCGGTATCGATCCAGGTGGGCAGCGGTGCCGCGCAGACCATTACGTTGGACTCTTCCGACAACACGCTTGCCGGACTGGCCGAGGCCATCAATACCGCGGACATCGGTGTGAATGCCTCGGTAAACGCAACGGCCGTGGGCAGTAATGCGATTGGCACGCTGCTTACGTTGACCTCCGCAACCGTGGGAGAGGCTGGCGCCATGTCCGTGGTCTCAAACATCGAGGACCAGACAAACGCCACAACTACGCCGATGGATTACACCAATTCGTCGGACATCAACAGCCTTACGAGCCTCGGCATCAGCGTCAACAACGACGGTTCGCTCACGTTTGACGCAACTTCGCTGGACTCCGTGCTGAACACCGATTACAACAGCGTGGTGGGTTTCTTCCAGAACAGCAATAGCTGGGGCCAGAAATTCTCCACCATGCTTACCAACGCCGGATCGAGTTCGGCGACGGGGGTCCTGTCGCTGGCATCGAGTTCCAACAGCAGCATCGAGTCCACCCTCAACGCCGACATATCCAAGGAGGAGTCCCTGATCTCGGCACAGCAGACCAGCCTGACCGCGGAGTTGAACAGTGCCAATGAGATCATGCAGCAGTTGCCNNTCGGCCGTTGACCTGGTGGTGGCGCTGTACGACGGAATCCTCCGCTTTCTCCATTCAGCATCCGCTGCGGTGGATCGCGGCGACGCGGAAGGCCGCCGTGCCGCCGTCAAGCGCGCTCTCGACATCATCATTCACTTGCAGGCGCGCCTGCGCATGGATGTTGGCGGCAGGCCGGCCCAGGCGCTCAGCGAGTTCTACGCATCGATCTTCGCTCAGATCCTGCAGGCTTCGCAGTCGGCTTCGAGGCCCAAGTTTGAGCACGCCATCGACTGTGTGAGGAATGTTCGCGATGCATGGCGCGAAGTGGCTCGCGATCCCGCTGTGAATCCTGCGCCTGAGCAGGTTTCCGCAGCCGCGCGAACCGCACGATCCGACGGCTTCGACGGCTCCGATGCGGAGGCCGCTATGGGAATAAGCTCGCACTGGAACGCCTAGATCGTTGTCGGATTTACCCGAGACCTCCGTGCCCATCCATTCCGCGGCTTTTCGCGGAATGGGTGGGACGCCAATCAACTTTCGGTCTATAGAACTTCCGAAAATGCTCTGCATTCAGCGGTGGCGCCGGCAGGCTAGTCTGCGACGGTGAGCTCTTCTTCCAGTTGCTGCTTTTGATACAGGCTGGCGTAGTAGCCATCGCGCGCCAGAAGATCCTCGTGTTTGCCGAGTTCTACGATACGTCCGCGATCGAGTACTGCAATCTGGTCGGCGTCGCGGACGGTTGAAACCCGATGTGAGATCAGGATCGTTGTAGCCGTGGCCGTATACGAGCGCAAACCACCCAGAATTCGCTCTTCGGTGTAGGTGTCCACGCTGGCAAGAGCATCGTCGAGAATCAGGATTGCCGGACGCCGCAGCAATGCGCGGGCAATGGCTGCACGCTGTTTCTGTCCACCGGACAGCGTGACTCCGCGCTCACCGACCATCGTTTCAAGCCCCTCGGGAAACTCTGCAAACTCCTGCCGGATGTGTGCCGCCTCTGCTGCCTCAAGAAGCTCCTCTTCGCTGGCATCGGGCACGCCAAACCTGAGGTTCTCGCGGATCGTCTCGCTGAAAAGAAACGTCTCCTGCGGCACCATGCCAATATTGCGCCGGAGCACCGCAAGCGGATACTCGCGCACCGGACGTCCGTCGACGAGAAGTGAGCCGGGTGCTGCCTCGTGCATCCGCGAAAGCAGGGAGACGAGCGTCGATTTGCCCGAGCCGGTTGGCCCGACGATGGCCAAAGAGGAGCCAGCGGGAACCCTCAAGCTGATGTCGCGCAGTACTGGAGTCTCTCCATAGCTGAAATCGAGATTGCGGAATTCAATCTCGCCTGCCAGGATCTGATCCGCCGGAATCGCCACATCCGCGGCGCTGTCATCGATGGAGGGCTTGGCCTGGAGCAACTCGTCGATGCGAATCACTGAGGCGGTTCCGCGCTGGAAGAGGTTGACCACCCAACCTACGGCGATGATGGGCCAGATGAGCATGATCATGAAGGTGTTGAACTCAACGAACTGGCCGACTGTGATGCGATGCGAGACCACCAGGTGGCCACCGGCAAGCAGCGTGATCACCATGGAGATGCCGAGGATGAACTCCAGGGTGGGCCATAGCATGCCCATGAGCTGCACGAGCCGCAAAGATCGCGCGATGTACAGCCGATTCAGCTTTTCGAAGATGTTGATCTGCGACTCTTCGCGTGCGAATGCGCGAACCAGCCGGGCGCCGGAGTAGTTCTCCTGCGCCTGCGATGAAATCTCAGAGAAGCTGGCCTGAATCCGCTCAAAACGGTCGTGAATGCGGTGCCCGAGATACTGAACCAGAATGCTGGCCAGCGGCATGGGGGCAAGCGCGACCAATGTCAGGTAAGGGCTGAGATGAAGAAGGAAGTAAAGTGCAAAGACCGTGAAGAAGACGGTATTTGCGCTGTACATGAGGGCTGGGCCCAGCAGGTTGCGCACCGCGTTCAGATCGTTGGTCATGCGGGCCATGATGTCGCCCGTGCGGTACTTCTGATAGAACCCGGAGTCCTGCTTCTCCAGATGGGTGAAAAGGTCGTTGCGGATGTCGAACTCGATCTCGCGTGAGATGCCGATGAGGATCCAGCGCTGCGCGTAGAGGAAGACGCCCTTTACGATAGATATCCCCACCAGCAGCCCGGCGAAGAGCAGGATCAGGTGAAGGGAGGCCCCCTGTTTCAAGCCGTCGATTGCTTTCTCCAGCACGCGCGGAAACTGCACCGCAACTGCGTTGGTGCATATGCAGGACAGCGTGCCCCACAGGTATCCCCAGCGGTAGCGGCGCATGTAAGCGAAGAGGGGGCGCAGATCGCGAAGCATGGCTCTATTGTACGGGGGCATGGCACGGGCGCTTGCGAGGGCTGCCGGCTGGCTCCCGCGTTAGGTAGGAGTGCGGAGCAGCAGGTAGCCGCCGACCAGGCCAAACAGCACCAGGGAAGCCCATGCGGCGACCGGGGCGGGCAGATAGTTCACATTGCCCAGTGCGCTGAAGAAGCCGTCGGCTACCCAGTATGCGAGGGCGACGGCGATGGCAACGGCGATACCTGTGAGCGATCCGCGCTTGCCCATCGAAAGGGCGAAGGGAATGGCAAGCCCGGCCATGACGATGGCGGCCAGCGGGTTGGCGAGTTTGTGCCACAGCGCCACGCGCAGCCGCATGGTGTCGAACCCGCTTTGCCGGAGCCCTGAGATGTATCGCTCAAGCTCTCCGAAGTTCATCTCCTGCGACTGCTTCTCTTCCTTGGTGAAGTAACCTGGTTCTTCGTGAATTTCGGCAAACGTGGTCTGCTGGAACTCGCGGTATGACTTGGTGTGATCGCCTTCGATGTCGCGCTGCCAGCCGTTCTGAAAAATCCATGTTCCGAAGTCTGAGTCCCAGTAGACGCGCGAGGCAAAGATGCGGCGCGTGATGGCAAAGGTCGATGGGTCAAACTCAAATACCGACAGATTGGCAAATTCGTGATGCACGGCATCGAAAAACTGGTAGTAGAAGATGCGTCCAGGCTCGCCTGGATTGGGCTGGCCGAAGATCCAGTGCTGTTCAGGGTTATTCACGGTCTGCGGAGGTCGGCCCTTGATGATGTTGCGCAGCGCCTCCTGGCGGCGATTGGCCTGCGGCAGGTAGTACTCGTCGAAGAGGAACAGGCTCACAGCCAGGATTGCGGCGATGCCGATGACAGGAACTACCAGACGGTAGAGGCTGATGCCCGTGGCTTTCATGGCGATGATTTCGCTGTTGCGGTTGAGCACGCCAAAAGTGACCAGCACGGCGATAAGCACCGCCAATGGAGCGATCTGATAGAGCATGCTTGGCGTCAGGTTGATCAGGTACTGGCCAACGGTCGAAAGGGGGATGCGATTGCGCAGGATGTCACCGATGAGCTCAAAGAATGTGAACACAAGCATGAGCATGACAAACCCGCAGAGGACAAGAAAGAACATGAAGAGAAACTCGCGGACGACATATTCGTCAAGGATGCGCGGAAAGGCATGGCGAGCCGAATTGCGCTGCATGGAGGGGAACATTCGCGCTGACCATGCGCGCTTCCGGGCGCCATTGGTTTTCGTGGGTGCGGATGCATCTTTCGGGGCGCGGGCCATAAACGACGTGAGTGCGCTGAGCACGCGGCCGCCGCTTGCCATCTGCCAAAGGAGGAAGAGGCCGCCGGCTGCGAAGAGAATGTTGGCCAGCCACACTGCGGCGAAGGCGGATATCCAGTTTTGTTTGCCAAGCGCCGTGCCGAACAAGGAAAGCGAGTAGTAGAGGCACACCAGGAGAATTGTGAAGACCCAGGCCGAGCCCCTACCGCCGCGCCGCGATGTGACGCCGAGCGGAACGCCCACCAGCATGAGCACAAGGCAGGCTGCGGGGTAGGAGAACCGCTTGTGCACCTCGATCAGGAATCGCTTGCCGTCGGGGCCATGAGACCGCCGGAGCAACTCGTGCAAGGGCAGAGCATAAATGGGCGTATCCAGGCGGCCGAGGTGGCCCTCGTTCTGCTGGGCCGGCGTGAAGGGAAGATCGTTAACCTTAAAGGTGGAAATGTTGTACTGCTGGGGTTGGCCGGCCACCGGTTCTTCGTGTTCGGTGCCATCGCGCAGGCGCATCAGCAACTCGGTGGTTGAATCGTTGACCACCGTGGCCGAGGCTGCTGTGGTGATCTTCGGCATGGATGGGTCAGTGACGTCGGCCATGAAGACCTGTCGCCAGTTGGCCGCGCCGGTGCCCGAACGGACGTCCTGCACGTAGAGAACGGTGTTCTTGAAGTCTTCGTAGAAGACGCCGCGCTGAATCTCGTAGGAGGCTTGTGTGGCGAGCAGGCGGTCGAGGTGGAGGATTCCCTGGTTGGCGCGCGGGGCTACATAAAGCGAGTTGAAGAGCCCGATCAGGGTACCGCCGACGGCCACAATGGAAGCCACGCGGACAAAGTAGCCGATGCCCAGGCCCGAGGCACGCATGGCGACGATCTCACTGTCGGCGGCGAGCCGGCTGAGGCCAAGCAACACGCCAACCAATACCCCCATTGGGATGGTCACAATGAAAAAGTTGGGCAGCGTGAAAAGAAAGACCTGGGCCACGATGGAGAGAGTGGAGCTGTTGCGTACCACCATATCGAGAATGTGAGGCAGTTCGCGCATGAAGAGGATGAAGGTGAAGAGAGCGCACCCAATGAGAGCGTGGGAGAGGATTTCGCCGAGGATATAGCGGGTCAGGATGCGCAAGCGCGGGGCTCCGCATGTAGTTTATCGCGCTGAGTGGGTTGGGGGCGCGGCCCTGTCCGGAGCGGGGTTGGTTGCTGTCGAGAGGCCGTGGCGTCGTGGCTGCCACCCGCGCAGACGAAGGCTGTTGCCGAGCACGCACACTGAGCTGAGTGCCATGGCCGCGGCGGCAAGCCAGGGGGAGAGCAGGATGTGAAAAGCCGGGTAGAACACCCCTGCCGCAAGTGGAATGCCGAGCACGTTGTAGGCCGCGGCCCAGATAAGGTTTTGTCGCATGATTCCCAGCGTGGAGCGCGCCAGGCCAAGCGCATTGGGGATGTTTGCGGGGTCGGCGCGAAGGAGCAGTACGTCGCCCGCCTCCTGGGCCAGATCTGCGCCAGTGCCCATGGCGATGCCGGCGTCGGCCTCTGCCAGCGCAGCCGCGTCGTTAATGCCGTCGCCGACCATGGCCACGCGCAGGCCGCTCTTCTTGAGCTCGCGAATCCGGGCCAGCTTGCCGGCAGGGTCGAGACCGGCCTCCACCTCGCGAATGCCCGCCTGTTCCGCAATCGGCTTGGCTGCTGCTGCGGAGTCGCCCGTCAGCATCAGAACCCGCAGGCCGTCCGCGAGGAGAGCTTTGACGGCCTCAGATGTATCGGGCCGCAGAGCATCGCGCGCGTCAAATACTCCGGCGGCTACGTTATCGATTGCCAGCCAGAGCCGCGTCACGCCTGGCGACGGGGTCGACAGGTTCGCGGGCATTGGAATAGAGAATTCACGGAGGAGGGCATCGTTTCCGAGGACGCACGCGTGCCCCTCGACCTGCGCCGTCAGGCCCCGGCCGGGAAGATTGGTCAACGCCTCGGCGGGTTGCCACACCAGCCCTTTGGCTCTTGCGCTGTCGAGGATTGCGTGGGCCAGAGGATGATTCGAGCGCTCCTCAAGCGAAGCCGCAATCCGCAGCAGGTCGTCTTCATTCCGGTCTTCAAAAGGATGGATGGCCATAAGCACCGGCCGCCCGATCGTGAGCGTACCGGTCTTGTCGAGAACCACCGCATCCAGGTGCGCCAGCCGCTCCAGTGCTTCGCCGCCTTTGAACAGGATTCCGAGTTGAGCGCCACGCCCGACGGCAACTGTCAGGGCTGCAGGCACAGCGAGACCCATGGCGCAGGGGCAGGCCACTACGAGGACTGCAACAGTGTTGGCCAGCGCCAGTGGAAGGGAGTGCGCCGCAATCAGCCACACGGCAAACGTGATGGCTGCCAGCGCCAACACCACCGGCACAAAGACAGCGCTGGCGCGATCAGCCAGCCGCTCCATGGGGGCGCGCGACTGCTGCGCCTGCTCAACCATGCGCGTAATCTGCGCAAGCACCGTAGCCTCTCCGAGAGATTCGGCACGGCACGTTACTGCGCCATCGTAGTTAAGCGAGCCGGCCAGCACGCGGCCGCCGGGCTCGCGTGCCAGTGGGATGGATTCCCCGGTCAGCATGGATTCGTCAACCGTCGTGCGGCCTTCCAGGATGGTTGCGTCTACCGGGAAACGTTCGCCCGGCAGGATGAGAATGCTGTCTCCGGGTTCGATCTCTTCTAGGGGAACCACCGATTGCACCCCATCGCGAATCCGCCGTGCTGTTACAGGGCGCAACCGCGAAAGCGAGTCCAACGCCGACAGGGCGCGGCGCTTGGCGCGGGCTTCGAGAGCTTTGCCCAGCAGTAGAAAGCCCACAATCAGCAGGACCGCGTCAAAATAGACCTGCCTCTCCGGCGACGGCCAAATTGTTGCATACGCCGACCACACAAAAGCAACACTGGTCCCCAGACTCACCAGCGTGTTCATGTTGGTGGTGCCGTGCCTCAACCCGCGCAAAGCGCTCGCATAAATGCCGTGTCCGGCCCAGACGAGCACCAGCGCCGTCACCGCCAGCAGCGTCCACCGAAGAGGATTTGCAGGCAGCGCGTAAAGCGCGGGGGCCATCCGCATGAGAGTGTGATCGAGAGAGCCCATCGCACCGCCCAGCGGCATCGACAGCACCATGGCCGCAGCGCCTGCAACAAGCGTGATCAGGGCCTTCCGCTCGGCATCGCGAGCGCCGGGCTCGACGGAGTGACCCTGTGCTTCAGTGCGAGGCAGTACCGCATCGTAGCCGGCCGAGCGAATGGCATCGATGAACGACTCGGGTTGGGCAACTTGCGGATTGAATTCAATGGTGGCGCGATTGGCAATCAGGTCGACATGGGCCGAGGCTACACCGGGCGTCGCGCGCAGCGCAGTCTCAACGTGATGCTGGCAACTGGCGCATGTCATTCCCAAAACTGGGAGTGTCACCGTTTCCGTATTGCTCGCGCTCACCTATTCTTCCAATCGGGCAGGGTAGCCGGCCTTGGCTAGTGCGGCAATTGCGGCTTCAGAGGGCGCCGCGTCGGGCGTGGCAAATCGTGCTGCTCCGATCTGAACCTCTTTCACTTCAATGCCCGCCACCGAGGCGAGTGCCTGGGTGACTCGGCGTACACAGGACCCGCAATGCATGTTGTCGATTCGCAGTGTAAACTCCGCCATGTTTCCCTCTTTGTGTTCGATGATAGCGCGGCGCAAAAGGTCGCACCGTGCCGGATTGATCATGAGCAGGATTGAAGAGTTTTCCGGCGGCGGCTCGCCAATTAAGCGAACTATGCTATGAGTGGACTGGGCGACCCAGGAGCTGAGAGTGAGGTAGTGGATGGAGCGTGAGTTTCCTGAAGCGCCGCGAATGGCGGTGGGCGCGGTGGTGGTGGACCGGGGACGGGTGCTGCTGGTGCGCCGCGGCCACGAGCCCGCGAAGGGCAATTGGTCGCTGCCCGGCGGAGCGCTCGAGTTGGGCGAGTCGCTCACCGATGGCGTGGTCCGGGAGGTTCGCGAGGAGACCGGCCTGACCGTGAAGCCTGTCGAGCTCGTCGAGTTGTTGGACCGCATTCACCGTGAAGGCGAGCGAGTTCGCTATCACTACGTCATCGCCGATTATTTGTGCCGCGTCGTTGAGGGCGAAATGCTGGCCGCATCCGATGCCGATGCCGTGCGCTGGGTGGAACGCGCCGAGTGGAACAGCCACAGCGTTCTCAAGCTCGACCCAATTACGGTGCTGGTCATCGAAATGGGATGGCAGCGTGCGCGCGTGCTTGAGGCTGCTCAGGAGGGTAAGTGAAACTCTTCAAGGGACTCCTTTGGCTAGTCGTCATTGTGACCGTTGTGTCTGCACTGGGCTTTCTCCTCCATCCGATTTACTTCCTCAACGAGTGGACCTATTTCGAGGAGTGGAGGAACGGCGTCGAGAGCCGCGACGTGACCGTGGCCGGCATCCGTATGCATTACATTGCCGAAGGCCCAGCCGGCGGCCAGCCGGTGGTGTTGGTGCACGGTCTGGGTGTCCGCGCTGAAGAGTGGGCCGCTCTTGCGCCGTATCTTGTCCGGGCGGGTTATCGCGTCTACATGCCAGATCTGCCCGGCTACGGCCGCAGCCAGAAGCCCGCCGACTTCTCCTACTCACTGCACGACGAAGCTGCGATGGTCATCGGATTTATGGATGCGCTTGGCCTCACGCGTGTAGACCTCGGCGGCTGGTCAATGGGCGGCGGCATCGTGCAGCATGTGGCGTTTGACCATCCCGGCCGCATTCGCAAACTGATTCTGTTTGACGCGGTTGGCCTCAAGGAGCCACCACAGTTCGATACCCGGCTCTTTACACCTGAGAATGCCGATCAGCTTTTCCAGCTTCAGACGCTTCTCTCGCCACACCCGGTTCAGTTGCCTGGCTTCATTGTTCGCGATGTCCTCAAGGTGTCCCATCGCAACGAGTGGGTCGTGAAGCGAGCCATCGCGTCGATGCTGACTGGCAAAGATGCCACTGATACAATCCTGCCGCAGTTGAAAGTGCCTGTGCTCATCGTGTGGGGTTCCGCGGATCGTGTGTTTCCCGTGAGCCAGGCCCGGACCATGCATCGGCTCGTGCCGCAGTCCGAGCTCGACATCGTTCCGGGATGCGGCCATCTTGCGCCGAAAGAGTGCGCCGCTCAAGTGGGGCCGATGGTGGTCGCGTTCGAAAGAGAGTGAGTGGCGCGCGAAATCGGCCGAGTTATGCGGTTTGTCCGGGCGTTGGCTGCTCGGGAATGGTTCTCGTGCGTCGAGTGAAGCCCGGTCATTCAGGCAGCATGGAAGAGCATCGTCTCGGCGGTGAGCCCGGGCCCAAAGGACATGGCGCAGCCGGTCTGGCCGGCCTGCGCGTGCTGCATAATCTCATGCATTACAAACATCACTGTCGCAGACGACATGTTGCCGTAGCGCGCGAGCACGTCGCGTGAACTCATCAGAGCCTCGGGCTTGAGCGAGAGGGCTTTCTCCACGGAATCCAGGATCGACCGTCCTCCCGGATGTACAGCCCACAGATCGATGGAATCGGGATCGGCGCCGCGGGTCACCTGCCTGCCGTCATCTTTGAGGGCCCGCCCAATTTCGCCCGGGACCTCGCCGGAAAGTTGCATATCGAATCCAAGTTCGCCAATGCGCCAAGTTATGAGGTGGCTGGTGGCAGGAATGCTGACCGCGAGAAAGCTGTCGATGGCGAGACCGGTGGGGTCCGCGCTCACCAGGCTGGCCGCGCAGCCATCTGCGAAGACGAGGAACGAGAGCACCTGCTCGAGCGCTTCAGTCTCTTGAAAGTGAAGCGAGCAGAGTTCCAGGTTGAGCACCAGCACGTGCGCTTCTGGCTCGGAGCGGACAATGTGGTGCGCCGACTTGAGCGCGTTGATTGCGGCGTAGCAGCCCATGAAGCCGATCATGGTCCGTTCGACCGATGGATTCAGCCCCAGGTGATTCACCACTTCAAAATCCAAACCTGGAGCATAAAGCCCAGTACAGGAAGTCACGATCACGTGGGTTATGCTGCGTCGTTCTTCGCTGGTCAACTCAAGGCGATTAAGAGCGGCCCGGGCCAGTTGCGGCGCAAAGCGCTCAAAGAATTGCATGCGACGCGCGGTGGAGGGGAAACTGCCTGGCTCATAAATGCTTTCAGCGTCTTTCCAACGTCCGTCGTCGGTAGGAAGGGGATTCACAAACGAGAAGCGGTGCTCGATGGCGCAGAGCCTTGCCATGCGCTTGAAGAGTTTCTTGTTTGTGCCCTCGGGCAAGAGGCCAGTGGCAAATGAGATGAAGGCCTGATGCACGTCAAAGGTGGGAACTGCCGTTGCAATGCGATTAATGTGGGCTGTTGTCATCTGGGCCTCTGAAGGGGGCGAGGGAATTGGCAGGTTGTTGGAAGAGGAGTGAGTTTTGAGACATGGCCAAACCACGAAGAGGCCGCAGGGGCGGCCTCCCCAGGGAATCGGGCTGCGTTCAGAGTTTAGACGCCGATCACGTCGCAAAGTTCTTTTACGGCGGCGGCACTCTTTTTCAGGGCCGCATCTTCGTCGGGAGTCAGCTTGATTTCGATGATCTGCTCCAGGCCGCCCGCACCCAGTTTGCAAGGTACACCGATGTAGAAGCCATCGATGCCGTACTCGCCCTTGAGGAAGGCCGCGCAGGGCAGGATCTTCTTCTTGTCCTTGAGGATGGCCTCAACCATCTCAGTGGCTGCCGCTGAAGGCGCATAGTAGGCGCTGCCGGTCTTGAGATGCTTGACGATCTCTGCGCCGCCGTCTCGGGTGCGCTGCACCAGCTCTTCGAGCCGGTCTGGCGCGATGAGTTCCGTGATGGGAATGCCGGCGACGGTCGAATAGCGGGCGAGGGGCACCATGGTGTCGCCGTGGC
>PMXB01000391.1 GCA_003165935.1 Acidobacteriaceae bacterium | reverse complement strand
ACCTTCTTGATGCCCTTCTCGACGGCCAGTTCGGCGACCTTCTTGCCGATCTCTTTAGCTGCCGCCACGTTGCCGCCGGTCTTCATCTTGATAGTGGAAGCCGACACCAGGGTGACGCCGTTCTGGTCGTCAATGACCTGAGCATAGATGTGGTTGAGCGAGCGGTAGACGTTCAGCCGAGGACGGTCTCCGGTTCCCGACAGCTTGGCCCGAATACGCGCGTGAATGCGCTGGCGGATTGCGTTTCTCTTGGTCTGCGTAATCATTTGTCTCTTTCCTATCAGCGGAACCGCCCAGCGGCCCCGTTCGGTTGAATTTGAAGTTCACAGTTCGTAGTTCACAGCTCGAAGCTGCATATCGCCGTGGATCACCAACTGTGAACTGCTAACTAAGAACTACGAACTGTTCTTCTTACTTCGAGCCCGTCTTGCCGGCCTTCTTCTTCAGCTTCTCGCCTGTGTAGCGGACGCCCTTGTTCTTGTAGGGGTCCGGCTTGCGCAGTGCGCGCATGTCGGCGGCCACCTGGCCCACCTTCTGCCGGTCAATGCCGGAGATGGTCACGTGGGTCTGCTTGGGATCGACGGCTACTTCAATACCCGTGGGCAGCGGCACCTCAATGGGGTGCGAATAGCCCAGAGTAAGAACGACCGTCCCCTTGCCCTTCATTTCGGCGCGATAACCGATGCCGACGATATCAAGTTCCTTCGTCCAGCCCTTGGTCACACCCTCAACGGCGTTGAATACCAGCGCGCGCGTGAGACCATGAACCGCGGCGTACTTGTCTGATTCGCGGTTGACGTGGAGAACGCCATCTTTGGTCTCAAGAGAGATGCCTTGGGCTATCATCGCGGAGGTTTTGCCCTTGGGTCCTTCGACCAGAACGGTGCGGCCTTCAACCTTATACTTGACGCCCGCCGGCAGCGGGATCGGTTTCTTTCCAATACGCGACATTGATTCAATCCTTCATTTGGCTTGCGAGTCCCGAAGCATGTCTTACGCGCGCTTCGTTCCACTGCAGCCGGAAAAACAGTTCTTAGTTCGTAGTCCTCAGTTGAAAAGCCCGAAAGCGAGAAGATCACGCTGCGAACTCTGAACTAAGAACTGTGAACTGCCTTTACCAAACTTCGCACAACAGCTCGCCGCCAACGCCTTCGCGACGCGCCTGACGGCCGGTCATGACGCCCTTAGGGGTGGTCATGATGGAGATGCCGAGGCCTCCCTGCACGCGCTTGATCTCGTCGCGGCCGATATAGACACGGCAGCCGGGACGCGAGATGCGCGCCAGGTCACGAATGGCCGCTTCAGTTCCTCCGTACTTCAGATACACGCGGAGGATCAGCTTGCCTTCCTCTTCCTGGGTCTTGTAGTTCGAGATATAACCCTCTTCCTTGAGGATGCGGGCAATCTCAGTCTTCAGCTTGGAAGCCGGAACATCGAGCTTCTGATGACGTGCCCGGATTGCGTTCCGGATGCGTGCCAGAAAATCTGCTACTGGGTCGGTCAGACTCATTCCTTCTCCTTCATTCCCCGTTCGCTCCCTGTTGAAGGGAGAACCCGCGGAAATGCGTGTTACAGTTCTTAGTTCTTAGTTCTTAGTTCTTAGTTCTCAGTTCGTAGTCTTCAGTTGCAGGCTTTGATCGAGGCTAGCCGAGGCCAACTGTGAACTACGAACCGTGAACTCTAGAACTTGCATTGCTACCAGCTCGACTTGACGACGCCGGGGATCTCGCCCTTCAGCGCAAGCGCCCGAAAACACAAGCGGCACATGCCGAACTTGCGCAGGAACCCGCGCGGCCTGCCGCACAGCTGGCACCGGTTATGCTTGCGGCAGCTGAACTTCGGCTTCCGCGCGTCCTTGACTCGTTTTGCAGTCGTTGCCATAAACCCTCTTAAAACCAGTTCTCAGTTCCAAGTTCACAGTTCTCAGTTTCCTGTTCCAGCGTTTGCCGTGGACTACGAACTGCGAACTACGAACCGCCTTTACGCGCCTTGCCGGAACGGCATGCCGAAGTGCTTCAACAGGGCACGCGCCCCGTTGTCGTCTTTGGCCGTGGTGACGATCGTGATGTTCATACCCTTGAGCTTCTCCACCTTGGAGTAATCGATCTCGGGGAAGATCAACTGGTCGCGCAGGCCGAGCGTGTAGTTGCCGCGTCCGTCAAAACTCTTGGTCGAAACCCCGCGGAAGTCGCGCACGCGCGGCAGAGCCGTGGAAATCAGCCGGTCAAGAAACTCATAAGCCTTGTCTGAGCGCAGGGTCACCATCGCGCCGATCGACATGCCGGCGCGAACCTTGAATGCCGCGATCGACTTCTTCGACTTGGTGGTCACCGGCTTCTGGCCGGCAATGGCCGCCAGATCGGCAACCAGCGGGTCGAGCAGCTTGGTGTTCTGCGTCGCTTCTCCCAGTCCCATGTTGATGACGATCTTCTCCAACTCGGGCACAGCCATCGGATTATCCAGGCCCAGTTCTTTCTGGAGTGCCTGCTTGATCTCCGCGTGATACTTCTCTTTCAGTCGTGCTGCCATTTTGCTTTGCTCTCTTTCTTCCGGCGCCCGGAGTGGGTTGCCGTGGCGACCCGTTTACCGTTGCGGAAGGACTTGCCCGTACAGGTCGACTCCTTGCGGAGTGCAGCCAGATCGAGCTGGGGTTTACTTCTTGGTCGGTAGCGTCTGTCCGCACTTCTTGCAGACGCGGACCTTGGTGGTGCCTTCAACCTTGTAGCTCACGCGGACCGGCCCGCAGTTGGGGCAGATCAGCATGATGTTCGAGACGTTGATGGGCGATTCCTGCTCCGCGATTCCGCCCTTGGTGCGCTGTCCCTGCTTGCTCGAAACGGTCTTTTTGACGACGCGAACGTGCTCAACGAGCACAGTGCCCTTGTCAGGGAAGACGCGCAGAACGCGGCCCGTCTTGCCGCGATCAGAGCCGGTGAGGACCTTGACGGTATCGTTGCGATGAATATTCAAACTCGGCATTTCTTCTCCAAAAAACAGCTCTCAGTTCTTAGTTCGTAGTTCTCAGTTGCTCCGTGCCATGGATGAAAATCGGCGACTACGAACTGTGAACTACCTGCTGCGAACTGCCTTTACACAACTTCCGGCGCCAGGGAAACAATCTTCAAAAACTTCTTCTCGCGCAACTCGCGGGCAACCGGCCCGAAGACACGCGTACCAACCGGCTCATGCGCGTCGTCGATCACCACGGCCGCATTTTCGTCGAACCGAATATAGGTCCCGTCGCGCCTGCGGTATTCCTTGCGGGTGCGGACGATGACCGCTTTTACAACCTTGCCCTTCTTCACCGTTCCGTCGGGCGAAGCTTCCTTGACCGCCGCGGTAACGATGTCGCCCAGGCTGGCCTTTTTGCCCAGTCCGCCGCCCAGAGGCAGGATCACTTGCAGCTTGCGCGCGCCGGA
>PMXB01000252.1 GCA_003165935.1 Acidobacteriaceae bacterium | reverse complement strand
ACGTCGGCAAAGCGCTGCGGACGATATTTTCGGGCGAGGACCTGATACCCCATGGGTGCGTGCTCCTTTGGCCAGCCTCGTGCCAGACTGATGGTTGTCGAGTGGCCTAAAGGGGATTGTAACGGGTTGGGGCAGTGGAATTTTCCTTAGGTTGGTAGCCAGGGTGATGATGGATCGGAGGCACAGCCACGGAGCGTAATGGGCGCCTGGCTAAACGCGGAGCTTGCGCCCTTTCATTGAAGACTGCGCCGCGCCCTTGGCTGCTTTCGCAGTGCGCTTACGCCGCTTCACCTCTTCCGGCGAGTACATTGTGCCGCGGCAGGACTTTGCGCCGCAGTTGCAGATGGCTGGGTCGTCGCCGCCGTCGTAGAGGCAGTAGTCGTAGGTGATTTCGGCGCCGGCGGGGATGTGCTTGATGGCGGAGATCCAGACGCGGCCGTCGATCTCTTCGGTCTCGCAGTTGGCGTCGCAACTGTGGTTGATGAACATGGCCATGGAGTGGCCCTCGATGACGATGTCTCCTTCGCCCAGTCCAAACAGGTAGGTGATGGGGGCGTCTTCGTAGTCGGCGTCGGCCTGGTCTTTGGGAATGCGTGGGCCGGTGTACTCGGCTACACGCGCGCCCTTTCGGATGCGGGTGGTGGTGTAGCAGCCGGCGGCATGGATGGCAGACGAGCGAATGATGAGGGGCATAGGGCGAATGGGGGAGTCCTGACTGTGAATGTCTATGGCCGCATCGTAACATTGAAAGGGTGAGGAAGTTTGGAATGGGCTGTCGAGGGTTGAGCACGCTGCTGTTTTCAGGGATTGCGCTGGGATGCATTTTCACGCTGCCGGCGCGCGGACAGTCGGGCGATGGGCAAAAGCCGGCTTCGCCACCAGCGCAGCAGGGGACGGGTGGGGCGACAGGCGGGAATTCGTTTCCGAACGACACGGCGAATGTGCCGGTGATGCCGAGCAAGGAGAGCCCAAATCCTCCCAGCGCTCCGGGGGCTGGGGCGGCACCAAGCGCAGGACCGGGTGCGGGGCAAACTCCCGCGCAAGGCTCCGGGGCTGGGCCGGGATCGGATACGGGCGCGCCTGGCAGTTCAAATCAGTTTCCCGAGGATACGAGCAATGTTCCGGTGATGCCGTCGAAAGGGACGCCGGCACTGCCTGAGGGGACGTATAGCGGGGATAATGTGGCTGCCAATGTTGGCCTGCCGAATGACGATGCCGATCCAGTGAAGAGCCCGGACGATCCTGCGGCGGAGGCTCCAGCGGAAAACCAGGGCTTTTCGAGTTCGAATACTCCGGGACTGGACAAGATTCTGGAGAGGGCGGATGAAAAGGCTGCGGATGCGGACCAGCAAATGGGGAAGAAGAAGCGGCGCGGGGGAGACAGGGACGAGGAGACTTCAACCGAGCATAAAGAGACGCCGAGCGAGGACATCGAGGTAGGGAAGTTCGAGCTCGAACGAAAGAACTGGAAGGGGGCGAAGTCGCGGTTTGAGTCGGCGCTGGTGCTTTCGCCGGACGATCCAGAGGTGTATTGGGGACTGGCGGAGAGTGCGCGGGGGCTGGGGCAGTTTGCTGAAGCGCGCAGCTACTACAAGAAGTTGCTGGACTACGATCCGGACGGTCCGCATGGCAAGGCGGCGCGCAAGGCGCTAAGCGATCCGGAGATTGCGCACGCGCAGGCAGCGGTGGACGCAGTTAGTTCGGCTCCAAAATAGTGAGATCCGTGCCTCAGGGGCTAAAGCCCCCGTTTTTGTTGGACGTTTTGCGGCACGACTAAAGTCGTGCCCTTTCAAAGCGTCTGCTGCCGACGAGTTTTCAGCTTGCTCATTAAACGAGCCGTGTTTCACAGCAAGAAACCTCTGCGAAACCCTAGAAGTTAAACATTTGAAGGTACATGTCGAGGATGCGTTGTCCCCAGAGGTGGGCGATGACTCCGCCGATGCAGAGGAAGGTTCCGAGCGGGAGCTTTGCCAGGTGGCGTGGGACTGCGGGGGTGGCTGCGCCGGTTGCAGAGTCGGCTGAGGCTGGAGCTGGAGCGGCTGTGTCTTGCGGAGCACGGCGCGGGCGGACGAGGAAGACGATCCCGGCAATGGCTGCCAGTATGACCCCAATGGCAAATGACAGGAGTGCCAGGGGCAGGCCCATCCAGGCGGCCAGGAGAGCCATGAGCTTGGCATCGCCAAGGCCCATACCTTCACGGCGGCGGATAACGAAATAGATCCAGCGGATGAGCAAGATGAGGAGTGCTGCGCCGCCGATGCCCAGGAGCGTATCGGCGATAAAGCCTGTGAGGTCGTAGTAGGGCGGGGGCACCATGGCTCCCCAGTTGCCGAGGAGAAGCGTGGAGAGCACAGTGAGGGCGAAGCCGATGGCGACGCCAGGCAAGGTGAGCCAGTCTGGCATCCAGAGGCTTTCCCAGTCGAGGAAGGCGAGGGCGACAACGAGCCAATAAAAGAGCAGCTTTCCGGCGAAGACCATCAGCGTGTTGTCGACGATGATTTTGGGCAGAGCGGGATCGAAGAGTCCGAGGGGGATTTGCCAGGCTGAGTAGCCCCAGAGGAGAGCGAGGGCGAGTTCGACGACGGGATAACGCAGGCCAATCCAGTGGTTGCACTTGCGGCAGCGGCCGCCGAGGGTGAGGAAGCTGAGAAGCGGAATGTTTTCGTACCAGGGGATGGCGTGATCGCAGTGGCGGCAGTGGGAGCCACCCTCTGAGATGCTTTCGCCGACGGGCCAGCGGCTGATGCAGACGTTGAGAAAGCTGCCGAAGATGAGGCCGAGGAATGCGGCAAAGGCGGTGCCGAGGGGACGAATCATGGTTGAGGTGAGTATACGAGGTGCTGCGGTGGTAGTCGCATGGAGTTCGCCCATTGAGGAATCTGGCTTCCCAGCCAATCTGCAAGTGGGCGGAAAACATGGGGCGTGGGGATTCTGGGTGGGTGGATGCTTGTTGGTTAGACTGGATGCAGATGAGCGCGACTGAAGGAAACTCCAGGACAGAGAAGGTTCGGATGGCAACTGATCCGGCGAAGGCGGCGGAGCGGTTTGCGGAGTCAGTGCGGATTATGGCGCGGCTGCGGGGGCCTGATGGATGTCCGTGGGACCGCGAGCAGACCTTTGAGACGATCAAGAAATACACGCTGGAAGAGACTTATGAGGTCTTCGACGCGATTGAACGCAGGGACTTTCCTCATTTGGCGGAGGAATTGGGCGATCTGTTGCTGCAAGTGATTTTCTATGCGGAGATGGCGGCAAATCAGGGTGAGTTCACGATTGCCGACGTGCTGGACCACTTGAACCGGAAGCTGGTGAGGCGGCATCCGCATGTGTTTGGGGAAGAAGCCTCAAGGGCAGCGGGCAACAAGGCCGACGTGGACGCGGCGGTGGAGAATGCAGCGGATGGAGCGTCTGCGGCAGTGCTGCGGAACTGGGAAGAGATTAAGTTGGCCGAGAAGAAGCCGAAGGTGCGCGACGACGGCAATAAGACCTCGCGCCTCGACGGAGTGCTGCGCGGAATTCCGGCCCTGAGTGAGGCGGCGAAGCTGGGAGCGAAGGCGCAGAAGGCGGGATTCGACTGGCAGAGCTGGCGCGACCTGTTGCCGAAGGTGGCGGAAGAGGTGGCGGAGCTGGAAGCTGAGGCGGCGAGCGATGATCCGGCGCGGAAGGTGCTGGTCGAGGCAGAGCTTGGGGATTTGCTCTTCACGGTGGTGAACCTGGGCAGGCATTTGGGCGTGGATGCGGAGATGGCGCTGCGTGGATGCAACTTGCGGTTCAGGGAGCGGTTCCGTGAGATGGAGATTGCATCGGAGAAGCCGCTTGAGGAACTGGAACTCGACGAGTTGGAAGCGCTGTGGTCGGCGGCAAAGAAAAAGCTGGGCCATTCGGATGATCTGCGCAGTCGGGCGGCGGGGTTGGCTCAATGAGCGACTGTTCCGATTTGGAGGCAGGACGCAAAGCCCACATCGAGTCCATTGAGATTCGCGCCTGCGAAGGTCTGGACGAGCTGGAGGCGTGCGTTCAACTGCAGGTGGAAACATGGGGCTATGACGCGGGCGATGTGATTCCGCGCAGGGCGTTTCTGGTGGCACAGAAGATTGGCGGGCAGGTGCTGGGGGCGTTTGAAANNGAGCTGGTTGGATTCGCATTTTCTTTGCCGGGAGTGAAATCGAAGCAGGGAATTGCGTTGCCTTATTTGCATTCGCACATGCTGGCGGTGAAGGACGCGTATCGGAATCGCGGCATTGGCGTGGAACTCAAGCTGGCACAACGCATTGAGGCATTGGCACGCGGAATCCGGAAGATGGAGTGGACGTTTGATCCGCTGGAGATCAAGAACGCTTTTATAAATATCCACAGGCTGGGAGCGATAGTTTCGTCGTATCGTGAGAATTTTTATGGTTTATCCTCATCTCGTCTGCAGGGTGGTCTTCAAACGGATCGACTGTTGGCGGAGTGGTATCTGGATTCGCCAAGGGTTCGAAGCCGGGCGGAAGGGCGTCCCGCAGGGGAATACGCCATAGATAGGCTGATTGTCGTCCCGGCTGACCTTTCCCAATGGAAGGCCGCAGAGGCAAGCCGAGGTCGTGCTGAAGCCGTTCAGTTGGAGAACCGCCGGAAGTTTCAAGAAGCATTCAACGAGGGAATGACCGTACTTGGCTTCCTGAGGGATGCGGATGGCAATGGTGTCTTCGAATTGGGCCCGATCCCCAAGGACCCATCGGAGCTGCAATGAATTCCGAAGGACCGCGATACTTATGAGAATTGATTCGATTGTGCTGCGTGAAGTGCACATGCCCCTGCTGCATCCGTTTGAAACCAGTTTTGGTGTTACGCGCCAACGAAGGATATTGCTGGCTGAAGTGCGGTCGGAGGGGTTGACTGGCTGGGGTGAATGTACGGCAGGGGAGCGGCCGTACTTTTCGGGTGAGTCGACGGATAGCGCCTGGCAGGCGATCGTGAATGAACTGGGACCGATGCTTGCGGCGAGCGAGCCGGAGCACGGCGGCGAGTGTCCGGCGATCTTCCGCCTGGTGCGCGGAAACCCGATGGCCAAGGCTGCGCTGGAGAACGCGATCTGGGATTTGGAAGCGCAACGCGAAGGACTTCCGCTGGCACAGTTGATAGGTGGCGTTCGCGAGACAATTGCTTGCGGAGTTTCGCTTGGGATTCAGCCGAGCATTCCGGAACTGATGGCAGTGATCGAGAAGGAGCTTGCGGCGGGGTACCAGCGCATCAAGCTGAAATGCAAGCCGGGTTGGGATGTTGAGGTCTTTGACCGAGTGAGAAATCGGTGGCCGGAGATCATGCTGAGCTGCGACGCAAACTCAGCATACAAACTGAGAGATGCGGATCATCTGACGAGCTTTGACGCCTTCGACCTGCTGATGATTGAGCAGCCATTGTGGTACGACGATTTTTATTATCATTCGATCTTGCAAAAGCGGCTACACACGCCGATCTGCCTGGATGAATCGATCAGGAACCGGCGGGATGTGCTGGCGGCGACCGAGATGGAGTCGTGCCGGATCATCAATATCAAGCTGGGCAGGGTGGGCGGATTTTCAGAAGCCATCGCGGTGCACAACGCTGCGCAGGAGCGGGGCGTTCCTGTGTGGTGCGGCGGGATGTTGGAGTCGGGCATTGGAAGGTCGCACAACATCGCATTGTCGACGCTGGAGAACTTCTCGTTGCCGGGGGATGTGTCTGCATCGGCGCGCTATTGGAAGGAAGATATCGTCGAGCCGGAGATTACGGTTTCAAAGGCTGGCGAGATTGAGATTCTGGATACACCGGGCCGGGGATATGAGGTTCGAACAGACCTTGTGGAGAAGTTGACGGTGCGCAAGGAACAGATTCGGGCGTTCGAGATGGTTGCGTAAAGGGCGGGTTGTCGATCGGTCGCGAGCGGATAAACACTTGGCGGGGCGATGAGGCCGGTGGGTTCATTTATCTGGAGTTTGGATGAAGGTTGGTCCCGGTTGCGCTACGCGTGGCCGGGGCCAACTTTTTTGCTGGGCCAGTCAAAGCGGCGGCCGAGGATGCCTTTGACGATCCAGTGATCGGTGGCTGCGGTTGCGCCCACACCGACGCCGAAGTTGATCTCCCACCTGGGACTGACATTGAGATTGATGCAGGGAAATACCTGCTGTTGCTGCTTGTGGAGCGGGTAGGGGTGGCGCAGGTCGCCGTAGTCGGCGTAGTACTCGATGGCGCCGTTGATCTTTTTGGTGAAGTCAAAGCCGATCGTTGCGCCCGGAGAAAAGTCGAGGCCAAGATTCACGTCGGGGCCATGCCAGGTGCGTTCGAGGGCGGGATTGACGGCAAGATACCAGCGGCCGATCTGTTTGTCGACGATGGGGCGAATTTCCCATGTCCATGTATCGGGGGAAAAGAGGGCGCGCTGGTAGCCGATCTCGTTGGAGATGCTGACGCCGACGGGCCAGTGCCAACTCTCGGGAACGCGCACGCGGGGGCGGATGTGGTCGCCGACCCATTGGACGCCGAGGCCGCTTTGCTCTGAGGTAAAGATGTAGAAACCGACTTCAGACCACTGGTTGATTCCCTGCGTGATTTCGATGGTTTCGTGCTCGGCGTGATTTGTGGCTGCAAGGCCTGGCATGGCGAGATGGCCGACGGCGGTGTAGTTGGAGTGGAGTTCGACCATGGTGGTGCGGGGTGCAACGGTATCAGAGCCGTAGACCTGGATCTCGTAGTTGCCCTGGGCGTGGGCGAAGGGAATGGCGAGGGCAAGGAGGACGAAGGAGTGGAGAAGAGTCCGCAGGAGAATTCGTTGGGGAGGGTGTGGGTTTTGGCTTCTCACTTAGACATTTTAGATTGTTGGCGGCGATGAAAAGGTTGGGTGCCGATTTTAGCTCGACGGTGTGGATAGAAGCTCACCTATCTGGGGTTACCGGCTGCGACCGCATGCTGACTTCGGTGCTTTCAGCATCGCCACCAGATCAGTTCTGCTTATCGGATATTCGAAGTTAAGAAAGAACCAGCGGTAACCTTGCTTTGCGAAATCGGCAATCACGTCTGGTGCATCGCTGCGCTTGCCATCTGTTACGCGATAGATTTCTGCTCTGTATCGCCCATTACGCTGCTCAATCGACCCGGTTTCGTAATGTTCTGCAGGTTGCGTTGAGTTGAGGAGAGGGTCGAATTCTGGTGGTAGAACACTTTTGCACGGTGGTTCGACGGCTGCGTCTGCTTCCAATAGTTCTGCCAGATGTCCTGTCATATCCCAGTGGATCAGCCAGGTTGTTTTCTGCCAATCAGTTCGCGAACTGCTGCTGCGGGCGTGCCGGGGGTACCAGGCAAGAAAGTCATTGAGAAACTCGCGAGGAGAAGCCTGCGGAGGCCAGTCAGGTACAACAAATGGGTGCGAAACAGCGGTGACTTTTACCATTTGTGCTGCGCCCTTCACAAACGGCTCAGTCGGGCAGATAGTGAATTCTGCAAACAGGGCGGGCTGCCGGTCGCCACTCTCGCAATCAAAGTATTTGCAAACGAAGTCGGCAGAGTCTGCGTCTGGGGAGAAAATGTGGTGCGTCCCAATGTGCCAAATCGCGAAGAATCCGTCGCCACGGTATTCCATTGCTCGGCCATGAATCTGAAAACACGCCTGCGCGGAAGTAAGGGGTACAAGCGCGGGGGATAGGACGAGACATAGCAGAATCGTACGCATTGGTTTCGACTCAAGAGCTTAGCACGGTTTCAATGTACTTTAGTGGGAGTTACGGTCCTTCGGAGCGGCGACCTTTTCACCTCCAATTGTGGGGCGCATCGACGAAGGGTTCCAGAGACATATCGAGCGGCTCGAATTGGCGGGCTTTGACGTGGACGACGCCGTCCTGATTCTGGAGTTTGCCGGAGATGAGCAGGAAACGCGTGCGGGTGACGACGATGCGGTTCGCCTCGAAAACATCGGGGGCGACGATGATGTTGGCGATTCCGGTTTCGTCTTCAAGCGAGAGGAAGACGAAGCCTTTGGCGGTGCCGGGGCGCTGGCGGCTGATTACTCGGCCTGCGGCGCGGACTGGCTGCTCGGAGCGTGCGGATTCGAGTTCGGCGGCAGAGAGGATGCCGAGGCGGCGGAGGCTCTCGCGCTGATAGGCCATGGGGTGCGGGCCGGTGGTAATGCCAGTTCCGGAGTAGTCGGCGGCGAGGCGCTCGTCGGTGGACATTTTGCGGAGGGGGTTTGCAACCGGGCTGGCGGGTGCGGCGCTGCGCAGGAGTGGGCCGACTGGGCGGCCTGCCTGCTCGACCTGCCAGAGGGCATCGCGGCGGTGCTCTACGTCGCCGAGGGTGTTGAGCGCGCCGACCTGAGCGAGGGCGACGAGTTCCTTGCGATTGAGCGCGGGGACACGGGCGGCGAGTTCGTCGACGGAGCTGAAGGAGCTGTGGAGATTGCGGGCGCTGATGATGGCTTCGCCGGAGGATTGGCGGAGGCCTTTGACGTAGTTGAGGCCGATGCGGAGGGTGGGACAAGAAGAGCATCCCTCAGGGGCTAAAGCCCCGCTCATTTTGTTGGACTCAGCGGCACGACTGAAGTCGTGCCCTTTCAAAACCTCCATTTCGGACTCATTGTTACCGCTCAGGCCGTGCCCTTTCAAAACCTCGATCCCAGCGAGATTATCGGCGGGATGTAATGCTGTGCCCATCAAAACTTCGACACCGGAGAGTTCATCCGCGGAGTTTAAGCCCGTACGCTTCGATTCTTCCAGCGTGCAAAGCCAGTCGGAACGGAGCACATCGATGGGGCGGACGCGGAGGCCGTGACGCTGAGCGTCTTTGATGAGCACGGCGGGGGAATAGAAGCCCATGGGCTGGTTGTTGAGCAGGCCGCAAGTGAAGGCGGCGAGGTAGTGGACCTTGAGCCATGCCGAGGCGTAGGCGATGAGGGCGAAGCTGGCGGCGTGGGACTCCGGGAAGCCGTACATGGCGAACGAAGAGATGCCCTGGACGATGTTGTCCTGGGCCTCGGGGCCGATGCCGTTGCGGGTCATGCCAGAGCGGAGGCGGCCTTCGAGATCCTTCATGCGTTGCATGGAGCGGCGCATACCGACAGCGCGGCGGAGTTCTTCGGCTTCGGCGCCGGTGAAGCTGGCGACAACCATGGCCATGCGCAGAAGCTGCTCCTGAAAGAGCGGGACGCCGAGGGTGCGCTTGAGCACTGGTTCAAGGGAAGGATGAGGGTAAGTGACCACTTCCTTGCCCTGTCGGCGGCGCATGTAGGGGTGCATCATCTTGCCCACGATGGGGCCGGGGCGGATGATGGCAACCTGGACGACGAGATCGTAGAAGCGAGTGGGCGCGTTGTGGGGGATGGAGGCCATCTGGGCACGGCTCTCCACCTGAAACATGCCCACCGTGTCGGCCTTGCAGAGGGTTTGATAGACGAGTGGATCTTCAGGGAGCGTGGCGAGATCGACGGTGCGGTTGTAGTGCGCGGGGATGAGCTCGATGCAGTCCTTGAGAACGGCCATCATGCCCAGACCGAGCAGATCGACCTTGATGAGACCGAGGTCGGCGCAGTCTTCCTTGTCCCACTGGATGACAGTGCGGCCGGGCATGGAGGCGCGCTCGAGTGGGACGACACGGTTGAGCATGCCGGCGCAGATGACCATGCCGCCGGAGTGCTGGCCGAGATGTCGGGGCAGGTTCTGCATGCGCATGCAGAGGTCAAGATAGCGGGCGATGCGGGGATGGTTGGCGTCGAAACCTGCCTGGGCAAAGTTGTGGGCCATGGTGTCGTTTTCGCCGCGCCACTCCCAGTGGCCGACCAGCGAGGAGAGGCGGGCGAGCTGATCCTCTTCAAAGCCGAGTGCCTTGCCGACCTCGCGCGCGGCAGAGCGACCGCGATAGCTGATGACGTTGGCGGTCATGGCTGCGCCAAGATGGCCGTATCGCTCGTATACGTACTGGATGACCTGTTCGCGCTGATCGCCGGAGGGGAGATCGAGGTCGATGTCGGGCCACTCGCCACGGTTTTCGTTGAGGAATCGCTCGAAGAGCAACTCCATGCCGACGGGATCGACGGCGGTGATTTCGAGGGCGTAGCAGACGGCGGAGTTGGCAGCCGAACCGCGGCCCTGGGCGAGGATGCCGTGGCGCTGGCAGTAGCGGATGAGATCCCAAACGATGAGGAAGTAGCCGGCGAAGCCAAGTTTGGCGATGAGCTTGAGTTCGTGCTCGACCTGGGCGCGGGCTTTGGCAAGGAGGTGGTGTTTGGCAGGTGAGCCGTAACGCTTGAGAACGCCTTCTTCGACGCGCTGCGCGAGAAAGGAGTCCATCGATTCGCCGCCAGGGATGGGGTAGTGGGGGAACTCGTAGCCAAGATTGTTGAGCGTGAATTCGAGACGCTGGCTGATGATGCGGGTGTTGGCGATGGCCTCAGGGATGTCGGCGAAGCATTGCATACAGCGGAGACTTCGTGCGTTGTTGGCTGAGAGCAGCCGTCCGGCGCGGTCGAGGGATGTGTGGTGGTGGATGGTGGTGAGGACGTCTTGAATCTCGCGGTCTTTTTCTGTCGCGTAGCGGACGCCGTTGGTGGCGACGACGGGTAGATGGAGCGATGAGGCGAGAGAGAGCAGTGCCTGGTTGCGGCATTCTTCGTCGCGCAGTTGNNGCGGGCTTCGTCGAGGCCGTGCTGGGCAAGGGCTGCGGCGAGCGGGCCTTCGTCGCCGCCGGTGAGGCAGATGAGCCCGGCAGAGAATTCGGCGAGATCGTCGAGTGTGGCAGCGCCCTCAGCCTTGGTTGTCTCGCGCATCTTGAAGCGCGTGATGAGCTGGCAGAGGTTCTGGTAGCCGGTTTGCGAGGCACAGAGGAGCAGAAGGCGAGGTGGCTGGGAGGGATGCTGGTGGGGCAGCCAGGAGGGCGGCGTGAGGCAGCTGCCGTAAGTGCTTACTGAGATTTCTGCGCCAATATGGGCCTGGACGCCGGCTTTTGTGGCCGCAGTGTGGAAGCGCGCAACGCCGTACAGACCGTTGCGGTCGGCGAGGGCGAGCGCGGGCATGCCGAGTTCGGCGGCGCGCTCGATGAGCGCCTCAGGCTGCGATGCAGCGGCGAGGAAGCTGAAGGCGCTGGCGGCGTGGAGCTCGATGTATTCCATGACAG
>PMXB01000367.1 GCA_003165935.1 Acidobacteriaceae bacterium | reverse complement strand
GCGGCCAGCCAGGCGATCATGTTGTCCCTCTTCTGTGGGGTAAATGGAGTCATCATCAGGTACTCAAGCTGCTGGCTGCCTGGGAGCTTCATGAGTATGTAATACGGCTCCATCGCGGCGACGGCGCCATTGTACTTTTCCTGCGGTGCAACCCATAGGTCCTCCCGGTTGTAAAAGACCTGCGGATCTGTCATGTGGAAGGTCTCGTATTCGGCTGCCTGAATACCGAACATGTCCTGGGGGTAGCGGAGATGAGCTTTCAAGTCAGGGGAGAGCTCGTTTAGATTCTTAAACACACCAGGAAATGCACTTTGATACATTGCCAGCAGCGGATCCTTGGGGTCCATGATGTAGAACGACACCGTGCCGTTATACATATCCACAACAACCTTGACCGAATTGCGGATGTAGTTCATCCCGCGGGCTGAACCGCCAGTCTGCACGTCTGAATACGGGTAGCGATCGGAGACCGTGTAGGCATCCTGAATCCAATACTGCTTCCCTTCGCTCAAGACGGCATACGGTACCTTGTCCAGCACGAGAAACGGCGCTACTTGCGCAACACGCTCCTGAACTCCCCGCCAGATCTGTATCCTGCTCTGTGGTTTCAGATAGCCCGTGAGCAGTATGTTGATATCTTTCTGCGTCCACGCGATCAGGATTCTCTTCCAAATGCTGTCGATTGGAATTCCACCCGTTCCCTGGTAGCTCGCATAGACGTTTTCATTGCCCTTCGGATAATCAAACTCTTTGATTCCAGTGTCGACAATCTTGTATCCAGGCGCCACGTTTCCGTAATAGATCTCGGGCTGTGTAATCGTCAGTCCGTATTGCGATTCGGCGGGAATGTTCTCAAGCAGGTACTGGGGAAGGCCTCCTCCTGTCGAACTCGAAACGAAGTTCATCACCATTCCCTCGCCATGCGTGAATTCAAGATTCTCATTGACCCAGGTTTGGGCTTGCGCGGGCAATTGCGATGCGAGTTCGCGGGGCGAGAGCATGACCTGATGGAAGCCATCCGCAAGGTGATAGCGATCGACATTCACGTTATAGAAGTAGTAGTAAAGACGAATCGCCTGTGTCTGCTGATACGTCTGAAGCAACGGCCGCGTGTCCCAGAGTCGGATATTCTGGATCGTATCCTGATTTCGTGCGATCACGTCAGGAGTCAGATCGGAAAGCGCTGGATAGGCGGTTTCCTGGATGCCATCCAATTTGTATGCCATACGCGTGAAGGCAATGTAATGGTTGAGATAGGGCATCTCAAGACTCAATTCGTTAGGCTTCACCACGAAGGTCTCAAACAGCAAAGGCAGCGCAAGCACGGCAACTAAATATAGTGCCGCGTAAACCACAATACCGGCCAAAATGTGCTTGGTACGAGGGCGGAAGAACTCAACGGCCAGCAGTACACACGCCACCGCCGAGGCGCCAGTCATCACCCAGAGCGCGACTCGCGTGACATGCGCCGCGGCATAGCCTGCTCCGTGCACAACACCGAGCGTCGAATAGACAAGCTCATAGTGATCCAGAACGAAACCCCAGCCCAAGTTGGCCGCGAGGATAAACAAAAGCACCATTGAGTGCTGACGCGCCCCGTCGCTCAACGTGATTTTCCCGCTGGACTTCGACTGCCGTAACCCGAACATCGAGCAAAATGCGAGAATCGCAAGCGCTGATATCGTCAATACCGTAATGCTTCCCTGCAAGATTTCATAAAAGGGAAGACGGAAAACATAGAACCCGAGGTCAACTCCAAAGAGCGGGTCTGCGATTCCAAATGAGCCGCCATATCTGAAGCGAAGAAAGTTGTCCCATTGCCCCGAGACGCCCAGCGCAAAGATCGCCGAGAGAGCCACAATTGCGATATCGACGGCAAACACGAGCTGCCTCGGGCTGATGTCCACCTTGATCGTTTTGCTTGCGTCAACCGGGTGATTGAACGCCTTGCTAAAGAAGCTGTCTCCATCTGCCAGGTTGATATTCCTCGCCGCAAAGCGCAGATTGAGCCATAGGTAAAACGCTGAGACGATGAATGTGACGCCGAAGATTCCCCACTTGACTGACAGAAGGGTCCAGAAAATGCCCGCGTATTCAAGCTGCCGCATCCAGAGCCACTTCTGGACAAGGCCAAGAACAACCGCAAGGAAGACGCCAACTCCAACCACCGCAAAGATGCCCCACCTTAGTAGAAATCCGATGGATGGCGGAAGAATATGGCGTGCGCCGCTGGCTGGACCTGTTTGTGGTGGCACAATTCTTTCAACGGCTGTTGCGTTCATACTCCACTCCTCAGCACACCCAGATGTGAGAAGATTTCGCGGGGCTGCCATCACAAATATCCGAGAGAACCCAACCGTCAGTCCGGTCAATTGTGACCAGAACACGGACTCCTCATTGTTTAGAAAAGGGAGGTAGTCTATCTATTCCGATGTAGTCTATCTATTCCAACGAGGAGCTTGGACCTGTTCGGTTGCAGCTACCTGCGAAGGGTTGTTTTCATGGCGACCTTGACCATATTGGTCTTAAACAGCGGCTCTTCCTCCATCAAATTCTCCATATATGAAACCGGCGACGGCGAACCCCGGAAACTCCACGAGGGCGCGGTCGAGGGCATCGGCACCGATCAGGGTGAGTTCTGGATCAAGGACGCGCATGGGAAAAAGCTGGTCGATGAGTCCCCGGCACTACCCACGCCTGCTGCTGCCTTCAAGCTCGTGGCGGATGCGCTGCACTCCAAGGACTTCACCGCACCGTCGGCCATCGGCCACCGAATGGTCTCAGGAGGCCCCACGGTTCAAACGAACCAGCGCATCACGCCCGCATTGATTGACGAGATGGAGCGCTACAAATCCTTCGCGCCGTTGCACACACCCATCGCCATCTTCATCATGCGCGAGGCAACGCGCCTGTTCCCCGGCGTTCCCAACTTCGTTTGCCTCGACACCTGGTTTCATCGCCACATGCCGGAAATCGTCACCCGCCTGCCGATCCCAGAGGAGTATGCCGCAATGGGCGTGCGCCGCTACGGTGCCCACGGCCTTTCCTATGAATCGATCGTTTATCAACTGGCGCCGGTCGTGCCGCAGAAGCTCATCGTCGCGCACCTTGGAAATGGTGCGTCAATCGCCGCCATCGAGAACGGGCAGGGCCTTGACACTTCGATGGGCCTTACGCCTCTGGGCGGCATCATTAGCGGCACGCGGACCGGCGATATCGATCCAGGAGTGCTCCTGTTTATTCTTCGGCAGCTTGCAGAGAAGTCCAGAGACAGCGCCGAAGCCGCCGACCTATTGGAGGCCGTAGTCAGCAAGAAATCTGGACTCTTGGGTGTGAGCGAACTCTCAGGCGACATGCGCGACCTGCGCGAAGCCATCGCGCATGGCAACGCGAAGGCGCGGCTTGCCGTGGAGATGTTTACCTGGACGATTGCCAAGTGGATCGGTGGCTACATTGCCGAGTTAGGTGGGCTGGACATGCTGGTCTTCACGGGCGGCATTGGAGAAAACGACGTTGCCACCCGCGCTGAAGTCTGCGCGCGACTGGGCACTCTGGGCGTCAGGCTTGATGCGTCTCGCAACAACGTCCAAGGCGCCGCGATGATCTCGGCAGATCACTCGCCGGTCATGGTGCGCGTCATTCCTCCCGCCGAGGACCTGATGATCGTCAACCACGTTGTGCGGCTACTGGGGGAGAG
>PMXB01000007.1 GCA_003165935.1 Acidobacteriaceae bacterium | reverse complement strand
AGGGAATAGGGATCGATGAGTCTAGTTTCGGAGAGAAATAGGTTGACAGCTTAAATCTATATATGTAGATTTATGGCCATGGACAGGAAACCACGCAGTTCAAGGCAGACGAAGCAGCTTTTGGCGGTGCTGGCGACGGACGCAGTGCGCTGGCGGCACGGCTATGAGATTTCGCAGCAAACGGGGTTGAAGTCGGGGACGCTCTATCCGCAGCTGATACGGCTAAGCGACCAGGGATACCTGGAGGCGCGTTGGGCGGAGCCAGAGCGCGAGGGTAGGCCAGCGCGGCATGAGTACCGGTTGACCGACGCCGGCGCGGCGCTGGCCCGGGAGCAGGCGTATACAGAGATCGAACAACCAGAGAAGGCCATGAAGGGAGTGGTACTGGCATGAGTTTTGCGCGCGAGATTTCGCGGGCGCTGGCGAGCCACGCCCGGATGATGCTGCCAGAGAGCCGGGAATTCTGGGCAGCGGGTATGGCGAATGAATTGGCGCATATTGATGACGATGGTGCGGCCCTTCGGTGGGCCATGGGAGGCGTTATGACGGCATATCTCGAACGGGCGTCGGCGGTTTTTGGATCGGCAGCGGTGCGGGGGCTTTTGATTTTGCCGCTGCTGTTTGAAACGATGCAGTCGGTGTTTGCGCAGACGATGACGGTGGCGTGGCGGGTGGGGGCAACGGGTGTGCTGGGGGTGATGGGCGCGCAGACGCCGGGCGATGACTACCATCGGTTTATCCCGCTGCTGCAAATGGTTCCGAACTGGTATGTGGCGGCGGGATTTGCGGCGGGAGGGCTGGTGTTGGCGTCGGCGGTGCAACTGATGCGGCGGCGGTCTTCCGCGGTGATTCTGTTTGTCGCGGGCATTGTTGTCGGGCTGGTGGCGGAGACGCTGGTGCACAGGGTTCCGGGTTATAGCGATGCTGCGCGGCAGGTGTTCCAGTTCAAGGAAATGCGGACGATGCGGGACCTGGTGATTCCCATTACAGCGATGCTGATGCCTGTTTTCATTGCGTGTGGGCTTTGGCTGGCGACGCGGGGGACGAGGCCGCGAGCGGGGGCGGCGAGCTAGCGCAGGCGGGCATAGTGAATGCGCCGCGAATGCTTCGGGTCGGGTGTGATATTCATGAGGCTCTCAGGAAGAGCGAGGGCCCACCAGATTGCAGGATGCGAAGAGATCGACGAAGCCATGGGTCAGCCCGGCGGTAGTAACGCTGGTACTGCTGATTGGGCTGAACCTGCTGAACTATATCGATCGGTACATTCTGCCGGGGGAAGTGTCGCTCATCAAGAGCGAGTTCCATGCGACGGACCAACAGATGGGAGCGCTGACGACCGCGCTCTTTGTTGTGTACATGCTGGCTGCGCCGCTGACCGGTTGGCTTGGTGACCGCTTCCGACGCAAGCCGTTGATCATTGCAGGCGCCGTACTGTGGAGCGTGGCGACGCTGACGACGGTGTGGGTGCACAACTATTGGACGCTCTATATCCGGCACGCACTGGTGGGCGTTGGCGAGGCGAGCTTTGGGATTTTCGCGCCGGCAGTGCTGGCGGATTTCTATCCGGAGCGCGAGCGCAACCGAATCTTCTCGATCTTCTATTTGGCGATCCCGGTGGGCGCGGCGCTGGGCTACATGGCGGGTGGGAAGATGGGTTCGGTGTGGGGCTGGAGAGCGCCATTTTTTGTGTGCGCCATTCCTGGCTTGCTGATTGCAGTGCTCTACTGGGTGTTTGGGCGCGAACCGGAGCGCGGAGCCAGCGACCATGTGAAGTCCACCGCCGATCGCAGCACGGCGCTGGGGCTGTTTCGAAATCCAGCGTTTTTGACGGGGACCTTCGGGCTGGCGATGCTGACGTTTGCGATGGGCGGAATTTCGAACTGGATACCGGAGTATCTGCGGCGCTCAGTGGGGATGACGGTTTCGCACGCGAGCTTTGTGGTTGGGCTGGTGACGGTGGTTGATGGGATTGCCGGGACCGCGGTGGGCGGATGGCTGGCGCAGCGGTGGCTGAGGACGAATTACCGGGCGCTGTATCTGCTCTCGTTCTGGAGCGTGGCGCTGACGCTGCCGTGCGGCGCATTGTTGTTCTTTGGGCCGCGCGCGTGGTCGGTGCCGATGCTGTTTGTGACGGAGTTCTTTCTCTTCCTCAATACCGGTCCGCTGAATGCGGCGATTGCGAACTCGGTTTCATCGCCGGTGAGAGCGACGGCGATTTCGCTGAACCTGTTTATCATTCATGCGTTTGGGGACACGTTTTCGCCTCAGATTATCGGGGCAATCTCTGACAAGACGAATCTGCGCTTTGCGCTGGGAACTACGCTCATATTTTTGGTGATCTCGGGAGTGATTCTGCGGGTGGGCGCGCGGTTTGCGCCGCGGCTGGATGATGGGGTGGGGGCAAGGGTCTAGGGTTTGGGGTTTCGGGTGTGGGGTATCGGTTGTCGGGGGTGGGGGCGTCGGGGATACTGGACGTATGGATTTGGGCAAGGCTGCTGAACAGTGGGTGGTAACGACCAGTTGGATATTGGCAGTTCTGTGGTTTGGCAAGGGGCTGCAGGTGGTGCGCGGGCTGGCGCGGCTGACGGACCTGACCACGTTGGAAAAGGAGTCGCTTCCGAGTCTGCCAGGGGGTGATGGGGCGCATCTGACGGTTTTGGTTCCGGCGTGCAACGAGGAAGATGCGATTGGGGCTACGCTGCGGTCGCTGCTTGGGTCGGTGGGGCTGCGCCTGCAGATTGTTGCGATTGACGATCGCTCGACCGACAGGACAGGTGAGCGGATGGACGCGGTGGCGACAGAGGCGGCGAAGTTGGGGCCGCATACGCTTGAAGTGATCCACAACAAGGCACTGCCTGATGGATGGCTGGGCAAGCCGCATGCGCTGAAGCTTGGAGCGGAGCGTGCAACAGCGCCGTGGCTGCTGATGACGGACGGGGATGTGACGTTTGCGCCGGATGCGCTGGAGCGGGCGCTGCGGGCTGCGCTGGAGAAGGAAGCCGATCACCTGGTTGTGTTGCCAGCACTGACTCGCAGGGGATTTGCAGAAGCGGGAATGGAATGCACGCTGGAGGCGCTTTCAGGATGGTCGGTGAGTTTGTGGAAGGTGGAAGACGCGAAGGCGCGGGATTTTTTTGGAGTGGGGGGCTGCACGCTGGTGCGCAAGGAGGCGCTGGCCGCGGTGGGCGGGATGGAGCGGCTGCGGATGGAAGTTGTGGAGGACGTGAGCCTGGGATGGATGGTGAAACGCGGGGGCTACCGCTCCGCAATCACATGCGGGCTGGGAATGGTGAGGATCCGATGGATTGAGGGGTATTTCGGCGCTGTGGGGAACTTCGAGAAGAACGGGTTTGCGGGGCTGCGATTCAGCCTGGGGATGTTGGCGGTGGTTTGCATTGGGTTCACGCTGGATGCCGTGGTACCGGTGGCGGGGATGTTTGGAGGGCCATGGGGTGTGGCTGCGGGTTTGCTGAACTATGCGGGGATCGCGCTCTGCGTTCAGGGGAATAGGCGAATTACTGGAATTTCGCCGTGGGCCGCGGTGATGTTTGGGCCAAGCGCGGTGGTGTTTGCGTGGGCGCTGGCTCGGTCGGCGGTGTTGACGCTGTGGCGCGGGGGAGTGGTGTGGCGGGGGACGCTGTATCCGCTCAAGGAGCTGAAGCAGGGGTGCCTGCGGTGGTATGCGCGGGGTTGAGGGCGGCTATTCGTTAGGATATGAGCGCCGTCCCTACGGGACTTCGAAGTGAATCTATGGAATCCGCTTTCCCCACGCTNNTCATGAAGGCGCGGGCGGCGCCCTGGGTGCGGAGATTTGGATCGTGGATGGGCGGGCGGGAGTCTTCGGCGTTGAAGCCACGGGCAAGTTGGGGGTTGGGGTTGAAGCGGGGCGGGCCGCCGTGGAACTGGCGGGCATGGGAGAGGACCATTCCGGCGCGGCCGT
>PMXB01000211.1 GCA_003165935.1 Acidobacteriaceae bacterium | reverse complement strand
CCCTGCCAGAGCGCCTGCCAGATGGCGCGGGAGTCGCGCACGTTTTTTTCGAGGATGACGAGCATCTGGCGGAAGGTGCGGGCGAGCATGTAGAGGTGGCCGATGGCGGCGTCTTCGCCGGCTTCGGAACTGTTGAGCAGGCCGTGGAGAAGGGCGAGGGCGCGGACGCGGTCGCGAGAGCTGATGGCGTCGGTGAGTTCGTAGAGGGAGCGCTGCTTGGCGCCGAGGACCATGGTCTCGACATCGCCGAGGGTGATTCTTCCCTTCCCCGTGGTATAGAGCAGGAGCTTTTCGAGCTCGGACGCAATCATCATCATGTCGGCACCGAGTGCGTCGACCAGTTCGCGAGCGGCGTCGGGCTCCATGCGGGTGCTGGCTTCGTTGGCGGTGGAGACGAGCCAGCGCATGGCGTCTTCATCGTTAACGCGGGCCAGTTCGACCATGCCGCAGTGTTCGCCGAGGGTTTCTGTGAGGCGCTCGAAACGGTTCTTGTCGTCCATGTCCATGCGGCGTGGATCGGAGGGGATGCGGAGGAAGTCGGCGATGAAGACGATAAGCGCCTGGGGATTGGGCGAGCGGAAGTAGCGATCGAGGGCGGCGAACTCTTCCTTCTTTGCGCCGCGGGTATAGAGCTGGCGGACGTTGCGAACGAAGATGACCTGGAAGGGGGCCATTAGGGAGGGGGTCTGGGCGCGGTCGAGGATTTCGAAAATCGTGGTGGAGGCGAGGTCGAAATCGGAGAGGCAGAAGTCGCGGAGGTCGGGCTGGACGAAGGCGCGGAGGACGGCAGAGCGGCAGCGGTCAAGGAGGAAGATTTCGTCGCCGGCGAGTACGTAGCCGGGACGCAGGGGGCCGGAGTTTTTAGAGGCGGCGTCGATTTCGGCCACGAAGCGACCGGTGGCTGCGAAGCCCGCACCCCAGCGGGTGGCGCTCATTGGGACAAACCTCGCAGATTGTGGCAAATCCGGGTGAGGACCATGCGGCTACAGGATATCCTTTTGAGCTGTGCGAAAGCAGTACGAAACTTGGGGAGATTGGGAGGGAAACTTTGCAGGGGCTGAAGGCCGCCCGTTTTTTCTCGTTTTCATTGGCCCGGCTGAAGCGGTGCCCTTGTTACAAGACTTGGGGCTAGAAGCCTTCGAGCACGTCGGAGACTAGCTGGCTGGCGAAGTGGCGGCTGAGGCGCTGCATGGCGGCAGGGTCTTCCTGGATGAATGTGGGAAGATTGCTGGTGGCCTGGTACTGCTCACGGTAGGTGTAGTTCTTGTTCTCGTAGAGGATGCGGCCGTCGCGGTCTTTGAGGGTGACGGAGATGACAAGGGTGATGAGAAAGCTGGAGGACTGTTGGGTAGAGGTGTTGTAGGTGAGCGGGGCGACGTACTGCTTGAGGATGGTGCCGTGGAGGACGGCGTCGGCATCGGGGGTGCCCGAGGAATCGGAGGGGACGACGCGGAAGTGCGTGCGGGCGGCGAACTCGCGCAGCACGGCCTCCGTGAGGGCGATCTCGGTGTGGTTGGCGTCGGTCTGTGTGGTGAAGAGGGGGATGGCGAGGGTCTTTAGGCTGGGCGGGAGGTGGGTGGCCGAACCCACGGTGTGATAGCCGCAGCCGGCGAGGGCGGGGAGGATACAAGCGAGGAGCCAAAGTGCGGGGCGGCGCATGACTTATGGTATCGCGGGGGTGGGGGTGGCCGGCGCGGGCAGGGATGCCCGCGCTACAGCCGGCTAGGAAGCCGGCGCTACAAGTCGGCGGGGAAGCCTGCGGTACAAGTGGCTCAGGTAGAGGCGCAGACGAGGGCGCCCAGGCCGGGGTCGGGGAGGTGGAGAGAGTCGGCGCGGGCGTTGAAGTAAAGGTGGTTGAGGCGGGTGGAGTCGCAGTGGGCTACGCTGGAAAAGCCGGCGGTGAGGAGTTCGCGCTCCATCACTTCAGGGCTGAAGAAGAGGCGGAAGGGCTCACCGGCGGCGGCGACGCGGGCGGAGAGAAGGTCGAAGACTTCGCGGCGACGGCCGGTGAGGGTGTCGGGGGGGAATGCGTAGTCGAAGCACAGGCCGGTGCCGGTGGGGAGATGGGCGATGGCTGTGAGGGTGGCGCGGAAGGCTTCGAGGGTGAGGTAGGGAGCGACGCCGAGCCAGCCGAAGAAGGCGGGGCGGGTGGCGTCGAAGCCGGCTTCGACGAGGCCGGCGGTGAGGGCTTTGTGTTCGAAGTCGAGAGGGACAAAGGTGAGGTTGGCAGGGATGGGGATGGAGGCCTCATCGAGCATGAAGCGCTTCCATTGTTGGGTCGCGGGGAAATCGACCTCGAAGACATGGAGCTCGGGGAACGGGTTGCGGTAGGCGAAGGTGTCGAGTCCTGCGCCGAGGACGATGTATTGGGTGACGCCGCGAGCGACGGCGAGGGCGAGCTGATCTTCAGTGAAGCGGCTGCGGGCGGCCATGAAGCAACGGAAGTCCTGGGCGACGGGATGGCAGGCGCGCTCGAGATCGCGTGTGTTGCCTTCGGCGACGAGGGGAAGCGCGATGGGGTCGTCGAGGACGCGGGGCTGCTCCATGAGTTGGTGAGCGGCACGGCGGATGGCGACGCGGAGGGCGGTTCGGCTGGGCTGGCCGTGTTCCATGAGTTTTATCGTAATTGGCGGTGCCGTCGGATCTGGCGGCAGGGATGCCGCCAGTACAGTCGGCTGGGAAGCCGGCGCTACAGTCCATGCTGGAAGGCGGCGCTATAAAATCCGGCATCGCGCGACAATTTACGGCATCGTGTGGGGAATGCAAGTTAGGATCAATCGCATGACATGGATTGGATGGGCGTTGCTGTCTGCGTTGTTTGCTGCCGCGACGGCGTTGCTGGCGAAGGTTGGCGTGGCGCATGTGGACTCGAACCTGGCGACTGCGCTGCGCACGAGCGTGGTGGTGGTGTTTGCGTGGGGGATTGCGCTGACGGTGGCGCGGCCGGCGGGCGGGGGCGGACTGTGGGCGGAGGTGCGGGGGCTGGATGCGAGGACGGTGACGTTTTTGGCGCTGTCGGGGTTGGCGACGGGGCTGTCGTGGATCTGCTACTTCAGGGCGTTGCAGATGGGGCCGGCGTCGCGGGTGGCTCCTCTGGACAAGCTGAGCGTGCCGCTGGTGATGGTGTTTGCGTGGCTGCTGCTGGGCGAGAAGATGACGCCGGCGGTGGTGGCGGGGGGACTGTTGATCACGGCGGGGGCTGTGGTGATGGCGCTGGCGTAAAAAGGTGGGTTGGGATTCGCGAGGAGACCATTGGAGAGTAACAATGGTGGAGGGAAGAACCATAAAGGACTAGAAGCTTTAAAAGACTATAGATATCCCAGGTTAGCTCGACCGCTGCGCGGTCCTTGCGAACCCTGGGGCACCCCGGAACCTTAGGGCCCGTGGCGAATCTGGTGAACACAAAGGTAGACGATGACGAACGAGAAGAAACAAACACGGCGGATTGTGCTGACGGGATTCATGGGCTCGGGCAAGAGCACTGTGGGGCCGCTGCTGGCTGCGCGGCTGGGGTGGAGGTTTGTGGATGTGGACGACGTGATTGAGGCCGAGGCGGGGACGAAGATTGCAGAACTGTTTGCGCGGCATGGGGAGGCGGCGTTTCGGCAGCGCGAGCTTGAGGCGATTGCGAAACTGGTAGAGGCGGAAGAACTGGTGCTGGCGCTTGGCGGGGGGGCGATTGAAACAGAGTTGAATCGGACGCTTCTGCTGGGGAGTGCAGGCACGCTGCTGGTGCATCTCGATGTGGAGTTGGAGACGACGCTGAAGCGCTGCGCGGGAACCGAGGAGACACGGCCGATTTTGGCGGACCGTGCGAACCTGGCGACGCGGTATGAGAAGCGGCTACCGCTTTATCGCGAGGCGCATTTGTCGATCAGGGTGGATGGGCTTACGCCGGAAGAAGCGGTGGAGGCGATTGTGGGGGCGGCGGGGGGCGAGGGGCGGGAGAGCTAGCCTTCGTCAGAACGGGCTTGCTCGTCCTTTTAGCCGCGGCCTTCGCGTTTTTCCGCTTGAGCCCACAATATCAAAAACAGATTTCGATAGGTCCGCTTAATGCAATCGTGGCAGCGAACCGGGACCATCAGCAACGGAAGCATAAAGAAATCCTGAGCCTGCCAGCGGGATGTGCGGATGTTGGTTGAATCGCAAAATTGACATCTCATCGGTGACCCACCTCAAGGGGAAGAGATTGACTTGAATGCGCAGGTAATGCCGTAATTGACCGGCAGTCGAAGCAGAGCGAGACTTTCCACAGGCATTGACTGTTTACCTCCTTGCCGCATCTGACCCTGAATCTAGGCTCTTTGAGCTTGAGAAAATGTTCAAAACTGAACAAACCTCCTAGCGGATCGTTACCCGGAGGTGTGAATTCACCGGACGGAAACGCGTGGAGACACAATACCCTTTTCAGCTTTCGATACAACAAAGCTTCACCAAATAATGCGCAGGCGGAGCACTGAACGACGTGCCGTTTTGGGCGGGTGGGGGCTCGCTCGGATCAAGTACCGGCGCGGCGTGGGATTGGACAGATGTGGTGCTTGGTATGATCGAAGGAGTGCTTTGCGGCGGCGTACTGGGCCGAGCGGAGCCGATTCGAGGCTTCATCCTTTCATGACAAACATCTCTCAAGCGGCGGTTGCGGGCGAGCTTGCTGCGACGCCGGCGGCTGATTCCGGCCACCCCGTGGGACATCCGGCTGGGCACGAAGCGCACCCGCTGGGACACGAAGCGGGCCATCTCATCGACGGCCACGGACATTTGCATGTGCATGCGCCAAGCCCTGGGGCGACGGCGACGCTGATCCACGACCTGCGAGAGCTGTTCAAGGTGAAGGTGGTGGGGCTGGTGCTGGTGACCGGATGGGGCGGGTTTTACCTGGGGTCGATGCAGTCGGGAATATCGAGCATGCAGCGAGGGCTGCTGGAGGCGCTGCTGGGGATCGGGCTGGTTTCAGCCGGCGCGGGTGCACTGAACGAGGCGCTGGAACGCAAAGTTGACGCGAAAATGACGCGGACGGCGAACCGGCCGCTGGCGTCGGGGCGGTGGCCGCTGGCGTCGGGAATCGTGGCCGGTCTGGGCGCGCTGGGACTGGGCGCGGTGTGGCTGCTGCTTTATACGAATCCGCTGACGCTGGCGCTGGCGCTGCTGACTGCGTTTACCTATGTGGCCATCTACACTCCGCTGAAGCGGGTGACGGCGCTGGCAACGTTTATTGGGGCGTTTCCGGGGGCGGCGGGACCGCTGCTTGGATGGACGGCGGCGCGCGGGCGGATTGAGTGGCCGGGCGTGGCGCTGTTTGCGATTTTGTTTGTGTGGCAGTTTCCGCATTTTATGGCCATCTCGTGGATGTATCGCGACGAATACGCGAAGGCTGGAATCAGAATGCTTCCGGTGGTGCAGCCGGATGGATGGTCGACGGTGGCCGAGGCGTTGGCGTTTGCGGTGATCATGATTCCGGTTAGCCTGACTCCGTGGTGGCTGGGGACGGTGGGGATCTGGTACGCGGTGCCGGCGGTGCTGCTGGGACTGGTGTACCTGGCGTACACGATCCGGTTCGCAGGGATTTTGAAGGCGAAGTCGGACGCGGAGAGCCGGATGCTGGCGCGCGATCTGCTGAAGGTGAGCGTGCTTTATCTGCCGCTGCTGTTCACGACATTGATGCTGTGCGCGACGGCGAAGGGGTAAGAGCTTTAAAAAGAGTCGACGATTCGGGAAAACCATCCCTCGTGGGCTAAAGCCCGAAGAGTTTTGCAACGTTTGCGGCACGACTAAAGTCGTGCCCTTTCAAAACCAGGCCTCCGCAGCAGGACTCAAAAGGAAACGTATGACGACGGCAAGCAAGACAAGACCAAGTGGGGCGAAGCAGGGCGGCACGGGTGCGGCGATTGCGGCGATTCTGGTGATCAGCGCGGCGGCTTCGGCGTTTCTGTTCTGGCTGATCTATGTGCATCCGGCGGCGGCGACGAGCACGCAGTATGCGTTTTTGCCGGCGCTGAACGCTGTGCTGAACGGGCTGGCAGCGACGGCGCTGCTGATTGGGTACACGTTTATTCGCGGCAAGCGGATCGCGGCGCACCGGGCGGCAATGATGACGGCTTTTGGATTTTCGACGCTGTTTCTAGTGAGCTACATTGCGCACCACGCGCTGCATGGGGATGTGCGGTATCCGCTGGGCGCGGCATTCCGTGGGCCTTACCTGGCGCTGCTGGCAAGCCATATTCTGCTGGCGGTGGTGGCGCTGCCGCTGGTGCTGGTCACGTTTTTCTTCTCGCTGACGGGGCGGATTCCGCAGCACAGGAAAATCGCGCGCTGGACGTTTCCGATCTGGCTGTATGTGTCGGTGACCGGCGTGATCACGTTTGTGATGCTGCGACTGGCGCAGGGGTAAGGGATGGCGACTGAGCACATTGAAACGAGGAACGGGTCCGGCGGCGGGCCGGCATCACCACTGCCCGGCGACGGGACGCGCGAGCTGCTGCAGTGGGGCGGGACGATTCTGGGCTCGGGGCTGGTGGCGCTACTGCTGCTGGTGACGCTGCTGGGGGGCTATACTGCGACCGGGGCGAGCACAAATACAGGTTGGTTTGCGCTGGTGATCGCTCTGGGGTGCATTCCGTTCGGGGCCCTGCTGCTGGGGCTGGGCGTGGCCAAGTGGTTCCGACGGCGCGGGCTGGAGCGGGAGCGACGCTAACACTGGAACCTGTGGTTTTCTGCTATTCTTTCCCATTACAGGAGCAACACAGATGGCAAGAAGCGTTAACAAAGTTACGTTGTTGGGCAATGTTGGCAAAGACCCGGAGATTCGTTCGACTCCGAGCGGCGTGATGGTGGCATCCTTCAGCATCGCCACCAGCGACCGCCAGAAGGACGCCCAGGGCAACTGGCAGGACAAGACGGAGTGGCACAACCTGAAGGCCTTCAATCGCACCGCTGAGATTGTGCGCGACTATGTAAAGAAGGGCGCGAAGCTCTACATCGAGGGCAAGATTACGACCAACACCTGGGACGACAAAGAGTCCGGCCAGAAGCGGTACAAGACGGAGATCCTGGTGAATGAGTTGGTGCTGCTCTCTGGCCGTGAGGATGGCGCGAGCGGAGGCGGTGGATACAGCCGTGGGGCAAGTTCGACGGGGGCCCCGGCGGCGAACTACGATCAGAGGCCGCAGAACAGCGCCGAGGATTTCACGCAGTCGGCGGAGATCTCGGACGACGATATACCGTTCTGAAGAAGAGATCAGGTTTCAGAGATGAGAGATCAATCGCAGCCCAAAGCCGGCGAGTGCAGTAGAGTGCTGGGCATCAGGGATTGAATTGCGCCGAAAATGCTGCCGCCTCCGGACAGGCGGCGCTCATCAGAATCTGAATTCATAGACCAGCGATTGACGGACCCGAGATGCAGGTATAGGCTCTCGCTGTGCCTGAAACTCGAAGCGGAAAAAGAGTGATGAAAACCACAGTGCTTGAAGATGCGATACACCCAGGGTCCGCGGCTGAACTGAGGCGGCATCTCTTTTACGAGACNNCGGGAATGCTGGAGGAGATGCAGCGGAGTTTCCCCAACCTGATCAAGTCGTATCCGTCGAGCAACCCGCTGATGAGCCAGCAGCACCTGGCATCGGTGCTGGGTGTGGACGCGGAGCGGCTGATTATCGGAAACGGCGCTACTGAGCTGATTTCGCTGATCGATATGACGCTGATCGACCGGATCGCGGTGCCCATTCCGACTTTTGGCGAATACATCGAGAAGATGAAGGATCATCGCAATGCAGAGCTTTACCAGCTTGATCCGAACAACGGCTATCAACTGGACCTGGATGAATATCGCTTCTGGGTGCACAAGAGAAAACTCGAGTCTCTGCTGGTGATCAATCCGGGCAATCCGACGGGGCAGTTCATTCCGCTTGAAGAGATGGTGGAGTTCCTGCACAAAGCGCGGGATTTGCAACTGGTGATCGTGGATGAGTCGTTCATCGATTTTGCCGGAGAGACGGTTCCCAGCCTGCTTCCGATAGCGGACCAGTTTACGAACCTGCTGATTGTGCGCAGCATGAGCAAACACTGCGGCATCCCTGGTCTCCGCCTGGGGTATTGCTACAGCGCGAATCTTTACATCCTGAATCGACTGCGGCGCTATGTGCCGACGTGGAACTTGAACACGCTGGCGCAGTATTTTCTTTCCCTCTTGCCAGCGAATGATGCCGACTATCACGAAGGGCGCAAGCGGCTGATCGGCGACGTTCGCCGTCTGTATGAAGAATTGCGGACCGTTCCGATAATAGAGGTTTATCCGACGGGCGCCAATTTCCTGCTGTTCAAGATTCTCAACGGCATGAACGCCACCGAGCTTCAGACCACGCTTCTGGAAGAACACGGGATGTACGTTCGCGACTGCTCGAACAAACTCGGCATGGACGCGTTTCACGTCCGCGTCGCCTCGCAAGGGCGCGAGAAGGACGCGCGGCTGGTGGGAGCGCTGAGGACATTGTTGCAATGAGTCGTCGGGTAGTTGTAGTCGTCGCCAACCAGGACACGCGGAAGAATAAGCTGATCGATTACGTTGGCGAGTTTCATCTGGATCTTCTGGTTCAATTGGGCACGCTGCCGGTGATCGTGCCGGTGGTGGAGGGCACGCTGGATTGCCTTGCGCAATACATGGAGCGGATGGACGGGCTACTGCTGGTGGAGGGAGATGACGTAGAGCCGAAACGGTTCGCTGCTCGCAAGACGAACTTCAAATACATTCACAAGACGTTTCCGCTGAAAGACGAGATCGAGATTCAGCTCTTGCATGAGGCGCTGAAGCGAGAGGTTCCGATCCTGGGGATATGCCGGGGATCGCAACTGCTGAATGTGTTGAACGGCGGAACGCTGTATGGGGACGTGCAGAAAGAAAAAGGCACGCACCGCGCCCATATCGACTTTGAGCACTACGACACGTATCGGCATCCGGTGGAGGTTGTGGCGGGGACACCACTGTCGCGCTGGTATCGCCGGAAGACGCTGAAGGTGAACAGCTATCATCACCAGGGGATTCGCGAACTGGCGGCGCGCTTCAGGCCGATGGCCCATGCGGACGATGGGCTGATTGAGGGCTTCTACGATCCTAATGCGAAGTTTTTGGTGGGGCTTCAATTCCATCCGGAACGGATGCTGAAGGAGTACGCAGGGAATCTGAAGGTGTGGAAGGCGTTCACGGAGGCGGCGCGAGGCAGGCGTGGAAAGTAGGAGTGCAGGGTCTGGGGTCTGGGGCGGCCGGTCAAATGTTCAGGGGGCAAGGTCTCCCGTGGCTTTGGTGAAGTTCATCGATACAATCTGAAATTTGAAGACGAGCTTGACCTGGAATGGAACGGCTCTTGCGCCCACCATCATCGGCCTAAACGTCCATTTTTGCGCCGCCTCCATTGACGCCGGCTGCAACATCGCGTTTCCGCTCAGCACACGGGTCCCATGCAATTCGCCAAGTTTGTCGACAACTCCATTGACGAACACGTCTCCCTGGACCTGGGCCGCGACAGCTATTGGAGGGTAGACCGGATTCTTGCGCGCAGTGACCAACGCGCTTGCTTCGCTCTTGGTAAGAACGCGCGAAAGGTAGGTTGCGGCGTTGTCGTTCTCATCAAGGAATTGGCCGTCGGAGGCGTCGGCGTTGAGCAGGACGACCCAGGAGCATCGCACGGAAGCGGCTGGCACGTCGTAAAACACTTCGACGCATTTCTCTTCGGTCTGGGGACAGGCTGCAGGACGCGTCTTGCTGATTGACCAGCTTCCGTCGAGGGGCAATGGGAGGCCCGTGGTTGGATGGAGCGCGGATGGGTTCAAGACGTAATGCTTGAGTACGACTGCGACGGCTTGGGCTCCAACGGAAACGGGTTTCGGCGGGGTGTCGGTCTGGGCCGATGCAACGATTGTGGCTGCGGCGAAAGCAACGACGGCACAACTAACAAACCCGGTGTACTTAACCCAATGCTTCATCGATCCGACTCCTTGCAATATCGAAAACACAGGAAGGATAACAGACATCCTCGGCCTCGATCGGATGACTGCTACTCGGTCTTCATGAGTGTGGTGAGGAGGTCGACGCGGCGGGCGTTTGCCATTGCGGCGGAGTTGCCAAGGACGCGGATCCAGAAGTAGATTGCGCCGGCGGCGAGCACAAGGAAGATGGCAGCCGAGATGAGCTGCATCTTGAGGAGCCAGCCAAGCGCGAAGACTGCGGCACCGATGAGAAGGACGGCAAGCTGAACGCCGAGGCTTAGCAGGCCGTTCGTTTGCGATCCACGCTGGCGGGAGAGGCGGCCGGGGTTGATGCGGAAGGCGAAGCGGATGGAGAAGATGATGCCGACTGCCATGTTGACGGGCAGGGAGAAGAGAAGCCAGGCGATGGTGGTGAAGAGGATATCGAACGTGGGCGGCCCCAGGCGCAGGCTGGTGAGAATGAGAGCGACCGAGGCGACGATGCCGAAGAGGATGATGTGGAAGATGTTCTTAGCCAGCATGACGGTGCGGAAGGGTGTGGGCGAGAGGAAGTAGACCTGAAGCCCGGCGCCTTCTGCTCCGAGGTTGTTGTAGAAGAGCTGGATAAAGCCGAGCTGGGCATAGACCACGCAGATGGGCAGCGCGTAGGGGAAAATATGGCTTGCGGGGCCGTGGCCCTGGAGGAATGCCCCGGAGAAGACAACCATGAGTAGCAGAGGTGCACCGACGGCGTAGAGCAGCGGCATGGTGCGCAGCAGGGCGCGGACCTCCTTTTCGACGATGGCAGCGATGGAGCCGGCGGTAGTGGGCAAGCGGGAAGCGTCAGCGCGGTCGAATGCACCGGCCTGGGAGGTGTATGGCTTGGGAGTGGGGACGGCGCGAGCCTTAGTGGCAGCCTTCTTCCGGGCTGGGGCTGAGCCGAGGTTTTCGCCGCGATACTCAGAGCGGAGGCGCGCGGCAAGAATGCCGCCGGCTCCAAGGGTCCAAAGGCCGAGAACGGCGAGGGATTCCAGAGCGTTGACCGGGTTGCCTTTGTAAGCGTTGCCTAGCGACGCCCCAACCAGCCCGGGGGGAAGCCAGCGCTGGATGGCGTTGACAGTATTCATCCACGGCTTGATCTGGTTGCTTACTTCGCGGACAACTTTCGCCTGCTCGTTATAGCTTTTGCCTTTGGAGTCGCGATGCTGCCAGACGGCGGGATTGAGCAGTTGCAGGGCGAGCATGGAGATCATGAAGACCGCGCCGAGAATCTCGCGGGTCTTGCGCTGGGCGAGCCAGCGATCGATCCAGGCGAAGATGGCGCGGACGAGCAGGATATTGAAAGCGGCAAAGATGAGGAGGCCGAGGGCGGTCCAAGGGAAGAGAGATGGGCGGGCAGCGGAGATGCCGGACAGGAAGCCGAGAGAGCAGAGGAGGCCGAGGATGGTGGCGGGATCAGCGAGGCCGAAGACGATGTAAAGCAGGTAGTAGGAGCCGAATCGAACGGGAAAGCGGAGAAGGATGCCGAGGTCGAACTGCTCTTGAAACGAGGCGAGCAGGATGGTCATCATGACCCAGATGAACATGAGGACCCAGAAGAGGATTGGCAGCAGGTAGATGGCGTTGAGGGTGAGGAAGTAAGAGCCAATGCCGACGCCGGTGCCGAGCGCGACGCCCATGATGCCGTAGATGGTGAGAGCAACGGTGCGCGCGCCGAGTTCGAGAGCGCCCTTGCGCGAGCGCAGGCTGTTGCGGAACATGTCCCAGCGCAGGCGTCCCATGGCCGCGTACTGGGCCTGGGCCTGGGCGCCGAAGATGCCGCCGTGCGCGGGGATGAAGTCGGGTGGGACGGAGGGGCCAAGGACCGGACCGACGCTGGGGGTAGGGCCGCTTACGCCAGCCATGAGAGCTCCTGCGATGGTTCCTGTACGCCGTCGGCACCGACGATGGAGAGGAAAATCTCTTCGAGGGTGAGGCGCTGCTCCTGCTCTGCGCCGGGCAGTGTGGAGGCAACGCCGGCGCGAAGATCTTCAAGGGAGCCGTTGGCGACGAGGCGGCCCTTGGAGATGATGGCGACGTGGCTGCAGAGGCGCTCGACAATCTCAAGGACGTGGGTGGTGAGGAAGATGGTTGCGCCGCGATTGATCATGCCTATGAGCATGGCCTTGAGCATGCCTGCGGCGATGGCGTCGACACCTTCAAAAGGCTCATCGAGGAAGAGGACTTTGGGGCCGTGGATGACGGCGGCGGCAAGCGCGAGCTTCTTTTGCATGCCGTGGGAGAAGTCGGTGACCAGCTTGCGCGTTTCGTCGGAGAGCTGCATGAAGTCGAGGAGCTCAGTGGTGCGGCGCAGGGTGGTTTCGCGGTCGAGGCCGTACATGCGGCCGACGAAGTGAAGATACTCGGGGGCAGTGAGGCGGCCCATGAGGGCCATGCCTTCGGGGACGACGCCGATCTGGCGCTTGAGATCGAGAGCGGATGAGCCAAAGGGCTGGCCGAGGATCTCGATGGAGCCGCTGGTGGGCTCGAGCAGGCCAGTGAGCATTTTGATGGTGGTGGACTTGCCTGCCCCGTTCGGACCAAGGAATCCGAAGAACTGCCCGGGGGCAACGCTGAAGGTGACATTGTCAACGGCGGTGAGCGCGCCGAAGTTGCGGGAGAGCCCGTGGGTCGAAATCGCAGCGGTTTCCATGTGGGGCAAGGATATCAATGTTGGGGGCGGGGGACAAAGGGAGGGGGCCCACACAAAGGTGGGGGGTGTTGGACTCCCACTCATTCACGGTGAAGCTGCGAAGGAATGGGGCAAAGAGAGATGCAGGTTGGGGCGCGGCTAAGTTTTAGATGGCGCGGATCTGTATTTGAGGAACCTTGGGCCTTCTGGCGATTGAGAATCTAAAAGCTCAGAAAATCGTGCATGAGACCATAGGCAATGTCGGAAGGCTCGCGAAGCGAGTACAGCTTGGTGTCTGGATTCAGGTAGTAGAATCCAACCTTCCCGAACTCAGCCTTGATTTCCAAGGTGAAGGCGATTGGGAGTTTGTGGCATCGAAAGAAGATTGAGGATGTGTGCTCGTCATACCCACCCTCAAGTCTTGCTCCATCGTTCTTCCTGGTCATGGCGAAATTCGCTGGGTACCCAAGCTCCCACGAGAGCGCTTCCTCTCCGATTTCGCTGTTGATTGCGTCGCGTTTACTTTTTATTAAAGCTAAAAGAGCGTCCCAGTGGCTTTTCACGTTTGCTAAAGCAGCTTGATTCAGAGCATCGATAGCCAGTCTTTCCTTGTATCTGGCTGCAAGCTCTTTCATGTCGTCGTTGTCGCCGTTTGCCAATGATTTACCCCATGGTTCATGCAGAGTATACGCGAGGGCGCGTTCGAGATTTGGTGTGCTTGGTTGTTAGCCGTTGCCGGCGGATACCATTCGAAAAAACCGCTCTAGCCGCCGTTGCCGGACACGGAGCTCGACTCGTCTGCAGCGTCGACTTCGCCGAGGGGGTCGTACTCGCGGTCGGTGACGGCGACGAGGGCGGCGAGGCGCTCGGCGAGGGCTGGGGTGAAGCTTCCAGCGGGAGCGCGCCAGCTCCAGTTGCCGGAGGGGACGGCCGGGGTGTTCATGCGGGCGGAGGAGTCGAGTTCGAGGAGGTCTTGCGCGGGGACAATGGCCAGCTCGGCAACGCTGGCGTTGAGGGCTCGGATGAGGGGCCAGACCGGGCGGTCGTGAACTGGACCGACATAGGCCTCGACGGCAGCGCGCTCGGCCTTGCTGGCGGTGCGCCACCAGCCCTGGGTGGTGTCGTTGTCGTGGGTGCCGGTGTAGGCTACGGTGCCGGGGGTGTACAGGTGGGGCAGGTGGGGGTGGGCGCCCTTGTTGCTGAAGCCGAACTGCATGACGCGCATGGTGGGCAGGCCAAGGCCGGAGCGCAGGGCTTCAACCTGCGGAGTGATGAGGCCGAGGTCTTCAGCGACGAGGGGCAGGGGCCCAAGTTCGGCTTCGAGAGCCTCGAAGAGGTCCTGGCCGGGAGCTTTGATCCATTCGCCTTTGACGGCGGTTTCTTCCGAGGCGGGGATGGCCCAGTAGGCCTCGAAGCCGCGGAAGTGGTCGAGGCGGACGATGTCGTAGAGGGCGCAGGCGCGGCGGATGCGTGCGATCCACCAGTTGAAGCCGTCGGCCTCAAGGACGTCCCAGCGGTAGAGAGGATTGCCCCATCGCTGGCCGGTGGCGGAGAAGTAGTCAGGGGGGACGCCGGCGACGCGGATGGGCTGGAGGTCGGCATCGAGTTCGAATAGCTCGGGGTGGACCCAGACGTCGGCGGAGTCCATGTTGACGAAGATGGCGACGTCGCCAAGGATGCGAATGGCGCTACGCGCGGCGAGTTCGCGAAGGGCATTCCATTGCTGCGAAAAGGCGAACTGGAGGATCTGCTCGATGGCGAGAGCGCGGCCATGCTCGTGGGCGAACTGGGCGAGGGCCGCGGGTCGGCGGCGACGCAGGGGTTCGGGCCATGCGGTCCATGCGCCGGTGTTGAACTGGCGGCGGAGAACGGCGAAGTAGGCGTAGTCGACGAGCCAGGAGGATTCGGCGGTGCAGAAGGACTCGAAGGCGGCCCATTGTTGAGCCAGAGCGGGATCATGGGGTGCCCTATCGAGGAAGTTGGCGGCGGCTTCGTGGAGCAGGGGGAGCTTGCGGGATTCTACGAGGTCGAAGTCGACGTTGGAGGTCGGGCCGGGGAGGTCGGAAATGCGGTCGTGCGCGATCCAGCCCCAATCGGCGAGGTATTCAAGGCTGATGAGGTAGGGGTTGCCGGCGAAGGCTGAAGAGGCGGCGTAGGGAGAGTTGCCGTATCCGGTGGGGCTGAGGGGAAGGACCTGCCAGATATGCTGGCGTGCGGCGGCGAGGAAGTGGACGAAGTCGTGGGCCGCTGGGCCGAGGTCGCCGATGCCGCCATTTGAAGCGAGGGAGGTGGGGTGAAGCAGCACGCCGGAGGAGCGCAGGAATTCCATGGGAACCATTATCGCTGGCGGGGTGGCAGGAGGGTTTGACGAGTGGCGCGGCGAGGGGTCGATCCGGCGAGATTTACCGGATTGGGAGTTTTACTTCGCTTGCCCGGCACAAAGGATGAGATTGCCGTCGGGGTCTTTAACGATAAAGGTGCAAGCGCCCCACGATTCTGCTTTGAGCGGCTGGACAAGCTCCGCTCCCGCTGAGTGAAACTCGAGGTAGAGCGAATCGACATCATCGACAGTGATGGATGCGGACAGCAGGTTTTCGTTGTTGTCTTTTTCGCGGAGCGGCGAATTCATTTTGGGTTCGTCGAGACGGCGAAAGTTCAACGCGGCGCCGTCCCTGCGAACCTGGGCATAGAAAGGCGGCTCGCCGTAGATGAAGCCGACTTTGAACCCGAGCTTGGTGGTGTAGAACGCGCACGAAGCCTGGATATCGTGGACGAAGAGCTGAGGCTCGGCGGCGAGAAGTTTTGCCGTGGATGGGGATTCGCTGCGGTCGTCGTTCACGCTGTTGACTCCTTCAATGACGCTTGCCAATTCTCAATGCTGGCCTGATTCGCGGTCAACTCATTCTTCAGAATCAGATTCTGAAGTGCTCCTGGCGGGTTGCAAAAGAGACAGAAAAAGAACAAGCCCGCAACGATGAGGCTGCGGGGCTTGGCGGTTATCTGATTTCTGCTTCCGGATTACATGCCGGGGATGGTTGCGGCTTTCTGGAGCTTGGGGTTGAGGGCGATGCGCTTGTTCTTCTTGTAATCGTCCATGGTGGAGCTGACGAAAACGCCAAAGGCCTCGCGGCGGCGCTCTTGCAGCATCTCGTCGCGGGTCTGGTCGAGGTTCTTGGCGATCTCGTCGGCAGTTGGTTCCTTCTTGTCGAGGATCTTTGCGACTACACCGGTGCGGCCCGCGTTGATGGGGCCGCTGACAGCGCCGACGGGAAGCTCAAGCAACTGAGGAGCAACCTGGCCGATCTGTCCGAGGTCAGGCACCTGGTCGCCGGGGCCGACGAGCTCGCTGGTCTTCACGGTGGCACCCACAGCCTTGGCTGCCTTGGCCAGATCCTTCAGGTCGCGAGCGTTGTCGGCGAGCTGCTGGGTCTTGGTGGCGAGGAGCGTGCCAAGCTGCTCATCGCGATAGTCGTCGAGGACGTGGGACTTCCAGTCGGCAAAGGTGGGAGCGTGGGCGGTGTTGATTCCGGTGACCTGGAAGATGGCGTAACCTTCTCCGGTGGGCGCGTACTGCGGCGGATCGCCAACCTTTGAGTCGAATGCCTTTCCGATGACCTGCGAACCGTCAGGCAGCGCTGCAATCACGCCCTGATGGTTGAAGGGCGGCGTGGTAACGAGCTGGAGGTGGTGCGCGGCTGCCGTCTTCTCAAGGCCGTTCTTGATAGCCTCAGAGGTGAGCGCGTGGGCGTAGTTCTCTTCTGCCTGCGCCTCTTTTTCACGGATGAGCGTGGCCTGGATTGTGGGGAGAACCTCGTTGATCGCCTGCTGATGCGCGGGCTGCCGTTCCTCGACCTGCACGATGTGGTAACCGAACTGGCTCTTCACAATCTGCGTGTCGCCGATCTTCTGGCTGAAGATGGCCTTGTCGAACTCGGGGACCATGGTGCCGTGCTGGGCAAAGGGCAGCTCGCCGCCCTTGTCCTTGGAGCCGGGATCGTCAGAGTACTTTTTGGCGAGGTCGGCGAAGTTTGCGCCGCCCTGAATCTGCTTGAGGATGCCCTCAGCCTTGGCTTTGGCGGCGGCGTCGGTCTTGGCGTCTGCACCGGCTGGCACTGCAATGAGGATGTGGCGCGAGCGGGCCTGCTCGGGGGTGGAATACTCGCTCTGGTGCGCGTTGAAGTATGCCTGAATCTCCTGCTGCGTGGGCTGCGGAACGCCGCCAGGCAGATCGTTCGGAGTAAAGGCGAAATAGGTGACCTTGCGCTCCTCAGGCACCGCGGTGGCGTAGCGAGCCGCGTTGGTCTTGAAGAAAGCCTCCAGATCGGAGTCGGAGGGATTGATGGTCTTGCGCAGATCGTCAGAGGAAACTACCGCGTAGTCGAACTTGATCTTGATGTTGCTCTTGCGATAGGCGTCCTTCACTTCCTGATCGCCAACGGTGACGCCGGCGGTGATGAGGGTCTCGAGACGGTGAATGACGATCTCGTCCCTCACCTCGCCCTCAAACTGCGCCACGGACATGTTGAACTGGCGGGCGATGAAGTCGGCGTAGCGCTCCGGGCCAATGAACTCGCCCTTTGGGTAAAGGAACTCGCCGAACTGGCCCTGATGGAGGAAGTGGGAGACGTCGTCGTCCGTGGCGGAGATGCCCAGCTTTTCAGCCTCAGCCAGAAGCACCTGCTGCTCGACGAGCTGCTCGCCGGCGCGCTTCTCAAAGATGTTGAGGATGACGGGATTGTCAGGATAGTGCTGCTGAGCGAGTTGCTGGCGGGCGATCTTCTCGACCCTCTCCTCACTGACTGCCTCTCCCGATGAAAGAAGGCGGCTGTACCAATGAGGGTAAACCGTGGCGTAGGTGTCGGCTGCGGAGGAGCCCTGGCCGGTGAGGCCGGGGATCAGGTAGACCACCATGCCCACCGAGACGACCCCGATGATGACGACAAAGATGGCCTTGGTCATGCGATTGTTTGTTTGCAGGAAACGAATCATGGATGGACTTGAACCTTCGACTCTCTAAGCGCTTGAAGTGGGCAACCTGCCGGTCAGCGGAGGGTGGAGAACCAGGCGGGTAGCGGCCCTGCGTGCGCAAATCTCGCTCGACGCGATCTCTAGAGATTATAGACGACGGGGAGCGAGGGGATCGGGGCAGCGGTGGTGACGGGATGACGATTGACGAACAAACTCAACGGGCGCCGCAATGGATGCAGCGCCCGTGAGGGGATTGAAGTTTTTCATCCCACCCATTCGCGGTGAGGCTGCGAATGGATGGGGCACGGAGCTGATTTCGTGGATCTCGCTTTTCAGCGCCAGTAGTAAACGCCGCCGACCATGTAGTAAGGACGGTAGTAGACCGGCGGATAGCCGTAGGGGTATCCGGCTGCGTAGGGGCCGCCGCCGTAGTACGGGCTGCGACGGTAGAGAGTTGGTCCGCCCTGGTAAAGACCCTCAGCAAGACGCGCTGCCTCCTGCTGGTCAACTGGATCAACAGTGATGGGCTCGTTGAGGTGGAATGTGACGAGGGCTTCGGCCGGAATCCAGACGCCACGACTGCCCTCAGCAGCGGAAGCGCCGAGACCTGCAGCGGCACCGGCACCTGCGCCAATGGCAGCTCCACCACCGCGGCCGACTGCGCCGCCAATGATTGCGCCAATGAGAGCACCGCCGAGGGTGTTGCCGGCGGTTTGGCCAGCCTTGTTCGGCCCTTTGACCTTGAACTGGTCGGAGTTGAGGTCGTAGCTATGGCCACCGAGGTCAAGCGAAGTGAGCTTGAGGGCCAGGACGGCACTGCCGCCCAGATCGCCGGACTGCCTGGATTCGGTCACGACACCGTGGACGGTGGCTCCGCGCGGAATGGCGAGGACGCCGTTGACGGCCACGTCGCGGATAACTGTGAACTGAACGGGGGCGCCGTCTTTGGCGCGCTTGCTGTCGAGCGACTCAGAGGTGCGGACCTGAACGACCGTTCCCTGAGGAATGGTGACCGGGCCGGTTGCCTGCGCGTAGCGCGGTGCGCGGGGCGGCCCGGGGGCATACTGGGGCCGCGAGCCGTCAGGATAAGGCTGATTTGGATAGGGCTGGGCGGGATAAGGTTGCCCCTGCGCCTGGTTGGGATACTGGCCTTGGTTCGGATACTGAGGCTGTCCCTGAGGCGGATATTGTCCCTGGTTGGGATACTGGCCCTGGTTTGGGGGCGGCGGTGCCTGGCTGGGATACGGCGACTGGCCGGGGACGCTGCCGGGGCCATCCGCGCCCGGCGGAATGGGAGCCATGGAGTCGTCGGGCTCATTGGCTGCCTGCTGGGAGTCAGGTGCAGCCTGCGCGGCCATCGCATCTGCCTGAGGATTGCCGACCTTGAGGTTGTTTTTTACACCTGTGACACCGGAGACGTGGCTGACGATGGTTTCGGCAAGTTCGCGGGAGGCATCGCTCGAAACCGTGCCGGAGAGCGTGACCTCGCCCTGGATGGTTGCGGCGGTGATCATGTCGTTCTTGAGGGCGCGGGAGGCGTCAAGGGCGTGGACGACGTCCATTTCGACCTGACCGTCGGCGCGTTGGCCGGGCTGGGCCGCAGCTTGCGCTGAGTCGGATGAGGCCTGGGGCTGCATGGGGTCCTGGGCCCTGGCGGCGAGACCGCCCAGAGCGACCAGGCCGGCGCAAACAAGAGCCGCCAGAACGACTGACGTGGGAAGGATCGGTTTCAAATATTTAGGGTTCATCGAAGAATCTCTCCTCTACCTGAGTTGATGCTTCAGGTGCTGCTCCGGGGCTCACCAATTTAGACGGAGCACTGGCGAAGCTGTCATGAGTGTGAACCCGGACCGAGGGAAAAAGTTCCGGCACCTGCGTCGCGGCGGCCCGGGCTTCGCCAGCAGGAAGCTACGCCGGGGCATGTTGTCCGGCGGCGCGGAGACGGCGGGCGGCGAAAGCAATGAGCAGGACCGCACCAAGGGCGAAGATGGCGTTACCGATCCGGACATTGAGGCCTGTGCCGCCCAGCACGGGCGCCTGAATGAATGCGTGCCAGGCGTAGCTGAGGGCGGCTCCGGCGGCGAGGGCGAGTTTGTGAGCGGGACGCCAGGCCAGAGTGCGGCCGAAGAATAGGACGAGCGCGGCCACGCCAAGTTCGAGGCCGAGGATGATGGCCGCGGCCCACCAGCCCCATCCTGGGGGCACAACAAGAATGGCGGAGCCGGCGGCGAGGGCGATGAGGCCGAAGAACCAGGGACTGGGGACGGATTCGGCGGGGCCGGTCGCAGTGTTGGCTGGCTGGGGAAGACGGAATGCTACGACGACCAGCAGGATCACAGTCGTGGCGGAGGTGGCGAACTGAGCGGGCGAGGCGAGGAAGTGATCGGTGCGGAAGCCGATGGCGGTGTTGGCGGCGGCTCCAATCAAAAAGAGGATGGCAGTGAGGGCGAGGCCCCACTTGCCGAGCCATGGCGTGGAGGCGTGGCGAGGGACGGTGGCCTCGATGAGGGCGACGGGGGTGGAGATGCTCCAGACGGTGTGGAGGGCGAGAACAAAGATGGTCCACCAGGCGCCGATTCCGAGAGCCGGGATATAGGCGGAATCGAGGAGGTGGAGATGGAGGTGCATGTAGTCGGGGTTGAAGAGGGTTTGGGTAGTGAAAGCCTCTTCGACGATGCCGTAGGCGAGTGCAAGCACCACAATGGTGGGCCATCCCCGACCAGCGCGGCGGGTAATTTCGCGGATGAGCAGCGCGCCGCCACCGTAGAAGGGCGCGAGCACGATGAGGGCTGGGAGCATTTTGATGGGCAGGTTGCCGAGAAGGAACTCGGCAACCAGAGGAGCAAGGAAGACAAGGCCGATGGCGGCGGGGAGGCAGTGACTGGGTTGGGGTTGCGATGAGTCCATGCTTGCCTCTTTCAGAGTGTGAAGATGGCGAGCAAGTTCCTAACTCAACGCTTCGTCGAACGCGGCAGCCAGAGCTGGCAAGCCAAGAAGAAGGTCAGCGCCGAGGTGGACGCGAAGTGCGCGGCGGCCCCGGGATTCGAGGACGGCGAGGTCGCCGGCGGCCTGGGCATCGATGACGATGCCGAAGCTGTAGCGGGCACCGGGAATATCGACGTCGCGGGCGTGGTCGGCGGTGATCTGGAGGAAGACGCCGGCGTTGGGTCCGCCTTTGTAGTCCTGGCCGGTGGAGTGGAGGAAGCGCGGGCCGAAGCCGAGGCAGGTGGCGACGCGCTTTTTGTCGCGGACCTTGTGGCGAAAGCCCTGGATGACGCGCTCGTGGGAGTCGAACATGGGCAGGAAGGCGAGCGCGGCGAAGTAGTCGCCGCGTTGAATCTGGTTGAGGTGGGCGCGGAGGTAGCCGGCCAATGTCTGCGAGGGCGCTGCGGCCTGGAGTGTGGCAGCGTAGGCGGGAGTGGCGTAGAGTTTGACGCCGGAGTCAACGAGGACGGGCTCGCGCGTGGGGAGTGTGCCTGACTTTTCGTATTCAGAGGTAAGGGCGCGGGTCTCGATCTTGGCGCTTTCGACGTCGGGCTGGTTGAAGGGGTTGATGCCCATCACAGAGCCGGCGACGGCGGTGGCGATCTCCCATGTGAAAATCTGGCCGAAGAGCTCGTAGAGGTCGGAGATTTCGATGGCGATGACGGGGTGTCCGGCGGCCTGGAGCTCGGCGACGGCAGCGTCCTGCGAGAAGTCGGCGGTGCCGGTGTACTTGATGTAAGCGAAGATGCGGTCGTTGCCGTATTCAGGGGGATCGGCGATGGCTTCGCGATCGACGGGGGTGATTCCCTTGCCGAGCTTTCCAGTGGATTCGGCGATGAGTTGCTCAAGCCAGGCGCCGAGGTCGTGAATCTCAGGCGAGGTGAAGATGGTGATCTTGTCGCGGCCGGCGTTGTGAGCGGTGCCGAGCAGGAGGCCGAGTTGGACAGCGGGGTTGGAGTCGACGGCAAGCTTTGCCTCAGCGACGGCTTTGCTTGCCTGATCAAGGAGTTTGCCAACGTTGAGGCCGGCGAGGGTGGCGGGGACGACGCCGAAGTTGGAGAGCGCGGAGTAACGGCCGCCGATGGCCGGGTCGCCGTAGAAGATGTAGCGGAAGTTGTCGTCTTTGGCGACCTGCTCCATTTTTGAGCCGGGATCGGTGATGGCGATGAAGTGGGCGCCCGCTTCGTCGCCGACGGCGAACTTCATCTGCTCGAAGAAGTATTGCTTGAGGATGTTCGGCTCGAGCGTGGAACCGGACTTTGAGGCGACGACGATGAGAGTGTCGGGGAGATTGATCTCGTTTCGGACCTCCCAGACCTGGACGGGATCAGTCGAGTCGATGATGCGGAGTTCGGGGAACTCGGGCATACGTCCAAATGTCTTGGCGAGGACTTCAGGGCAGAGGCTGGAGCCGCCCATGCCGACGAGGAGCACAGTATGGAAGTCGGCAGATTTGATTTCGCCGGCTAGCGCGGCAAAGGTGCCAATGTCTTTCTGCTGGCGTTCGACAATGTCAAGCCAGCCCATCCACTTCTCTTCTCCATCTCGGGTCCAGAGGGAGGGATCCTTCTGCCAGAAGCGCTCGATTTTGAGGTTGGAGTGCCAGTCAGCGGCGGCGAGGTCTATGGCGGTGCGAAGTATCTGCGGGAGTGCAAATCGGATGCTCATGTCGTACACCATTTTGCCTGATTCGGCTGAATTTGGGGAGCGGCATGTGGAAGGGAGAGTCGAGACAAACGGAAAAATCGAGGGGGAGCGGGTCAGGAGGCGACGCTGGGCAGGCGGTCGCGGAAGCGGATGATGAGCGGTGCGAGGTGGCGCGCATCCCAGTAACGGGGGCCGTAAACGCTAGGCGCTGAGAGGCTGCGCCAAAGCCAGCCGAGGCCTGCGTGGTCGACCCAAACGGGGATGTGGACCTGGTAGCCGGAGAGGAAGGCGATGGCGGCGCCAATGCAGTGAATGGCGGGGCTGTAGGACAGGTGCTGTTTGAGATAGAGGCCGAGCCGCTCCTGAGTGCCGCCGCCGAGGCCGAGAACGATGTGCCCTGGGCGGCGCTGCTCTAGCTGGCGGAGGAGTTCGCGGTCCTCAAGGTTGGGGCCGTACATGGGAGCGAGGTAGACGTCGTCGCCGGTGAGATGAATGCCGTTTTTGCGAAGCCAGGCTACGTTGCGACCGGCTGCGGCGGGGTTGGGCATCACCCAAAAGCTGGCGCCCTGGGTGCGGAACTGATCGCGGTCGAGCAGGGCACGGAGGTAACGAAGGCCGGAGAGCTTGGGGATACGGTCGCGCTGGATGAGGTTCCAGAGGATGACCATAAGGGCGCTGTCGGCAATGGCAAAGTCGGCGCCGAGGAGGGCGTCCCGGTAGCGCTTGTCGTGGGCGAGATTCTTGAGGGCGGGAGCGGCAGGAACAACGACGAGGCCGCCGTTGCTTGAGACCTGGTCGATGGCATCGTCGGCCGTGCCGACCAGGAATCGGATGCCCAGGATCTGCTGAAAGCGGACTGTCGTGCTCATCCCGGTTCGCTCCTCAACAACTCAAGTTGACTCCCTACGTCCCAATAGAACCGATCACGGTATTCGCAATCTAAACGAAACAGTGGAGTATTCACGGTCTATTCTGACCACTTTCCATCGATATCAGCCAAATCGTCCTGCAGGTCTGCCACGAATCTTGTCACCCTTTTAAAGGACCGGATGACATTACTTCCTCCGACAAGACTCTGAAGAAGCACATTCCCGGGATCGCGAAGCTCTCGTCCCGGGAATTGCCTACTTCGATGCCACGCCGGCCAGCATTTGTTGCTCAATCATCTGTTGCTGAATCCAGGCCATGGTTTTTTCCATACCGTCGCGGAGGCGGATGGAGGGCTCCCATCCCAGGTATTTGCGGATGAGTGTGTTGTCGCTGTTGCGGCCGTTCACGCCCTTGGGAGCCTTGAGATTGTAGGTGCGCAGCAGTTTTACGCCGGCTATGTCTTCCGCTATGTCCACAAGTTGGTTAATGGTGACCAGTTCGCTGGAGCCAAGATTAATGGGTTCGAGGATGTCGCTGTGGAAGATATCAACTACGCCCTTGGTGCAATCGTCGATGTACATGAAGCTGCGCGTCTGGTGGCCATCACCCCAGATTTCGATTTCGTGGTTGCCGGAATGGCGCGCCTCAAGCACCTTGCGGCAGATGGCCGCAGGGGCCTTTTCGCGGCCACCTGTCCAGGTGCCGAGAGGCCCGTAAACATTGTGGAACCGGGCTATGCGGGTCTCCATGCCGTAATCCTCATGGAAGTGACGGCACATGCGCTCGCTGAAGAGCTTCTCCCAGCCGTAACCGTCTTCGGGCAGCGCGGGATAGGCATCTTCTTCCTTGAGCGGTATGACATTCTCGTCCTTCTGCTTGTCGCCGTTGTAGACGCAGGCAGAGGAGGAATAAAAGAAGCGCTTAACGCCGGACTCGCGGGCTGCAATGAGCATGTGGGTGTTGGTGAGCACGCTGAGCATGCAGAGGGCTTTGTTGTTCTCAATGAAGCCCATTCCGCCCATATCGGCGGCCAGTTGAAAAACCGCATCGATGCCTTTGGCGGCCTGAAAGCAACTGTCGCGCAACTGGAGATCGAGGATGCGACTGTCGGCGGCGGGGTTGCACTGGTACCACTCGTCAAAGGGCTTGATGTCGACCGCGCGCACCGAGGCGGCTCCCTGCTCAAGGAGTGTATTCACCAGATGACCGCCGATGAATCCGCCAGCCCCGCAAACCAGAACGTGTGCGCCACGGATTTGCATCAGTTGCAGTTACCCCTTGTTTCGAAATTTGTAATTGCAGTTTCAAGCGCTGCAGGCAATCAGTGAGGCAGGTGGAAGAAATAAGGGCTGGCCGATTTGGCAGAAGTATTTGGGAGCTTCTCGTCCCGGCTCATCTTATAGCTAGTATGGCATATTTGAAGCGTCAGAAAACACCTTGACAGTGCGTGTGACCTGGGCCGGAATGGCTAACTGTTACGTCTGTAACCAGCCTGCAATCAAACGAGAATGAAGAATTCAGCCAGGACGTTTGTGCAGAATTCGAAGGTTGAGTTCTGCCACCAGCGTAAACTCCCGAGTATCCCAGGTTTTCTGAACGGCGAAGAGCTCGTTCAAGAACTGATATCCGCTGACGGCACAACCATCAGATATGGCGGGCAGGGCAAATCTGGGAGTCCATGCCGGGGGTGCAATAACCATCCTCAATCAATAGTGAGGGGTGTGGTGGTGGTAGGGCTTGAACGAGTAAAGGACACCGACAGTTAAGCCCCTGGGTTTCACATAATTGTGGCCAAGGAAGTCGGGCCAGAATTGATATTCATAATCTGCCCGGATATCGAACCTGGGCTTAACCCGGTACTCCAGTCCCGCTCCGGCGGCGAAGAAGTTTCGGGTGTCATGCGTGTAGAGCCTTCCCCCCGAAGGGTAGTGCACATTGATATCCGCGGGGAAATCCTCATTTCCAAAGCCCGCGAGCACCTTGGCCAAGGGATGGAACTTGGCATAGCGGTGCCATCTGTAGATGAGGCCACCTTCGGCCGTATCGAAGCGCAGTCCGGAAGGGTTAGGCTGGCAGTTGGGCGGANNGGCAAACTTCCTTCCTCAGCGGCCGGAATGACCTGAGCGGACGCAGGGAGGATGAAGACGAAGACTGAGAGTGCAGCCAGATATATTAAGGGCGCCTTCCGGAACAACATGCAGCTTCTCCTCGCAACCTACTGAATCAATTGGGGGGACAAAAGACCCATTGGGGCCAAGTGTACATCGGCGTCGCCGGAATACAAGGCAAAGATTGCGCAAACAAACGCTGTAGTGATCACCAAAGCACTCTACGAATGAAAACTGCAGGACGGCAACAAACAAATTGGATCCCGATAACCCGCCCGTTCAGTGAAGCAATTGGCCAGCTTCTGCGTTGATGGCTGCAATCAGTGACTTTAAGTGTTTAACACGTTTGGTCGCCAAAAGTCGCGCACTCTTTAGACGTAGTTTGGGTGGCAATTCGTCAACCGCTCTTTGCAAAACAGGAACAACAGAAGAAAACGTGGGGTAGCGGGTATCGCGGCCAACCTTTGCAAAGGCCCGCAGCGCGCCGAGGGCGCCGAGCTGTTCAAGTATGTCTGCGTCGCGCAGGATGGTTGCTTCCGTCTCGATGGGATCGTTCTGTGGCTGATGGGTGGCGATGGCGGAAACCACGGCATCCAGCTTTGCTGCGGGGAAGCCCCACGCGGGGAGGAGTTCACGGGTGCGGGCAATCGTATAAGGGACATGGTCCCAACAAGCGAGTTCATCGGGGTCAGATGGGCGGTGGCCGAGGAAGACTCCGAGGTCATGCATCCAGGCGGCGGCGAAGAGAACGTCGTCGTCGAATCTCCGACCCCTTCCGATACGGGAGGCGAGGGCGTAGAGCCTTGGCTGGTGGCCGAATTTATCGACGGGACGCGCTTCGGCACGAATGTACTCAATCACCGACTTACGCCAATCCGGACCAGGCATATTTGCTCTCCGATCTCTCAATCTACCATCGGAGCGGGATTCGGCTGCTCGAAGCAGATTCGAAGAGAGTGCTGGAAGAGGACTCCGGGCGGAAGATGGGATGGACGTATCCGCGGTTTCGCAAATAGAAAGGCGCCTAAAACGCCGGGGCATGAAATGGATTGCCGGGTTGCAGGGGGAACGGGTAGCCTAGACGAGTAAGCGCACCATATCCTCCCATCCTGACTTCGGAGCCCAATCCCGGATCTGGAACTTGGATTCAGGATCTGAAACGCGGAAAATCGCCCGGCGACTCCGATCCCAAAAACGCTCAAGAACGCATTGAAACGAGATAGAGCCAGCGCATGTCAAAACCAGTTTCAATCTGTGTGATCGGCTCCGGATATGTGGGCCTGGTTGCGGCGGTATGCTTTGCTGAAATCGGCCACCGGGTCATCTGTGTAGACAACGATGAAGCGCGGGTGAAGACGCTGAACGAAGGCGGTGTGCCGATTTTTGAAGATCAACTGCCGGAGTTGCTCGAGCGCCATCGGGACAAGGGCGTGGAGTTCACCACCAACCTGGGCCAGGCGGTGGAGGCGAGCGAAGCGATTTTCATCGCGGTGGGAACGCCACAGGGCGATACCGGCGCGGCCGACCTTTCCTATGTGGAAGCGGTGGTTTCAGAGATTGCGCGGGGCATCAGCGACTACAAGGTAATCGTGGAAAAAAGCACGGTCCCGGTGTATACAAACGAGTGGATTCGCCGGGTTCTGCACCGTCATGGAGTTGACCCGAAGGACTTTGACATCGTATCGAACCCGGAGTTCCTGCGTGAAGGGACGGCGATCAAGGACTTCATGCACCCGGACCGGATCGTGGTGGGGACCACCAGCGAGCGCGCGGCAGGGGTGCTGCAACGTATCTACGAGCCGCTGACCGGGGGCAGCTACTATGAGCAGCCTGGCGCGATGAAGGGCGCCTGCAGCAAGGAGAATCCGGCAAAGCTGCTGGTGACCTCGGCGCAAAGTGCGGAGATCATCAAGCATGCGTCAAATGCCTTCCTGGCGTTGAAGATCTCGTTCATCAATGCCGTGGCAAACCTGGCCGAGGCTGTGGACGCAGACATCGAGGACATTGCGGCCGGCATGGGCATGGATAGCCGGATTGGGCCGAAGTTTCTGCGCGCGGGGCTTGGCTACGGCGGTTCGTGCTTCCCCAAGGATGTGGCGGCCTTCCACTGGGTCGCGCAACAGCACGGAATCGACTTCCAACTGCTCAGAGAGATTCGCAAGATCAACGAAACGCAGAAGGATGTTTTCTTCAACAAGGTACTCTCGGCGCTGTGGACGCTTCGCGGCAAGAAGCTGGCCGCGCTGGGACTGGCCTTCAAGGGAAATACAGACGATATCCGCGAGTCACCGGCGCTGGAGGTGATCCGCAAGCTGCTGGATGCCGGCGCGATTGTCACGGCTTACGATCCGGCGGGGATGGACAGGGCAAAGGAAGTGCTGCCGGGTTCCGCAAAGATGCGTTACGCGGATGACCTTTATTCGGCCGCGGCGGACGCAGATGCGGTGCTCATTTTGACTGACTGGAAAGAGTTCGGGACGATAGACCTGGTGAAGCTGAACCGGGTTGTAAAGTTCCCGATTGTGGTGGATGGGCGCAATCTTTATAAGCCGCAAACCATGCTTGACCATGGGTTTACTTACGTGAGTGTGGGCAGGCCCGCGGGCTATCAGGCGCAGCAGGGGAAACCACGCAGCATGGTATCCTGAGGCCAATTGCTTCCCTCCCCGCTTCTAACTTTCCTGGGAAGTGATGCTGCGCCTGAATTGTTTCTCATTTGAACGGAGCGAGAGCCTCTTACGATGCATGTCCTTGTTACAGGCGCAGCGGGTTTTTTGGGGTCGCATCTTGTAGATCGTCTGTTGGCCGATGGCCACACGGTGATCGGCGTCGACAACCTGTCGACCGGGACCCTGGAGAATCTTGCCCACCTGACAGGCAACTCCGGCTTCACATTTCAAGAGAGAGACATTTGCCAGCCATTTGATGTGGGTCGTGTGGACTACGTGTTCAACATGGCTTCGCCTGCTAGCCCGCCGGAGTATTTGCGTTTGGCGATCGAAACTCTCCGGGTAGGTTCAGCAGGAACGGAGAATGCGCTGCAGATTGCCGCCCGGTACGGAGCAGGGCTCCTGCATGCTTCGACTTCCGAGTGCTATGGCGATCCACAGGTTCATCCGCAGACAGAGGACTACTGGGGGAACGTGAACCCGGTGGGTCCTCGGTCGGTGTACGACGAGGCAAAGCGGTATGCTGAGGCGCTGGTTATGGCCTACCACCGCTCGCGTGGCGTGAATACTCACCTGGTGAGAATCTTCAACACCTACGGACCGCGATTGCATCCGAGCGATGGGCGAGTGATTTCAAACCTGATGATGCAGGCGTTGCTGGGCGAGCCGCTGACGATCTATGGGGACGGCAAGCAGACGCGGAGCTTCTGCTACGTTGACGACCTGATCGAAGGAATTCTGCGGCTTTCGCGGTCAGCAGAGCACATGCCGGTGAACCTGGGGAATCCCGACGAGTACACGATTCTGGAGTGCGCGAAGGCGATTCTGGAGGTGACAAAGTCGCGGAGCGAATTGCGGTTTGAGCCACTTCCCCAGGACGACCCAACGCGGCGATGCCCCAACATCGCCCGGGCAGAGAAACTTCTGGGATGGATACCACAGGTTTCGCTGCGAGAAGGGCTGACGAAGTCGCTGGATTTCTTCCAAAGCAAGGTTCAGGCACAGCTCGCAACCCGCGGCTGAAGCGAGCGGCCAGGTCTTTCCGCGCGATCGCCCCTGAACTCAATAAGCCTGCCCAGGCGCGCCAATCACTGCCGAACAATTGATTCCCTGCACAAGGGGATTTCCCCCAGAAGACCGGAGACCGTCCGTCACGGGCAAAAACACATTCAGGTATGTAGAATTGGTCCGGCTTGAATTGGGAGGAGTTGGTCCAATGAAACGATTTACATGGATGGTTGTGGTGATGCTGACCGCGATGCCAGCCTGGGGCGCGAAGAAGGTCACCGTGCAGCAACTCAGAGACATGCTGGTGCAGATGCAGGCGGCAAAGAAGACGGATGAAGAAGTTGCCACGGCGCTGAAGCAGGTGGTGCTGAGTGAAGAGTTGACGCGGTCGACGATGAACAGCCTGGTGGATTACGTTCCGGGAAAGTTTTCGACCGAGCAGATCTATGTGCTGGAAGCGCGAAGCGCAACCCTGGCCCCTCCGGCCGATGACCTGCCCAATGCTGCCGCACCGGACGCGGCAGCCCAGAAGGCGATGCTGGACAGGGCGGCAGAGTATGCCACGAAGACCTACGGCGCGCTGCCTCATCTGGGGGCAACCAGGACGATGGTGCGGTTCCAGGATCACGTGGAGCAGGGACCCCTCACCTCAGGCCTGCAGAACAGTGCGATCAGCGACGCGGGCGCCAATCCAAACCTCGTGCTTCCAAACCAATTTGTCCACTACATCAATTCGACCGAGGCACAGGTGGATTTTGTGAACGGCGCGGAGAAGAATCCGATTCCGCAGGAAAAGGGACAGTGGGGCGCGAACGGGATGCTCGCCCTGCTGGGACAGGCGCCGGTGTTGAGCACGGTCTTCGAGGAAGCGCAAAAAGCTGGAAAGATCCGCTTTCTGCGCTGGGAACTGGTGAACGGCAAGCAGGCTGCGGTGTACGCCTTCAACGTGGACAAGAAGAACACCCACTATGCGGTGGATGACTGCTGCTTCCCCGATGTGGGACAGGCGGGCAGAGTGTTCTTTTCCTCGGCTTCCATGCCGGGCGGCGGAGGGGCCAAGGGTAACCTGCAGACCACAACGAGTTGGAACTTCTACAAGGCGACCGTGCCGTATCACGGGGAGATCTTCATCAATCCTGAGACGGGGATCGTAGTCCGGCTGATCACGCAGGCGGAGTTCAAGAACTCTGACGTTGTGCACCAGGAGGACCAGCGCATCGACTACGGGCCAATGCCGGTGGGAGATAAGACCCTTGTTGTGCCGGTGCGGGCGGTAATCAACACCGAGGATGTCCCGGGCGGTGACTCAGGGGCGGCGAATTTCAGCCTGCGGCACACAATGTTCACCGCGGAATACAAGGACTTTCACGCGGGAAGCTAGGGCGAGTTTGCGAATCGGTCGCGGCGGCGAGCGGGCCGTTGCGACTTTACTGTAAGTCACGCGGATTTTTCTTCGAGCGCAGATTTACTGCCGATAACTCGTCTGTTAGTCTTTGCAATCATGCCCCGAAATTGCTCCCGCTTTGCAACTGCAATCGTTCTGCTCTCGCTGTGCCAGCTTGCGCCTGCACAGAAGTTTCAGCCCAAGACGATCCAGTTCAAGGGCGCGCCTGAGTACTCCGACCAGGAACTGCTGGCCGCGGCGAATCTCAAGCGGGGCATTGTTCTATCGGCGGCGGAGATGAACGACCACTCCAAGCGGTTGATGGACAGCGGCGTGTTCGACAGCGTCACCTACAAGTTCGACGGCGTGGACATGGTGTACCAACTCACGGTTGCGCCCCAGCTTTTTACGATTCACCTGGACAATCTCCCGCTCGCGCCCGGACCGGCGCTCGATGCCCGGATTCACGATCAGTTCCCGTTGTATCACGGGAAGGTTCCGGCCGAGGGGACGCTGCTGGACGGCGTGATCAAGGTGCTGGAGCAGGCACTGGTGGACGAAGGGATTCAGGCCACGGTTACGGCGACGCCGATGGGCACGCCAGGGACAAGCCACGTGACGGCGATGAGCTTTTCAATTTCCACGCCTCCGGTGATGGTGGGGACAATCGCAGTGAAGGGCGTTTCACCGGAGTTGGCAGCAAAGGTAAAGCGGTTGGCTGACCGCACCACGGGGACGCCGTATTCCACGGACAACTCAGCGGCGAATTTGGAGCACGCGTTCAGCTCCTTTTATGCCGATGAGGGGTATGCGGCAGTGAAAGTGCACGTGGCGCGAGAGGGCGACTTCACGGTGGATGCAACCGCCGTGAATGTGCCGTATGTCGTGAGGATCGAAGAGGGGCACCTCTACAAACTGGGTACGATTCACCTGCCGGCGGACTCGTTGGTGACACAGGCAGAGCTGGATAAGTGGGTGACGATGCAGACATCCGCGGCACAACCGGCGGCTCCGTCGAAGGGCGCGACGGTGCGTGGGATCTGGGCGGCAATCTCAGCGCGTTACAAGGCGAAGGGATACCTGGATTGTGCCGTGGTTCCGCATCCGGAGCTTGATGAGACAGCCAGCGTGGTGAATTACACGGTGGAGATCAAGCCGGGGTCGGTGTACAAGCTGGGGCTGCTGCGGTTTGATAACGTGAGCGACGAGTTGAGGAAGCTGCTGATGCGGAACTGGCAGATGATGCCTGGAGATCCGTTCGATGAGAGCTATGTGGCGGGGTATATCGTCTCGGCGCAAAAGGCCGACCCAGTGCTGATGCGGACCCTGTCCGGTGTCAAGATGACGTACACCATGATGGCCAACCCGAATACGCACGAGGTGAATTGCGTGATCAAGCTGGAGAGGGTTCACTGAAACGATCATCCGGTCAGACAGCCATGGTGAAGCGGTCGCTCGCGGCCCCGCAGGCGGTCTTAGCATCTCGTTTGAGGAAACTGGGGTTTACCTGCACTCCCCAATTCCCTGCTGAATCGTTTCGGCGAATTGCCAACCAGGCCCGTACCGAGCGCCATGAACACTATGCGATGCAACTGCACCTGAAGTGGCCGGGTTTCATAATGCGGTACATTGGATTTTCGTTTGAAGGTTGATGCACATCTTTTACGCCTTCTTTGCTTGTAAAGGAGGAACAACTGATGCGTGTCACTCTATCTAGCGTGGCCCTGTCTCTGGTGCTTATTTCCGGCTGCAAAGCCGGAGCATCCGACTACTCCCTGATCGGCACCTGGGTCACAGCCGACAACCCCATTCCCGCTGGCTGCAATAGCAAAGTGGTCTTCACCGAAATGACGATGTACTTCGAAAGCCCGGCTATACCGAACCTGATGCCCGCCAGCAAAGGCACCGTCAACGTGCTCTACGGCGGCGATCCGAAGAATCCTAAACAACAGG
>PMXB01000257.1 GCA_003165935.1 Acidobacteriaceae bacterium | reverse complement strand
TCAGTCCCGATCGCCACCGCCACCTCCAGCCTGGCGCCTCGTCCAGTCCCCTTCATCTTCCCCAGCGCCACCTGCGGCAGCCCGCCTATCGGCCCGTCGGGAATCGTCACCGACCCGCCCGCGCTCTCCGCCATCGCCGAGACCCGCGCCACTGCTTCGCTCATCGTCCCGCTTGACTTCGCTTCCTGCGCAGCCGCGTTCCGAATCCCATTCCTGAAATGCTCCGCCGCCACCTTCTGCCGCTGCCAGTGCATCCCCGTCGTCTGCCCGTCGTACACCTGCATCCGATACATGCCAATGTTCCGCTTGCCCGACTTTGGATCGCGCGTATGCACGCACGGCAGCGTAATAAACCGCCCGCCGTCATGCGGCCAGCACTTCAAAATCGGAAACTGGTTCAGATCAAAGTTCTCGCGCAGAATCACCTGCTTGCACGGCGCATCCTTCGCGCTAACCGTCTTCGGAAATGCCGCCGTCAGCGCACCCAGTTGCGGCAGCATCTTCAGCTTGTCGAACAACCCCTCCGGCGCCTTCACGTTCATCAGCCCCGTAATCCGCTCAGCAATCTCGTCCAGCCGCTCCACGCCCAGGGCCATCGCCATCCGCCGCTCCGAGCCAAACTGGTTGATCAGAACTTTGTGCCCCGGATGCCCCTTCACATTTTCAAACAGCAGTGCCGGCCCGCCTGGCAAATACGCCCCGTTCGCAGGAGATGTGGGTGCCCCATCCTTCCGCGCTTTTGCGGAAGGGTGGGAGACCGATGCACTCCCGTTCGCCTTCCCCCCCGCGCCAATCTTCGACACGCGGTCGGTGATCTCCGTGATTTCGAGCTCCGGCGAAACCTCTTCTTTGATTCGCTTCAGCTCGCCGGCTTTTTCCAGCGTTTTGATCCAGTCTCTCAGGTCGTCGTAAGCCAAGGCTTCGCTCCACTGCACGCGCAGCGCGCAGCCAACCTCCAGCTTAAATCGCCCGCGCCGGTTCCAGCGGCGGCCTCGACAACTTCGCAGCCTCCACCGGGTACCCTAGCCGCTTCCACTCGTCGTACCCGCCGCGCAACGGCCTCACCCGCTCAATTCCCAACCGGTACAGAGTCATCGCCGTCTTCGCCGCCGTCGCCTCGCTCGGGCAAGTGCAAAAGAGCACAACGTCGCGGTCCCGCGGAATCTCCTTGTGCCGCGCCGCCAGACCCTCCGGTGAAAAATGCACCGCGCCCGGCAGCGTGAACGGATCAGGCAAAAGCTCCAGCGGATGCCGCAGATCCACGATATATACCAGTTCCCCCGCATCCATCTGGCCCTTCAGGTCCGCCGCCTGCACGCGCGCCTCCACCAGCTCCTTCATGAATACGCGCCGCCGATAAAGCCGGTAAAGAAAGAACCCAACGATACCCGCCACCAGCAGCGCCCCAGAGAATCGCCCAACCCAATCCAACAGACGGGGATCGCGCTTCAGTATGTCGCCAAAGAACCGTCCAACTCCCAGCAGCACAAGCAGCCACGATGACGCGCCGATCGAATCAAAAAGAAGGAACCGCCCAAAGCTCATGCCGTTTTCGCCCGCAACTGGCGGAGCCAGCGTCGCCAGCCCTGGCACAAACTTCGCAATCACAAGCGTCAGCTCGCGGCGGCGTCCAAACGAGTCCTGCGTCTTCCGCACGCAGATCGTCGGCTCCAGGCTCAGCTTGCAAAGCAGCCGCAGCACATGGTGCCCATACCGCCGCCCCACCAGAAACCAGGTTGTATCCGCCACCAGAGTTGCTGCAAGACTCACGAGAAATGCCAGGCCGAAACTGAGCTCGTGCTCAGCCGAGAGCGCCCCAGCCGCCAGCAGCACCGGCATCGCCGGCAGCGGAAGCCCCAATTGCTCCGTCAGAACCCACCCAGCCAGCAGCAGGTATCCATAAACCATCAAGATGTGAATCGGCAGTTCCATCAGCGATCCCGTTTCGGTTGGTGAATAAGAGTTACGTTCGCATGCAAAAACATTCGCGACCCTTTCGGCGATGCTTCAACGGCTGTTCCCTTGGATGTCGCAGAGTTCACTTTCGCTTCATCGAAGAGAATCCGCGCCCGAAACAAGAAAAGCCGCCCGCAGGCGGCTTCTGAATTCCAAGCTCAGCAGTCCTACTGCGAGCCGCCCGCCTTGCCCGACTCAAATACCGGCTTCGCAAACGCCGCATCCTGCCCGCCCTTGCCCGCAAAGTAGTTGCGATCCCAAAGGTTCTTGTAGAACGCCCCCGTCAGCTCAGCCGCGCGCGGACCAAATGTCGGCCGTCCGCCTTCCAGAAAGAAGACCGTCACCAGCCCCCCGCCCCCCGGCGCCTGCGAGAACGACGCAAACCAGCCAAAACGTGTGCCTTTGTCCGAGCAAGTTCCAGTCTTGCCAAAAACAGGCAACTGGTTGAATTCCGCGTGCAGTCTCCGTGCCGTCCCAAACTGGACCGCCCCGGCCATGCCCTGCTCGATATCCGGAAGATAGCGAGCTATGTCCAGCGTCCGCTTCACCTTCGGCTCGAACTCCATAGCCTCGGCCATNNCCCTGCCCAAAGCTGCACATCCGGCCTACGCCGCCTTCCGCCGCCGGCAGTTCTTCGTCCGGATAAACCCCAAGCTGCTCGCCGGGAATGTTATAGCCGGCCAGCTCACCCAGCCCAAACTGATTCGCATAGTGCCGGATCCGTTCAAATCCCAGCTCCCTGCCAAGCTCCTCAAAGTAGAGGTTGTTGCNNGCCTGCGTCATGTTCATGCGGAAGCCGTCGAGCTTCACCGGCGTATCCGCCGTTACCAGCCCCTCGCTCAGCGCCGCCATCGCCACCGTGATCTTGATCGTCGAACAGGGCTCGGCTCCCGGCGAAAGCGCAAGCTTCTGGTTCACCATCGCCAGAATCCGCCCATTCGATGGATCGATCACCACCGCCGTCCCGTTCATGTCGCCCAGNNTCCGCTCGATGCCGCAAAATGTGTTCTGGAATGAGTCGCCGCGGCCCGGCCAGCCGTACTCTTGCCCGCCACACTATGGATTGGCCGCCGTGAATTCCCCGCGCTCACCCCACTCGCCCCACTCGTATGATGACGCGCGCTGCCAGAAGCATGCGTTTCCGTCAGGTGTGATTCGCTGGCGCGGGCATGATGCAGCGGATGCTGTACGTCAAGTCCAGCCGCACCGGCGTTCAACCAACCAATCCCAGCCAGCGCTATACCAAGTGCCCAAAACCGCCAAACCCTCATCCAGCTAACCCCCACAACCGTATACTCTTTACCTGAAACTGCGAACCCTGTGTCTAGCCCGGACCTTCATCCATTCAATCGGCTCGCTTCCAGTCTTTCATCAAGCCGCGCTCCGGAACCTTCTAATCCACTTCTATTAAGGGTCCCTAAGCCAGTCCTGATCAGTCAACACGGCAGCCAACTGTTGTATTTCTTCAAAATACCTAAAGCGTTACCCAAAGCACAACAGTCCTCACCTACAACTTGCGAGGAACAGATCATCTCTTGAGCTTACCTTGCACTATACACCCCGGTCCGGAGTTGGAAGGTCCCCGGGTCGGCATCGCTGGGTGTTCGTGTAACAAGCCCTAGAACTGCAGCCTCCGCATGAACGCCGGCACATCCAGGTCGCGCTCCCCGTCCCCTTCCGATTCAGGAAAAAGCGTCGCTGGCTGCGTTGTGCGCTCGTCGATGGCCACCGCCGCCTGCGAAGCGTTGCCAAAACCGCCAGCCGCATACTCCTTGGGTAGCAGCGTGTACGCCGGCTCTTCAGCCAGCTCGGCAAACTTCGGCTTCGGCAGCTCGTGTACCGCCTCGACCTCGGCCTCATGCTCGACATGAAGCTCGGCATGATGGAACCCATTGCCATTCTTGCCGTTCATCGCCGCGGCAAACACGGGCTCGTGCTCCACCGGGACACTCGCCGCCACCTCTTCGGCAAACACAGGCCCCGTAACCAGCGGCTCGTCAACCACGGCCTCATGCGTTGCGAAGAACGTACCTTCGACGGCAGCGGGGGCAGGCTTCCGAATCGGAATCGGCTCCTTCACCAGTTCGCTGGTCTTCTCTTCCTCTTCCACCTGGCTCAGAAATCGCGCTGTGGCCGCCTCCACCGCCGGACCCGTTTCATGCATCCAACTGTCCAGCGACATCACCGGCACCGAGATCAGAGGCGCTTCTTCAACCGTCAGCATCCGTGCGCGGCGTTCCGGCATCTGGTCGCGGAAGCCCGTCGCGATCACGGTGATCTTTACCTCGTCGCCCATACGCTCATCCAGCACCGCGCCGAAGATGATGTTCGCGTCCTCATGCGCAGCCGCCTGGATCAGCGAGGATGCCTCGTTCACCTCGGAAAGCTTCAGTGAGCTCGAGCCCGTGATGTTGATCAGAATCCCGCGTGCCCCATCAATCGCGCCGGATTCAAGCAGCGGAGACGCCATGGCCGCCTGCGCCGCTTCGATCGCGCGATTCGCGCCCGAGCGAACCGCCGTCCCCATCACCGCCTGGCCCATCCCCGCCATCGTCGTCTTCACGTCCGCAAAGTCGCGGTTGATGATGCCCGGAATCGTAATAATGTCGCTGATCCCCTGCACGCCCTGCCGCAGCACATCGTCCGCAATCCTGAAGCTCTCAAAGAAGCCCGCGTCCTTTGCCACTACCAGCAGCTTCTCGTTCGGGATCACGATCATCGTGTCCACGCTGTCGATCAGCTCCTTCATGCCGCGCTCGGCCTGCTGCAGCCGGCGCTTGCCTTCAAACGCAAACGGCCGCGTGATCACCGCAACCGTCAAAATGCCCATCTCGCTTGCCAGCGACGCAATCACCGGAGCCGCGCCCGTCCCCGTGCCGCCGCCCAGGCCCGCCGTCACAAACACCATGTCCGCGCCCTCGAGCGCCTCGATAATCTTTTCCGAGTCTTCGAGCGCAGCTCTCCTGCCCACGTCGGGGTTGGCCCCTGCGCCCAGCCCCGAGGTCAGCCGCACCCCAAGCTGCAACTTTACCGGCGCCTGGGAAAGTTTAAGCGCCTGCACGTCGGTGTTGGCGGCAATGAACTCTACTCCTTCCATCCGAGCCTGGATCATGCGGTTCACAGCGTTGCCGCCGCCCCCGCCCACGCCGATCACCTTGATTCGCGCGCCGCGCACGCTCTCCTCGTGAAACTGAATCCGCATCTCGCCCGCATGATTCAATTGTGGGCTCGTATCCCGGTTCGTTTGTTGTTCCATGGTTGTCTCAACCTCCTCTGAAAACTTGCCGCTAAAAACTCGATGCAAACATCGCGCGCAATTTGGCAAGCAGCGAATTGTCTTCGGCGGCTCGCGAAATCCGCATGCGGTGGGCGTACAAAAGCATTCCGATGACTGTCGCGTAACTCGGATTGACCAGCTCGCCCGGCATATGCGAAAGCCTCACCGGCATCCCCGTCCGCGCAGCCACGTGCAGTTGGCTCTCTACCTGGTCAGGCATCCCGGGCAACATCGCTCCGCCACCGGTTAACACGCAGCCAGCGCCCAGCGCATCTTCCACGCGCCCCGCGCGCAGGCTTTCTTTCACAAAATAGAGCAGCTCCCGTGCCCGTGGTTCCAGAATCTCAGCTATCGAGCGCAGCCGCAACCTCTGTGGATCGGGATTCGCAATCTCAATCTCTGCTAACTCCGGCACATCGGTCACGCGTGCATGCCCGTAATGCCGCTTCAGTTCCTCAGCTTGTGCCACAGGCATCTGCAACCCCACTGCCAGGTCGTTGGTAAAGTGCTGCCCGCCGATCGGCACCGATGCCGTATACGCCACGGCCCCTTCGTAGAACACAACCAGTTCGCTCGAGTGCGCCCCGATATCCAGCAGGCAAACTCCTAGCTCGCGCTCATCCACTGAAAGCGTCGCCTCGGCCGCGGCAATCGACTCCAGCACCGCCTCCGTCACTTCAAGCCCCGCGCGGTTCGCGCACGTCACCGTGCTCTGCAGCGCGCTGCCTGAAGCAGTCGCCATATGCAGATGCACCTCAAGCCGCGCGCCTACCATCCCGATCGGATCAAAGATCCCCGGCTGCCCGTCCAAAATGAACTGCCGCGGCAGCAGGTGCAGAATCTCCCGGTCCGCCGGCCGCTCCACTGATCGCGCATGATCAACCGCCGTCCGCACATCCTCGCGCGTAATCTCCCGCATACGGCTGCCCAGCTCAAACCCGCCGTGCGTATTGATCCCGCGGATGTGCGGCCCCCCCACGCCCACCACGCACTCGTCGATGTTCGCCCGCGCCACCCGCTCAGCTTCTTCGTTCGCAGCCTTAATCGCCCGCGCCGCCGGCCCCAGATCGCTGATCAATCCCTTGCGCATCCCCGCCGAAGCCACAACCCCATGCCCGCGATAACGCAGCGACGCCTCGTTCAGGTCCGCAGCCAGAACTCGCGTCCATTGGCTGCCAATGTCCAGCACCACGATCATGTTGTCTTGCTTCTGACTCATGGCGGCTATTGACCCTGCATCCCGGTTTGCGCCGGATGTCCCGTTGCGGCAGGCTTCTGCCGAGTGAGGTTGCCATCGGCAGCTTGCGGCGCTGCCTGATTCTTGTTCTGTTTTGCCGCGGCAGCCTTCTCGCGTGCAGCTCGCATCTGCGCTGCCTTCTGTTCCAGCACCCGCTCCCTCGCTGCCTCTTCTCTCGCAGCTTTCTGTTTCGCCGTCAGCGGCCTCTGCTTGGCCGTGCTTGTCGCCACGTGCTTCGCCTGATCCGTCTTGGCCGCAGTCGTCTTCGCTGACAACGTGTTCAGAGCAACCGGCTCTGCCGCTGCCGGTTGCATGGCCGCATGAGCCGCCAAAGCAACTCCCGCAGCCGTTGCACCAACTAGCGCCCCTTGCTTTGCACCCTTAGTTCCGCCCGGCTTCTCTCCGTCCGACGCAGCCTTGTCGCTCGCCTCGTCTCCCGCACCCGACTTCTCATCAACGGGCGCTGCGTTCTTCAGCCCCAGCACAACCTGCTGGTCGTAGCGCAGATCCACCGACCTCAGTCCCGGAAACTGCTTCTTCCACTCGGCGATGTGCTCCTTGTAACGCCGATAGCGATCCGCAAACTTGTCCTCCCCGAAGTGCGCCAGTATGTCGTCTCCCCCCTCGGGCATCAGAACTCGCGCATCCTCGGGGTCGGTCAAATCGATCTCCGAGATCTGCTCTGAAAACTTCTGGCCACCTTGATCTAGGTCAGCAAGCATCCGCAGGTAAACCATCATTCGCGCCTGGCGAGAAGCAATCGGATCAGCCGGATCGATCCCTGTCACAACCGGGAACGAATAGTGATGCTGCGCCATCGCCGCGGCCGGCATCGACAGCAGCACTCCGTTCGCATCCACCAGTCCGATCGTGTTGCCCTGCCGCACAAACGCCACCGGCTTCCGCTCCACCACCGATACGCGGATCTGGTCCGGCAGCACCCGCATCACTGTCGCGTGCTCCACCCACGGAATCTCCTCAAGCGCATGCCGTCGCTCGCCCAACGGCACAAAGAAAATGTTGCGCCCAATGTCCTCGCCAAAGACAGGTAGCATCTGCTTGCGGCTCACTTCGGTCAGACCGGTGGCCTCAATGTTGCTCGAGCCTGCTATGCGGAAGCGCCCATCGCGCCCAAGATAGTTCTTCAGGTAAATGACGCCAATCGTGACCCCGGAAAGAACCGTCACCAGAGACACACTCAGCAGAACCCGCCCCGCCATGCTCGCCGGCCGCCACCACGGCGTCTTCGGCCCGACAAATCGGCCCTTCCCGGGGCGTACATCTTCTTCGCCGTCCGGATCCGCCATCTCCAGCGGCATACCCGGAGATGTGAGCGGAGACGTGAACAAGGGCGCCCGCCCGCCAGGATCCGCAGACTGCCGCGTACGCCGGAATAGGGGTTCCGTGACCGCTGCATCCTCCCAGCCAAAAGGACGAGTTGAATTACTGCTCTGATTCATCACGCCTGAGCAAGGTCGTGAGAGTCGCCAGCCTTCACTATAGTCGGGCGCTCACTTCGTTTTTTCCGCAAGCAGCAAAAAGGAACCCATGGGGTAACGGGCATGGTTCCGGGTATGCTCCGATAGTCAGGAAAGAGACCTGGCTTCCACCTTACTCAGGCTCCGGCGTGATTGTTGGGTGACCATCTTCATCCCAAGCCTCTGTCGCGCTGCCGGTAGGCTGGTACCGCTTGCCGTCAAATCGAAAATAAGTCAGCCCGGCCTCGCCGGCGCTCGTGTGCCACCCCAGCACAACATCCCGATAGCCGTGACTGGTTGTTGGTTGAACCGAAAAAAGCCATCCTCCGAACTTCTCATCCGGCGTGGCCATCAGGACCGGGCCAGTCCCGTCAAAACGCACCAGCCACATCGCCCCGTTTGATCCTTGGCCACCTCGCCCACACCCCGCCCCAGCCTCAACCACGTACACCGCCTTGGCCTCCGCAACCGGAATCTTAGCGAAGCTCAACCCACTCAGAAGTTCTTTCGCATCTTGCGCACTTTCGCACTCCCACACATGCGTCTGGCCTTTCGCCCTGAAGAGCGCAAATACAGCGCGCCGCTGTGCGTCGGTCAGCGGAGTCCGAGCAAGACGCGTGGGTCCCGCGTCCGGCTTGACCTCCTTCCACAAATCTACCTGCGCCGCCAGCACCGCCGGCGAAAGCATCAGCATGAAAACAAGGAACGAGCGCATCATCTTACTGAACCTCTTCTGGCAGCAGAATACATAGAACCTGGCCCCACGCCTGCCGACCTGCCGAATCGCTGACCCGCTGACTCGCTGACCCGCTGACTCGCTGACCCGCTGAGATCGACTCCCTACGCCCACTCCAATGTCTGCAATGAATCCGCCGGCAACTCCACCTCCAGCACGCTCGTTCCCATCACCAGTTGCACCCGCCGTTCCGCCCCACGATTCGCCACCACCGCCACAAACCCACCATCCGGGTTCCGCGCCGCCGTCACCGTCACTCCGTTCTCGTCCCCNNGCCCAGTACTGCCCGCTCCGCGTCACCTTGTGGCTGCCGCTCTCCACAGTGATCACGCCGCCGCACGAAAACGGCCCCACATTCGGCTTCCCCTTCTCATCCAGCGCCACATTCCACGCCGTAATCGACCGCGCCCAGTTGCCCAGAATCCCGTTGAACGTCTCGCCCCATTTCGTGTAGTCGGTCTCGTAATCGGGCGCCAGAATATCCGGCCCTCCCTCAGTCCAGTACGCATTCTTCTTCGGAAACGCCTCATGCACACGCGTCATCGCCGTCGGCTCGCCCACATAGCCGTGCCACGCGATCCCATCGATGTACTCATACGCTTCCGGATTGCTCAACTCGCCAATCGCCCGGCCCCACAGGTTGTAGTTGTGGTCCAGCACCCAGATCTTCGTCTTTGCGCCAGCCATGCGCAGCGCCGGCCCCAGAAACTTCGCCACAAACTCGATCTCCTGCTCCTGCGCCCACAGGCATGCCGGCATGCGTCCGTTCTGCTCCGCGTCGGTCTCGTTCTGCACCGTCACTGCATCAATCCCCACGCCCTCCGCCTTGTACCCCTCCAGAAACTTCATCAAGTATTGCGCATACGCCGGAAAGCTTCCGCTCCGCATCGCTCCGCCCAGCATTGACTTGTTCGCCTTCATCCATCCTGGCGGGCTCCACGGCGACGAAAACAGAAACAACTCCGGATTAGCCTTCCGCGCCGCCCGCAGCACCGGCAGAATGTACTCCTTGTCGTGATCGATCGAAAAATGCTTCATCTCCGGGTCGGGCTCGTCGCTCTCATCAAAGCTGTAAACCGTCCGCGAATAATCGCTCGCCCCCACGCACGTCCGGCACACGTTGAAGCCCATCTCTTCCGGCGAAAACAGGTCATGCATGATCGGCCCGCGCTCCGCCTCGCTCAACTGGCTCAGCACGTAGCAGGTCGCGTCCGTCATCGCCCCGCCAAACCCCAGAACCTCCTGCTTCACCGTCCCCGGATCAAGCACAATCGCATCCGCGCCAACTGAGCCTGCCGGCTTCCATTTCAGCCCCTCACCCTGCGCATGCCGCTTATCGCGAAAGCTGCTCCACACCTGCACCAGTCCAACCGACATCCCAGCCCACGCCGGCATCCGCCCCGCCAGTGCCACCGCGCCCACCGTCGCCCCAGCCGCCTTCATAAATCCCCTGCGCGTACCGTTCACCATAGACTCTCCCTCTAACCGTCATTCAAATCAACGCCGAATCATATCAGGCAAAGGTTCCGGGGTGCCCCAGGCCGGGGCCCCCACAGAAAGGTCTTCGTCTGTGGGGTGGAGGTTCGCGAGGTCCGCGCCAGCGGCCCGAGCTAACCTGGGATAGATATATAGCTTTTCGTCCACCACCCCCTAACGCACGAAAGCCCCTCGTTTCCGAGAGGCTTTCCACATGACTGGAGAAAAAGAGAAAGTGAAACAGTAAAGACACCCTACGCCCCTTCCGTAGAGAATGATGATCAGTATTGACCACCTCGTCGCCGCATATTGCGTAGCGGTACTATGCCCTCACCGTCTTCGCTTCCTCAGCACCCACGTCGTCATGCACCGGTAATCCTGCACAACCGTCGTCTTCAGTTGATCCACCAGCACCGCGTTCAACTCCGCCGTCAGCTCCAGCAGCATCTTTTCATCCACCAGGAACCACTCCGACCCATCGCCGATCCGGTAGATGTTTCCCCGCACCCGCTCAAACTCCATTCCGATCCGCGACCCCAGCCGGCAGAAGAACAACCCTCCCGGCTTCAGCACCCGCCACATCTCCTTCAGCATCGCCCGAAACTGCTTCTCATCCCGCGCAAAATGCAGCACCGCGCTCGAAAGCACCACGTCAGCCATCCCATCCGCAAACGGCATCCGCTCAATCGACCCCACCTGGAAGTTCTCCCCAGGCAATCGAGCATTGAGAGACTCGGCCAGCTTCCGCACGTGCTCCACGCCCGCGGCATCCTGATCAATCGCAAA
>PMXB01000301.1 GCA_003165935.1 Acidobacteriaceae bacterium | reverse complement strand
CCCAAAATCTCGCCCATCGCCGCTGATATGCGCATCCGCGTCGCCGACCTCCTCTGCATCAACCTCGACCAGGTCAGCATCAAGGCCAAGACTCCTGAAGGCCTCGGCCTCGACCACGTAGCCCAGTGCCACGCCGTCGCCCTCGTCGAACGCGTCCGCGAACCCGACGAACTCATGAGCATGAGCGCCGTCATCGAAACCCAGCGCCAGCTAGAAGACGTCGTAGAAGACCTCCTCACCTCCGTTCACGGCGTCCCAAAAAAACGCACCATCACCCCCATCTTCGACACCGAAGACATCACGTAGCAGCCTTCACCTAATTGGGGTCGATCTCTAGCGGCTTGCTTCGCCGAAAAGGTCCTTGAAGAATCGCGACTTTACCTTGAAGAATTTGTTCTGGTTGTCACCGACTACGACAATGAGGAACTCGCGATTCTTGTCAAGCGAGCGAAGTCTGTCTACATCAGACATCGGAAAAATTGCGCTTGCAGAGGTATACGCAACGGAACGGAATGCACTGTTGCCGTTGAGTACGCCGTTCTCGTTTTGGATCGGTTGAATCGTCTCGGCCCGATCAGTGCTGCTCAGAACGACTCGATGAACAGATGACGCCATGGCTAGTCCCGAGCCATTGATATACTCCGCAGTGCTTGGTAAAGCAACCACATGAAGGTACGGCATTCTCATTTCAGAAGGAACGTCCGCCAATGAGAATGGAAGCATCTCCCTCTGAGCATCGAGCGCCGACTTCTCAATCCACTGTTCGGGGGTGTAGACCTGGATCGTGTAACCGGAAGTTTGGCACGTCGAGCAGACGATTCCCGAAAGCATCGACGTTTCGACGTCATTCAACGTAATCCCAATTGCGTGCCTTTTCCCTCGCAGGGCGCGGTCAATCGCTGATCTAACCTCATCGTCTGTCATACCCCCCGGCGACTGCGCAGCTACCTGTGAGTTTTCGACAGCCGCGGCACTCGAAAGGGGAGCCGCCGAGGGTCCCTCCTGACCTGGCAACAATTCAAGATAACTACCTAGCATTGAAGGCATCACCGGTGCTGCGCCAGTGTCGGCCTTTGTCCCGTCAGGAAACTGGACAACAATTGTCGCCGCCCAGCGCACATTCTCGATCGACTGCCTGGACTGGGGAGGGAGGGTCGCGAGCTGCGCCGGCGTGAGCCTGGGCATGCTCGCGTAGAGAGCCGAGGGCTTGACATCGATGATTGTCACTGTCTGCCCTGCGTATGCATTCGAAATCGCCTGATAAGTTCCAGGAACATAGAAAGGCATGCGTTGCGCTACGGCCTTCTTGCCAATCAGCGGCTTCATGTCCTGGACTTGCCCAAGCACTGGACGGACACTGACTATGCCGACCAGCAAAAACAGAAGGAACCAAGAGGTTCGCCTCATTGCTTACTCACAGACTGAAATCTCAGTCGCGCGATTATACGCCAAGCCGGACGAGTAGCGAGGTGATCTGAAGACGGTCGCAAACCCAGAAGTTACCAGCAAGGCGACCCCTCTAATGGGCTGTCGAATCCACAGAACGTTCAGGCCGAGGTCAACTGGCTGAATATCTCCGCCAAATCAACAAACAGCGGCGTCCGCTTCAATTCCAGCCGCGCCACAGGTTCATTTTCCAAACTCAAAGACAGATTAGTGGTACACTTGTGTACGCAACGGTACATAAGGAGCCCCCATGGAAACCCAAAGAGTAGGCATCCGCGAATTCCGCGACAAACTCGCCACATACCTCTTGGAATCCGACAAAGCCTTGGCCATAACCCGCCACGGCGACACCATCGGCTACTATCTGCCGGCGCGCCGCAAGCGCACCGAAGCGGAGAAGGAGGCGCTTGAAACAGCAGCCACTCGATTGCAAGAGGCTTTCGCTGCCAAAGGCATCACTGAAGATGACGTAATTGAAGACTTTAAGCGGTGGCGCAAGGAAGGGCACAAGTGAGCAAGCCCAAGAGAATCGTTCTCGATGCCAATATTCTCATCAGGGCGGTGCTAGGCACACAGGTTCGCAGCTTGCTGAACGGATATGAGGATGCCGCTGAGTTCTACACGCCGGACATTTGCCTTTTTGATGCGGCAGGCATTCCGCATCGCTATCGGTGCGCAAAGGAGTCGATCCGGCCATGGCTGAATCGGTTCTGAACGGGATAACTGGCAGCCTTATTCAACTTGTCGACCGTTCTCTGTACGAGGAGTTCGAAGAGCGCGCCCGCGCACGAATCTCCTCGCGCGACGCGAGCGATTGGCCCATCGTCGCCACCGCTCTCTTGCTCGACTCACCCATCTGGACTGAAGATCGCGACTTCTTCGGAGCGGGCATCGCCACCTGGACCAGCAACAAAATCGAACTCTACCTCCGCGACGCTTAGCGGCACCGCCGAACAAGGCTAATTGAATTTAAAGAACAGCTTCACGCCGTCATCAACCGACCGAATATCTCTCCCAATTCCACAAACAGCGCCGTTCCCTTCACTTCCAGGCGCCCTGCTTCCACCCATTCCGCCCCCGAACACATCCGCCCCGAACGTGTCTTCGGATCGACAATCCAAACCGTCCCTACACCCATCGCGCGATAATCCTGCGCCCTCTCCTGCGTATCGGAATACGTGTCGTCAGGCGATAGAATCTCAATCACCAGCAGAGGCGGATTGGTGAGAACATCCGGCTGCGGCCCCGCCGTGAGAACAACCAGATCTGGAACTCGGATTCTGTTCTCAGATACCCTAACCCTCTGTTCCGTGCTCCCAGTAATTCCCCACTGCTTCTCGTGTTGAAAAAACCAGGCAGCTAACAGCCATTGCACCCGCGCGTGTTCCCACTTGCCCACATTGCGCTCCCTGACCTCGCCATCCACATACTCGCAGTCCGGCCTGTAAGTGCTGCCGAGATACTCCTGGATCGGGATGTGAGTGACGGTCGCCATATGCACGAATGTTAGCATGATTCCTACTCGCCCAGATTCCGGCTCAACGCCTGAGCACACATCTCCGAGAGGCCATTTCCTCAATGAAATTGCGACTCATCCTTTCCCTCGCCGCCTTTGCGCTCTGCGCCTTTGCCCCCGCGCAATCCCCCGCCCAATCTCCTGCACCAACGCCCGACTTCCGCACCCCCACCGAAATCGCGAACTACCGCACCACCCCCGACTACGCCGAAACAGTCGCCTACCTCGACCGCATCGCCGCCGCCTACCCCCAACTCGTCCGCATTGAAAACTTCGGCAAAACCGGCGAAGGCCGCGACCTCAAAATCGTCATCGTCTCCAAAGACGGCGTCTTTGATCCCGCCGCCATTCACGCCTCCGGCCGCGCCATCCTCCTCGTCCAGAACTCCATCCACGCCGGCGA
>PMXB01000092.1 GCA_003165935.1 Acidobacteriaceae bacterium | reverse complement strand
GCGTTGCAATGGAGGAGATTCATGATTCCATCCAGCGTCTGGCCACATGGTCGGAGAAGAATGACTACCGGGGATATGACACCTTTGATGGTCTCAACGCAAGATTTGTACGCCCGCTTACGTTCGAAAACAAGTTCCTACGGACCGTTCTGCAACAGGGGGTTCGGCGCTTTCCTGTGAATCTGCGTCCTTTGCTTGGAGTTGAAAAAGGAGAGTCAACCAAGGCGATGGGCTTTTACGCGCGGGGTTTCATTCGCCTGCACGCAGCGACCGGCGACCAAGTGTGGGCTGACAGGGCTGAGGGGGCTCTGCAATGGCTCATCAACCATCAGACTCCCGGATATTCGGGAGCCTGCTGGGGCAATCACTTCGATTATCAGTCGCGCTCCTTCTACCTTGCCAAGGGCGTTCCGACGATTGTGTGGTCGTCGCTGATTGGCCATGCATTTCTAGACGGATACGACCATTTCCAAAAGGGTGAGTACCTGCAGATCGCGAACAGCATCAGCGAGCACATAGTACGCGATCTTAACATCCATCCAGACGGGGATGGCGCCTGCATCAACTATATCCCGGGCTCGGATTGCTTAGTCCATAATGCAAATACGCTTGGCGGCGGCTTTCTTGCTCGGACCTATTCCTACACGAACAATGAATCCTACCGATCCGTGGCCCAGAATGCGATGCAGTATACCGCGCAGCATCAACGCCCCGACGGGTCATGGTACTACGGCGAGAAGACAAATCTGCATTGGGTTGACAACTTCCATACAGGGTATGTGCGGGATTGTTTCAAGCACTACGTGGAGAGCACTGGAGACCATCGCTTTGACGAGAATCTGGAACGTGGATACGAGTTCTGGAAGGCGACTTTCTTCCTGGCGGATGGCACGCCGAGATACTACGATCAAAAGACCTTGCCGGTGGATATTCAGTGTTGTTCACAGGCGATCGATACTCTGGTCTTCTTTTCTGATCGGGATCCTGAGGCCCTACCGCTCGCGCTAAAGGTGGCGCAATGGACGATCAAGAATATGCAAGATCGAACGGGCTATTTCTACTACCGCCGTTATTCGCGATGGCTCGTCAACAAGACCCCAACACTGCACTGGGGACAGGCGACCATGCTGTGCGCCCTCGCGGGACTTTACAAATCTCTGTCGGCGTCAGGATCTCAAGCGTGAAGAGAAAGGTACTCATCATCGTAGAGAATCTTCCGGTTCCATTTGATGGTCGCGTTTGGAAGGAGGCGACGTCGCTCTACCAGAATGGCTACGAGGTGGCGGTCCTTTGCCCTAAGGGTAAAGGCTACGAGCAGGGCTACGAGCTTCTTGACGGAGTACATATTTACCGCCACCCCATGCCACCGGAAAGAGATGGCCGCCTGGGCTATGTCTGGGAATTCTTCTGCGCCCTATTCTGGGAGGTCGTGTTTTCATGGTGGATTTATCTACGGCGTGGGTTCCAGGTAATTCAAGGCTGCAACCCTCCCGATGACATTTTCATGGTAGCTATACCTTTCAAACTCTTTGGGGTGAAGTACATCTTCGATCATCACGATGTGTGCCCCGAGCTATATTTGTCTAAGTATGGGAGGAGAGGGTCCTTTTACAGAGCACAAGTGTTTCTAGAGAGAATGACTTACCGTTGCGCCGATGTGGTGATGGCCACGAACAGCAGCTACAAGAACCTCGCGATCACAAGAGGAGGGCACAATGCTGCGGACGTGTTTGTTGTCCGAAATGGCCCTGATTTGGAGACTTTCAAAGAGGTTCCTGCAGAGCCCGCTCTGAAGTACGGAAAGCCCTACCTTGTCGGGTATGTAGGGAACATGAACGTTCAAGAAGGCTTGGACATCCTATTGGATGTGGCGCAGCATATCAACAATTCTGGCCGTCACGACATTCACTTCACTTGTATTGGCGGAGGGCCTGGTTTGGATCATTTAAAACAGGTTTCGAAGGAAAAGGGTCTTGACGCCATAGTCAACTTTACTGGCCGAGTTCCATTCCGGCAGTTGTTAGAAATCCTCTCCACAGCGGATGTTTGTGTCAATCCCGACAAGCCCTGCGAAATGAACGACATCTCAACCATGATCAAGATTATGGAATACATGGCCTTGAAGAAGCCAATTGTGCAATTCGATCTGAGGGAAGGCCGGTGCAGCGCTGGGGAGGCCTCCTTATATGCCGACAAGGAGAACATGGTTGTCGATTTTGCTGACAAGATAGTGTGGTTGCTTGAACATCCCGAAGAGCGGAAGAGAAGAGGCGAGATTGGGCGGATGCGAGTCGAATCTGAACTAGCGTGGGAATTCAGTGTACGAGAGATGCTGGCAGCGTACGAGCGGGCATTTCGCAAACGGGGACGCCACTTGTTAGTTCCCAAGCCCCGGGGCGCGGGGACTGACGATTAGGTCTTCTGGGCGGCGGTCCTGACACAGGAACCACCGAACATGCACTTTGGGGACTTCGCCAGTTGTGGAACGTTCAGCCACGAGAGAATGCAGCGAACGAGGTTGGAGATTCCCACGTGCTCGAGTCGTCCCGGGTTGCTGTACTGGGGGAATGCAGCTTGAATGCAACCTTATACTTTTGACCCGCTACAGGACAGCCGTTGGGCTGACTTTGTTGCCTCCGATCCCCGAGCGTCTGTCTTTCATCAACTGGGCTGGCTCAAAGCTCTTGCTTTGACGTATGGCTATCGCCCCTTGGTGCTAACCAGCGCGACGCCTGGAGAGGCGCTATCCGACGGGATTGTCTTCTGCGAGGTAAACAGCTGGATCACTGGGAAGCGGCTGGTTTCGCTGCCGTTTGCGGATCATGCAGAGCCTTTGGTGGATGACGGAGCCGATGAGTCAGGGCTGACGGATTGGATGCGCACGCAGCGTAATGCGCACAAATGGAAGTATATTGAAATTCGTCCTCTCTCTTGGAAGATGCAACCTGGCACGTCGCTGATAGCAAGTGACTCCTTCTGGTTTCATTCACTCAGCCTGGCGCCGTCGACAGAGCAGCTTTTTCGGGGCCTGCACAAGAGTTGTATTCAGCGTCGAATCCGGCGGGCCGAGCATGAGCAGCTCTCCTATGAGAGAGGTCATTCAGAGGAACTGATCAACGATTTCTACCGCCTGCAGTTGATCACACGCAGGCGGCATGGGCTTCTGCCTCAGCCGCGGGCATGGTTTCAGAACCTCATCGCTTGCATGAGCCCGAACGTCGATATTCGACTGGCACGGAAGGATGGCAAGCCTATTGCCTCAATCCTCACGCTGAGCCACCGGGGGACGGTGGTCTACAAGTATGGCTGCTCCGATGAACGCTTCCACCACTTAGGCGCTATGCCTTTCCTGTTTTGGAAGTTGATTGAGGAGAGCAAGGAGGCCGGAGCCGAGCAGATTGACTTCGGGCGGACCGACCTCGACAACGCTGGCCTGATTGAGTTCAAGGATCGGCTAGGCGCTACGCGCAGGCAGATCACTTACCTTCGTTATCCCCGGAGTTCTCAAGAGCGCGGCGCAGTTGCGAAATACCTGCCTTGGATGCGGCACATCTTTTCGGTTTTGCCAGACCCGCTCTCGTCTTTGGCGGGTCGAGCCCTTTATCGGCATATAGGCTAGTGACAGCATTCATTCAATCAATGACGAATTGCAGTTCAAATGGTCGCAGAAGGCGATTGAATCTGGGGCAGCTTTTGGGAAGAGTGTGAAAGGTGCATCGTGCACACTGAATTCGATTCCGTAGCGAAGACCGCGACGGTAGTTACGCTTGCGCTTGCTCACGCTTTGCGAGATCGCTATCGTTGCCCGGAGAAGTTCCTGGAGTTTTGTGTCGCCGAAGGACTATCCGCGGAAGCTGAATATTTTCAATTCGGCCCTGGCGTAATCTGTTACGGTCGCCATCTCAAGGGTCATCAAGAATATGGAATCCCTTCCCGAATTGTCGATTTAGTCTCGAGCGTAGTACTGGATGGAACGCGCGTTATGCTGCCATTTGATCCAGATGGGGTTGTCGACAATCTTCGATTTGAACGCTACGCTGAGGCTCGACCTGGTGGAATTGATCGTCTACTGAAGGGAATCTATTACCGGGTCCGGCCGTTTACCAGTCGCTGGCTGCGTAAGTACATTCAGAGGCTACGTGCCGGGAATTGGCGTCAGAAGCAATTTCCCCGTTGGCCCGTGGACACCTCGGTTGAGGACATTTGCGAAAAGCTCCTGGCACTATCAATTGAAGCGAGCGGCGTGGACGGGATTCCATTCGTTTGGTTTTGGCCGGACGGTGCCCGCGGTTGCGTCTCGATGACGCACGATGTTGAGACAGATGCGGGCAGGGACTTCTGCGAGCGGCTGATGGAGATTGATGATTCCTATGGGATCAAGTCATCCTTCCAAATTGTTCCCGAAAAGCGATATCTGGTATCCCAGGAATTCTTGAGAGGAATCCGAGACCGTGGGTTTGAAGTTTGCGTCCAGGACTTAAATCATGATGGTCGGCTTTTCGATGAGCGTGAGGAGTTTCTGCGGCGGGTTGCCCGGATTAACAGCTACGGCAGGGAGTATGGGGCGAAAGGGTATCGCTCAGCGGTGCTCTATCGCAAGCCAGAGTGGTATAAGGATCTGGAGTTTTCCTACGACATGTCGTTTCCGAATGTTGCGCACCTTGACCCGCAGCCGGGTGGCTGTTGCACAGTTATGCCTTATTTCATCGGAGATATTCTCGAACTGCCGCTGACCACTGTTCAGGATTACACGCTGTTTTACCTTCTGAATCAGCGTTCGATTGATCTGTGGAAGCAACAAATTGAGCTGATCCTTGCGAAGAATGGGCTGGTCAGCTTTATCGTTCATCCGGACTACATTCAGGAGCCCGAGCATCTTGCCGTTTACCGGCAGTTGCTTGCGCATTTGACTGAGATTCGAGAACCGAGGAACCTGTGGTTCGCGCTTCCTGGCGAGATCGATACATGGTGGCGAGCGAGGAGCAAGATGTCGGTCGTAAAGGATGGCGATGGGTGGCGGATTGAGGGCGACGGGGCCGAGCGGGCCGTCCTGGCATTCGCCAGGTTAGCGGATGGTCAGCTCGTTTATGAACTCGCGACAGAGTTACGGGCTGCAATGCCGACTTAACGGTCGCTAGCTTAAGGCCTCTCAACGCGGCTAACGCCGAAGCAGCCAGGTGCTCCGATTGAGAGCGAAGCGACGAATCGATTGGATGATGTTTCAAGAACGCAGGATGCGATGACGACGTTGACAAAGCAGCAAGTTGGTTTGGCCTCACTGTTGGCAGTCTCCACCGCAGTTGGCTGGCGTCCCTTGGTTAGCACGTTTGCACTTGCGCTGCGAGACGATAACTTCACTTATGTTCTGTTGATTGCCCCGATCTGTGTTGCGATGGTCATTCTCGATTGGCGGCCTATCCTTAGAGTGGCTGCGCCGGGTGTTGCGGCCGGGACAACACTGTTGGTTGTAGCGGTGTTGATTGCGCTGTCTTCCCTTGGCTGGTCGACGTCGGTTGCGCCGGATGTTCGGCTCTCAATCATGATGTTCGCGCTGGTGTTGTCATGGTGGGGGGCGTGGCTGCTCTGCTTTGGCTATCGAGCAGCGCGATGCGCGCTGTTCCCACTTTGCTTCGCGTTTGCGCTGGCGCCGCTTCCTCACGTTGTCATGAACGAGATCATAGTGCTGTTGCAG
>PMXB01000270.1 GCA_003165935.1 Acidobacteriaceae bacterium | reverse complement strand
CGGTGGACATGGTGCAGAAGGCCGACTCAGGCCATCCCGGCTTGCCCATGGGCTCGGCGTCCATGGCGTATGCGCTCTGGGATCGTTCGCTCAAGTTCAACCCGCACGATCCCGACTGGCCGGATCGGGATCGATTCGTTTTGTCGGCGGGACATGGGTGCGCGTTGTTGTATGCGCTGCTACATGTCACGGGCTTCGACTTGCCTCTGGAGGAACTCAAGCGGTTTCGCCAGTGGGGCAGCCGCACGCCGGGACATCCGGAATACGGCAAGACTCCGGGCGTCGAAGCGACCACAGGGCCATTGGGGCAAGGCCTCACCAACGCAGTCGGTATGGCCATTGCGGAAGTGGCGCTTGCAGCACGATTCAATCGGCCCGGTCACCGGATCGTGAACCACCACACCTACGTTCTAGTCAGCGATGGAGACCTTGAGGAAGGGATCTCTTCCGAGGCCGGATCGGATGCCGGCCACATGCATCTAGGCAAGCTCATCGTTCTCTATGCCGATAACCACATCACGATCGAAGGCAGCACCGAATTGTCATTCACTGAGGATCGCATGGCGCGGTTTGCCGCTTTCGGCTGGCACGTACAAAGAGTGGAGCGGAGCAACGACATCGAAGCGGTTGCACTCGCACTCGAGAACGCACGTGAAGAAACCGAGCGGCCGTCCTTGATTGCGGTTCGCACCCACATTGGCTTCGGGAGTCCACACAAGCAGGACACCGCCGCGGCCCACGGGGAGGCGCTCGGCGTTGAAGAGGTGCGTCTGACCAAAGAAGGAATGGGTTGGCCAGTAGAGCCTCCTTTCCATGTTCCCGAGGAGGCCCTGGAACATTTTCGAAAAGCGGTTGCGCGCGGAGAGTCCGCTCAGTCTGCATGGGAGTCGCGCTTCAAAGCTTATGCAAAAGATTTTCCCGATCTGGCTGCGGAGTTTCATCGAGTGATTGACAGGCGCCTTCCCAAGGACTGGGACACCGATCTGCCGGCATTTAGCGCCGCCGACGGTCCGATGGCAACTCGCGTCGCATCGGGAAAAGCGATTTCGGTTCTGGGCCTTCGTTTTCCCGAAATGATGGGAGGCTCGGCCGATCTTAACCCAAGCACCCACACTAATCGACAAGGCGCGGGAAACTTTGAGCCCGAAAACTGGGGCGGACATAACATGCACTTCGGCATTCGAGAGCATGCCATGGGCGCCATCCTGAACGGAATGGCTTTGCATCGCGGCCTCATCCCTTANNGGCATGGTCGTCCTTCGGCCCGCGGATGCAAACGAAACGGTGGCCGCGTGGCGAATCGCCATCGGCAGAAAGAAGGGACCCGTCGCGCTGATTCTCACACGCCAGGGACTTCCGGTACTCGGCCTCGACAAATATCCCGGGATACCCGCCGGCGTGCCACTGGGCGCCTATACCCTTGCGGATTGTCCCGCAGACGCAAAACCGGACATCGTTCTCGTCGCGACCGGATCGGAAGTCCATTTGGCGCTCGAGGGCCGCGATCGATTGGCCAATGAGGGTGTTCAGGCAAGAGTGGTCAGCATGCCGAGCACAAACATCTTCGCCTCGCAGCCGGATCATTATCGGGAAAAGATCCTGCCCGCGGGCGCACCGCTTTTGGTCATCGAGGCCGGCGCCACACTTGGCTGGAAATCGTATATAGGCCCGCAAATTGACGTGATCGGGGTGGACACCTTCGGGGCGTCAGCCCCTGGGGCAGTCGTGATGGAGCATTACGGATTCACGGTGGAGAATGTCTGTAAACAGGCTCATGTCGTGCTCGACCGTCTGAAGGTGAAAGCGTAATGCGCGTTGGAATTGCGTCGGACCACGGAGGCTTTGCGCTGAAGGAGCAGGTAGCTGCCCGAAGCCACGCTGAAGGCTCTCGCCGCCCAAGAAGAATTCGGCGAAGCCTTACCGTCAAACCCCGGGGGAGAAGTTGGCGGAATTCGCCAAGGCCGGTATCGACACAGGCGCCGTGGCGGCCCAACACCTTGAAGAACGGGTCGCATCGTTCGCCAAGATCTGGAGGGATTTTCTGGATTGCATAGCGTCCAGGTGCCAAGTGCCCAAGGCCGTCTGAGTGCGAACTGGGACCAGGATCTGCTCTGTGTACGCAATTGCTCAGCACCCCGGCCTTCAAATTTGAAATGCTTATTGAGTCAGCGATACGCAGCTCGGCTGCGGGTCGCGGTGCCGGCCAAGGCAGGACTCATGTTGGCTTGCAGGGAACGACGTGTACGGCCGCATTGGCCCTTTGGAACCAGCAGCCTAAACGTATCTCAGTACACCCATGGAAAAGGAGACATCATGCTAATCAAAGCAAAGGAACTCAAAGGTTACTCACTCAAGAGCCTGGATGGAGATATTGGCTCGGTCAATGAGTTCTACTTCGACGACCAGTATTGGACGGTTCGTTATCTGATCGCAAGTACAGCAAACTGGCTGAGCGGCAGAACAGTATTGATTTCTCCCTACTCCCTCGGCGATGTCAACCGGGGGGCCGAGGAGATGTCGGTTCGACTGACCAGAAAGCAGGTCGAGAACAGTCCGTCCATCGACACACACGAGCCAGTTTCGCGTCAGTACGAAGGCCAATATAACGGCTACTATGGCTATCCGAATTACTGGGGAGGGCCATATGCGTGGGGAGTCTATCCCTACATCGAGCGGGATCGCGCCAAGTGGAGCTTATCCGCATCGAAAAAGACAGGAACGGATCGCCATCTTCGCAGCACCGAAGAAGTAACGGGCTACTATCTCCATGCGCTTGACGGCGAGATTGGTCACGTTGATGACTTCATCATTGATGATGAGACCTGGGCGATTCGTTACCTAGTTGTGGCGACAAAGAACTGGTGGCCCGGGAAGAAAGTTCTCATTTCACCAAAGTGGATCGAGAGCGTGAGTTGGGACGCCAGGGAAGTTGTTGTTGGACTTTCGCGTGAGACCATCAAGGCCGCGCCAGAATACACCGACAAGTCATTGCTCACACGGGATTACGAATCAGGCTTGTACGGGCATTACAATCGTGAAGGATATTGGGTCGACGAACTCTCGGCCGTTTGAATGCGGTTCAACAGGCTATGAGGGCTGCTCCTCTTTATTTCCAGCAACTCACGATGGAGTCGAACGGCTAGCACGTGACGCTTGACGGCAAGCATGTGGAGACCGAAGCGGGGCCGATTTACTGGGGCGTGCCGGGGACGAATGGGCAGCACTCGTTTTATCAGTTAGTCCACCAGCGGACGCGGCTGATTCCGTGCGATTTGATCGGGTTCTTCAAGATGCTGAGTGCACTTGGTCGTCATCACGAAATGCTGATGGCGAACGTCTTTGCCACAGCCTGACCGACTGCGGCGAAGTCACGCCTGAGGCTCTCATCGAGTATCTCGCAGAGACTGAAAGGCCAATCACGGGAGCCTTCTATGCGTAGCTCGGTCAGCATGACATAGATGGNNAGCCGGTTTGAATTGAGCCAGGAATTCAGGATTCTCTCCTTGCGCCCGATTCGGCTTTGTTCAAGGACTCCAATTTGCAGCCAGGTCGCTAAGTTGCTTTACCCTTTGGCGATGGCAGCTTCGATAGTCGGCTGGCAGCGATGGTGTGACTGTTCACATTTGAACATTTTAGCCAATCGCGCATGCGGTACAAACTTCATGGGGTCTGGGACTGTCTGTGTCTGCGCCGGTCTGAAGCATAGATTTTGAG
>PMXB01000233.1 GCA_003165935.1 Acidobacteriaceae bacterium | reverse complement strand
CGCGCTCGCCGAAACGTGATCGCCCTCCGCGCTCACTATGTCCGCGGAAATCACGTTGTCGCAACTCAGCCCATGCTTGCCCATCAGCCAGCCAATTCCGCCGCCCAGGGTCAGGCCGCATACACCCGTCGACGAGATCACACCGCCCGTGGTCGCCAATCTGCTCGCTTCGCAAGTTCTATCAAACTCGCCCCACGTTGCACCGCCCTGCGCGACGGCCCGCTTCCGCCCCCCATCCACCTGCACTTCACGCATCTGCGAGAGGTCGATCATTAGCGCGCCATCCGCCACAGCCTTCCCCGCCGCGCTGTGACCGCCGCCGCGAACCGAGGCCTTGACCCCGTGCTCGCGGCAGAATCGCACCGTCGCCATCACATCCGCAATGCTGGTTACGCGGACAATCGCCGCAGGCCGCCGGTCGACCTGGCCGTTCCAGACACGGCGAGCCAAGTCGTATTCAGCGTGGTCCGCGTCAACAACCGAGCAATTAAGCCCCCGGCGAAGGGCGGCCAGCTTCGTGTCTGAGAGTCTGTCTTGAGGTGCGTTCATGCAGTGAAGCCTACCATTTCTGGGCTTGACCCGAAAATGACTTTCCTGTGATTTGAGCGACCGCCTTTTCGGCACGTGTGCGCCCTGATATACCAATCCCACCTGGCCTCACTTACTGCACCTGAAGCGCTGTCAGCATGCTCGCGGCATGATCCTCCGCAATGCTATCCCCAGGAGATCGTGCGAAAGCCGTTGCCGGCGCAGTCGTCCTGCACCACAAGGTAAGCGTCATTCCCGCCTGCGGTGCTATGTAGTAACCGATGATTGGAACGGTGGCATAGGTACTTGCACCATCAGTTGAACCCAAGATGATCCCCGGCAAGCCCAAGCTCGGGCGAAAATGGAGATTCACGGGCGTCGCATCAACCCAGCAGGAAACTACCCAATCAGCCTCAAAGGCCTCCTGCCCCTGGATGAGGTAGGTGCCAGCATTTGGCAAGACAATCGAATTGATTACATGGTTCTGCGCGTCGCCCGGAATCGCTACATCGGCCGCCTGGTTGGCCACCACCAACGTCGGCGCGGCAGCCGCTGGTCCCGCAGGACCCTCGGGCCCAGTTGGACCGGACGGTCCTGCCGGCCCCACAACTCCCTGAGATCCCTGCGGACCTGCAGGCCCTTGTGCTCCCGGGGTGCCTTGGCCCCCGGCCTGCCCTTTTGCTCCCGCGGCCCCTTGCGGCCCAATCAGCCCCTGCGGCCCAGTTGCGCCATAGCTCAAATCGAACACGGTGCTCGCCCCACCACTCGCCGTCACCGTGATGCTGAACGTCCCGGGAGCAACACTCCCCGGCAGCTTTGCGACGATCTGGTTGTTCGTCGCCGAAACCAGACTCAGCGCCGTGTTGCTGAACGCGACCGTCGGCGCCGTCGTGGCTGGCTTGAATCCCGCTCCGATCAGCGTCACCTGGTTGGTTTGGTAGTTAATCGTTCCGCTGTTCACCGCCGGCCCGCTCACCACCGCCCCAAACAGGCCGTGCGTGCCAAGCGCAAAAACCACTACTGCCATTCCTCGTAATTTCATCTCTTCTCCTTCGGCGGTGTCGATAGCCGCCTGCCTTGACCGAACCTAACTTCGGTCCTTGTAAACGCCTGAATTGTCCTGGGGCACCGTGATGGCTAGCTTGCACCAGTGCATGAGCAATCTGTGCTGGGCTCCCGGCAGCCTCGCCCCAATGGGCGAAACCCCAGGGGGGCCTACTTCACCTGGATCGCCGTGAGCGTGCCCCATGGACCCGTTTCCACGTCCGATGCGAAAACATTGTCCGCGCTGCCGTATGAGCATTCCACCATAAGCGTCGTGTCAGGCTGATCCGTGATGTAATAGCCGTTGAGCGGAATGGTCGCCGTGCCGGCTGGGGGAACGGTCACGGTGGATTGGGGAGCGCCATCCGCCAGCTGAGAAAAGCTGGGAAAAGTTGTCACAAGGGCGCACCCTATGTACGCCGGCACTTTGGGATCGTAATTGGAGAACGCCTCCTGTCCCCCAATTACATAGGTTCCTGCGTTCGGAAGAAAGATCGCATTCACGGTCCCAAAGTCGTTGTTCAAGGGAAGTTTGAGGCTATTGGGGTTGGAATTTCCCGTGAAGAACAACACCCCGCCCGGCGCTCCAGCCGGCCCTTTAGGTCCCTGCGGCCCTGTGGCTCCCGTGAAACCAGCCTGCCCGGTTGCGCCTTGTGGTCCCTTTGCTCCAGCAACTCCTTGCGGCCCCATCGGTCCCTGCGGCCCCTCGGCGCCGTAGGTCAGGTCAAACACCGTCGCCGCCCCCTGGCTGTTCGTAACCGTCAGGCTGTAGCTCCCCGCCGCGGTGTTGGCCGGCAGCGTAGCAACGATCTGCGCGATGCTGAAAGAATCGATCTTCAACGCAGCGCCGTTGAGCTGCACGGTTGGAGCTGTCTTTGCCGGCTCGAATCCTGAACCGTTGAGAGTGACTCGATTTGTGGCGTAGTTGATCGTCCCGTTATTCACCACCGGTGCACTCACCACTGTGCCAAACAGGCAGGGCGCGCTAACCGCCAACACCAGAATTGCGATTCCCCGTAGTTTCATCTCTTCTCCTTCGGCGGTGTTGATTGCCGCCTGCCTTGGTCCGGCTTAGCTTCGGTCTTGTTGAAGCTGTGAAAAGTTGAAGGTGCGATTGCTGAAAGCCTGCACTATTTCCAGAGCGGTTCGTTCAACTCTCTTAAGGCACCAGCAACGTAATCAAATTGCCGGCAGCAGCGATGAACTGGAGGTAGACGAGCGCGGTACCACCACCCTTCCGACGGTCCGAGCTTGCTTGCTGGGTGGTGCCTGTGTCGGCCGAGGCAACATGCGGAAACGCCGAGAGCGTGAGCGCCAGGATCGAAGCTGCGAGTACCAGTGTCTTGTTGCTTTTCATGGGAAATCCCCCTCTTCAATTCGGCGTCTTGAGCTGCTCGCGCCGAGTGATGAATGGAGTATCCCCCGCCTCCGCCTGCCGTTCAATGAGGCGGAGATGAGTTGCAGATGAGTTCGTCGGCGGCCCAAAACTCATCCCCGCCTCATACGCTCCTCATTGAGTCCAGCTCCAGGGGAGCGCACACTCCTTGCTGTGCCGGGACCGCGGTGCTACCTATCCGCGTCGTTTTCCTGGCGCACTACTGCCGCGAAGTTACGCAGAGATGCCCGTTCCGGCTGAACGAAACCCCAACCCACCCCCACAAGGAGGTATTCCCCATGCAAAACCATTCGACGTTTTCCACTTGCTCTTCGCCTTTCGCTCGCGCGCTTCAAGGCGTTGCCCTCATCGCGTTTCTCGCGGTCACGGCTTCGGCGCGTGCCGCCGACACCTTCGACATCCTCACCAAACAGGCTGACACCCCCACCAGCACCGTATGGCGCGTCGAAACCCCCAACGTCAAGCAGAAGCAAACTGATTATCCCCTCATCAAGTTCCTCCCTGGAGACACAGTCAGCATCGATGCTGGCGGTTGTGTCCAGACGGGAGGCAGCGGGCTCACTTGGAAGCGCTATGTAAACCCTGCCGGCCCTAACTCCGATCACCTCTATCACGGGCTCATCAGCATCCCGGCCGTAACCAACGGTCTGGTGCGAATTCAGGACTTTGGGCTCAACAATGTGCACAAAATCCCCACTACCCTTCCGAGCGGCATTTCCCCAGCCGATCTCTACCTGCACCTCGGTTATGAAGATGATGGCTTCTCTGACAATGGCTACTATAGCCATGACAACGGTACTGGCGATCAGTGCAAGAACAGTGTCGATGCTTTTGTGATCGTTTCCATCGGCCACGCCGGAGCGGCGCCGGTCTCGGCAAGTTCCTTCGAAGGCATTACACCGGATAAGTTCCGTTGTCAGGCAGGTTGGGCGTTCCAAAATTTCGATACCGCCCGCCTCAGCCTGGCGAGCTTCACTGACGCGTTTGATTTTCAATGGTATGACTACCTTGACCCAGCGACTGGAATTGTTTTCCTCGCCACCAGGGACAATCTCGCCTCCGGGGGCAACTGCATGGGCATGTCGTTCCTTGCCGACGTCGGCGAAGACCAGTTCGTCGTCGATGACCTGCATGAGGATTTCTGGAACAACTACAAAGACCGCACGGTTCAGACGCCGAAGGTCACCCTGGACATCAACACCGCTCATTGGGCACAGCTATCGGTTGCCTTCCTTCATTCCTATCTCGCCAACGTCGCCAAAAGCCCCGCCGAGAACGCCGCCCTCATCGAACAGGATCTGACAAAGAAGGACTACAACTATGGGCTCATCAGCATCGCCCATGGTTCCGATGGTCACGTCCTTGTGCCGCTAAGCGTGAGCCATGCCGGCAACCAGATCCTCATCAATGTTTATGACCCCAATCGACCCTGCGGCAGCGTGCCAGACTCTGCGACATATCCGCCAATCGTTATCAACGGCGACAAATGGAGCTTTCAGTTTGACGACACACACGTGTGGAGCGGATCCACGCTGAACGATGGCCTGGCTTATATCCCCTACACCAGCTCCAGCGGCTGGCGCTCCTTCGCCGGCAACTTCACCGGCATCATCGAGGTCATCTTTGGCGCAAATACCAATGTCCAGCAAGTAACCGACGCCAAAGGGCGAAAGTTGTTCATCGAAGGTACGCAGACCATAGATACCTCCGCTACTGGCCTCGGCAGATCGCTGTTCCGCCTGCCTGCCCTCCATCAATCCTCCGCGTCGCGCCCCCGCACTGCGGGGTCGAAATACTCCACCGTCAGCGCCACTCCACCACCCGCCGCATTTGCTCAGGAATCGGCAAAGCTCGAGGCGGAGTATGGCGCCGACTATGGCAACTCGCATTCGATCTTTATCACCGATGACACCACCCTCCAGGAGCTCTCCTTCAGCATCGCCGCTTCCGATACAGCAAAGCCGATCCGCGCCATGGTGCATGGCAACAATCAGTTTTTCGAGATCAACATAGCTGCGCCGAGGCAAGCTGCCGGTGCCGCGCTCGTCCTGCACCAGACCGCGGCTCTCGCTGCACAGGGAGTCACCCTTCAATCCGTCGACAAGATACCGCTATCCGCCACGCTTACCCTCGGCTCCAGACTTCAAGACAGCGTGAACGTCCAGAGCACGGCACCCATGTCGATTACCGGAAGTGTGAGCTTAAAAGCGAACCAGACCAATCTTGTGCTCTCCAGTGAGGATGCACTTCCAGCCGCCACAATCACCGAGAAACAGATCACTGCGGCTGGCGAACAACTCAAACCGGTTCGTCCGCTCTCTGTCCTCCGTGAGCTGAAATAGCAACCTCTAAGCTCAATCGCGCTGTGGGAACAACTGGCAGTAGCACACAACGTGTTCCCCAACCGGCTAGCCTCGAACCCTGAGCAAAATCGTAAAAGGGCCATCCATTCAACCGGATGGCCCTTTCTATTCACTCAACACTTCCTTACTCCGAGCTCGGCGCCCTTCTGCGGAGCCTCGACCAGGCGTGACGCCCAGAAAACCTTCCCCGAACGCAAACCATCAAACTAACCAGGCAAGTAAAGCGCCCCTGAGGTTAGAGCACGCAATGGAGACGCCGCCAATCGAGGAGAATCCTATATGAAACGTGCGATCACACTTTCGGCAGCAGTCGCGGCAATTGCCCTGCTCATCCCCAACATGGCTCACGCACTGAGCAATTCGAGCTCTGACTCCCATAGCTCTTCAAGCGCTCAACTCGCAAGTGCGGAAGCACTCCAAATGGTCTCGGCCCGTGTAGCCCTCGCTGAGAATCTTAATGCCGATAATGCAAAGGCGGGCGATAACGTCCGGACTACACTCACTGACCCCGTGTCGTTGAAAAATGGGCAGGAGCTGCCGCGCGGTACTCAGATCCTGGGTGTAATTGCTGTGGACGACATGCAAACAAAGGGAAAATCCAAGCTGGCTTTGAACTTCACCCAGGCGAAGCTGAAGGATGGCACGGTAGTCCCGATCAAAGCAACCATCGTCGGAGTTTATCCGCCTGAAAGCGAGGATGAGGCAGGCAACCCCGTCGTGCCTGGAGACCAGGTGCGCAATACCTTTGATGGCCATCAGGACGGCGTCGACGAAATCAGCGCTCTTCCAGGGGTCGATGTTCACAGCAAAATCGAGAGCAACGTCTCGGGAGTCTTGGTCTCAACAAAACACAATGTGAAACTCGGTTGGGGAAGTGAAATTGCGCTATCCGTTGCCCCCCAGACCGGTGCCTCTCCCAAAACGACAAACAAAAATTGAAGCGAATCTTCAATCAGTTCCCCCGGCAAAACAGAACCGTCGCTCGCTCGAACACCAAATCGAAGAGGCCATCCGCACCCGCGGATGGCCTCTTCTGATTACTGTGAACTACGAACTGTGAACTACGAACTACGAACTGTGAACTGTGAACTGTTTCTCTTACGCCGGACTCGGCGACCCTTCCGGGAAACCCGGTCCGCTGCGGCTCTCAGGCTTCAGCACCTGCTGCGGAGTACCGCTGCCCGTATCGCTCGGCGTGGCCAGGTTCGACCGCATCGGCGGCAGTTCCTTGCCCTCGATCAGCATTCTCACTTCTTCCGCGTCGATCGTCTCGCGCTCCAACAGGGCTGCAGCCAGCCGGTGCATCGGACCCGAATTGGCCTCCACCAGCGTGTGCGCCCCTTGATACGCCTCGTCGATCAGCCTGCGCACTTCCAGGTCGATCTGCCGTGCAGTCTCCTCACTGAAGTCGCGATGCTGTGCAATCTCGCGTCCCAGAAAAATCTGCTCTTCCTTCTTGCCAAAGGTCAACGGTCCAAGCCGGCTCATGCCGTACTCGCACACCATCGCCCGTGCCATCTCCGTCGCGCGCTCGATATCGCTGCCCGCGCCCGTCGACATCTGGTTCAGGTAAATCTCTTCCGCCACGCGTCCGCCATAGAGCGTCGCCAGCCGCGTCTCAAGATATTCCCGCGTGTAGTTGTGCCGGTCGTCCGGCAGGTACACAGTGACGCCCAGAGCCATGCCGCGCGGAATGATCGTCACCTTGTGAATCGGATCGGAGTGGTCGCGCAGGTACGAAACCAGCGCATGCCCGGACTCGTGGTACGCGGTCACCTTTTTCTCCTCATCCGTCAGCAGCATCGACTTCCGTTCCGCGCCCATCAGGACCTTGTCCTTGGCCAGTTCGAAGTCGTACATCGTCACCTGCTTGCGGTTCATGCGCGCCGCGCTCAGCGCCGCCTCATTCACCATGTTGGCCAGGTCGGCGCCGCTGAATCCTGGTGTCCCGCGCGCCAGCACGTTCAGGTTGGTGTCGTCGGAAACTGGAACCTTCTTCACATGTACGCGAAGAATTTCTTCGCGCCCGCGCACATCCGGCAGACCCACCACCACGCGGCGGTCAAAGCGTCCCGGCCGCAGCAGCGCAGGATCGAGCACGTCGGGCCGGTTCGTCGCCGCCACCAGAATCACGCCGTCGTTTGACTCGAATCCATCCATCTCCACCAGCAGTTGGTTCAGCGTCTGTTCGCGCTCGTCGTGTCCGCCGCCCAGACCTGCGCCGCGATGACGGCCCACAGCATCGATTTCGTCGATGAAGATGATGCANNGCCAGCAGCGTCTTGCCCGTTCCCGGAGGTCCCACCAGCAACACGCCCTTGGGAATTCGCCCGCCCAGCTTCTGGAACTTCTGCGGCTCCCTCAGATACTCGATGATCTCCTTCAGCTCCTCCTTGGCTTCATCCACGCCGGCAACGTCCTTGAACGTCACCTTCTTCTGCTGCATGCTCAGCAGCCGCGCCCGGCTCTTGCCAAAACTCAGCGCCTTGTTGCCGCCCGACT
>PMXB01000241.1:11067-11283 GCA_003165935.1 Acidobacteriaceae bacterium | reverse complement strand
AGCTTCAGGGGCTGAAGCCCGGTTATTTTGTTGGCGTTATCGGCACTACTGAAGTCGTGCCCTGATACAAAGCTGTCATCGGCACGACTGAAGTCGTGCCCTTTCAAAACACCTGCCGGCGAGGACGCCGGCAGGACAGCCGGTCAGGAGACCGGCGCTACGGTTTTCGGCAATGCGTGAGCGCTGAGCTCAATGCCGTTGGAAGTTGGCCGGCTG
>PMXB01000241.1:0-11061 GCA_003165935.1 Acidobacteriaceae bacterium | reverse complement strand
ACACCGAAGCACATTGTGGACAAGCTGGTGGAGGCGGCGCAGAAGCCGGTGACGCATCGGTACTCGGTGTCGAAGGGGATACCACGGCTGCGGAAGGCGGTGTGCACCTGGTACAAGACGCGGTACGACGTGGACCTGGACCCGGAGACCGAGGCTATTGTGACGATCGGGTCGAAGGAGGGGATCGCGCATCTTTGCCTGGCGATTCTGGACTCGAACGACACGGTGGTGGTGCCGAACCCTAGCTATCCGATTCATATTTACGGGCCGGTGATTGCGGGTGCGCACGTGGTGAGCGTGCCGGTGCACGACGGGGACCAATTTCTTCAACAGTTGGAGCAGTTGATTCCGCGGATGGTGCCGCGGCCGAAGGCGCTGATCGTGAACTTTCCATCGAATCCGACGACCCAGTGCGTGGAGCTGCCGTTTTTGGCGCGGCTGGTGGAGATGGCGAAGGAGTACGGGTTCTACCTGATCCAGGATCTGGCGTATGCCGATCTTGCGTTTGACGGGTATAAGCCGCCGAGCGTGCTGGAGGTTCCGGGCGCGAAGGATGTGGCGGTGGAGTTCTTTACGCTGAGCAAGAGCTACAACATGCCGGGATGGCGCGTGGGTTTCATGGTGGGCAACCAGAAGCTGGTGAATGCGCTGGCGCGGCTGAAGAGCTACTTCGACTACGGGACGTTTACGCCGATCCAGGTGGCGTCGATTGCGGCGCTTGAGGGTCCGCAGGATTGCGTGAAGGAGATTTGCGAGAACTATCGCAAACGGCGGGACGTGCTGATTGAGGGGTTGAACAAGATTGGCTGGCATGTGCCGAGCCCGAAGGCAACGATGTTTGTGTGGGCTGAGATTCCTGAGCGCTACAAGGCGCTGGGGTCGCTGGAGTTTTCAAAGCTGCTGCTGAACGAGGCAAAGGTGGCGGTTTCGCCGGGGGTGGGTTTTGGCGAGTATGGCGACGGGCACGTGCGGTTTGCGCTGATTGAGAATGAGGAGCGGACGCGGCAGGCGTTGCGGGGAATTAAGGGGATGTTCGGGAAGGGGTAGGGAAAAGAGTTTCTGCCCTTTTTGCACTTGCGTGCACAGCGCTAGACTTCTTAATATTTTCCAAGTTGGTAGCCCCGGAAGGACTTGGACCTTCATCGGACCGGTTGCGAACCAGGCGCTCTATCCATTGAGCTACGGGGCCATCGCTGGAGCGCCAGGGATCTCGAGTCTCTGGCGCCTTCCTTTTCGGTTTGCACCGAAAGGTATGCACTTATTGTAGGCACAACCTTAGTTGTGGGCAGCGGTGGAAAACCCGGCCCAAATCTGCACAACTGGAAAACTCATCACTCATGCGAGCAGGGGTTTCCGATTTCGCGCCCTAGCCCTAGAAACTCAGTTCTGGAGCACATTTGGGAAGCGGATTTCTGTCATTTTTCTTTGGCTTGCCGCGCAGCCTTGCGCTGCTTTACCGCCTTGAGCTTCTCCTTCTCGTCGGGCTTTTTCGGCGTCTGTAAGGTGTGCGACTTCGGGTGTTCGGGCTTTGTGTCAAGTAAGAGCTTGGCTAATTCATCAATTTGGGTCATTTTTTCTCCAAGGGCAATCGCCCATGGTACCTAATACTGCGTTTTTTGAAGAGTCGCACAATTTTAATCCAGTTATTTTCTGCCTAGACCAATTTCTATGCTTCGCTCCCTTTGAGACGCATATGCGACAATCGAGCAATCGGACGGTGCTCCATCAAGGAGAGGTCGCCATCCATTCCCCAATCGAACCGAATCCAACAAAGCGGAGTCCAACCTCTATGGAGAAGCGGCCTGTTACGGCGGCACTGCTGTCGGTGGCGACACACGGAGCCGTGCTGGCGCTGGTGGTGATGGTGGGGACGGCGGTGGGCAGTCGAGTTAGTGAGCCTCCCACGCTTGAGGTGCTGGCGAAGCTGGAGGTTGCGGGCGGGCCTCATGCGGTGACGGTTCCGATGCCTGTGGCGGATTTTGGAGCGCACACGAAGCATCCTGAGGCGACGGCGGAGTCGAGCAAGAAGACGATTCTGCCGGTTGAGAAGGCGTTGCCGAAGCTGGCCGGGGGTGGGAAGCCGAAGAATCCGACGAAGGGCGATGGATCGGGTGCGGCGTTTACGCGGAATGGAGATGCGGCGGAGGATTCACGGCCGGCGTTTCCGGTGTTCTCACCACGGCCGGCGGTGACGGACCGATCGCTGCTGCCGGGCTCGGAACAGAAGATTGTGGTGGCGGTGGATGTGGATGCGCTGGGCCAGGTGGTGAGCGAGAAGCTGGTGCGGGGGATGGGGAACAAGCTGGACGGGATGGTGCTGGATATTGTGAAGACGTGGCGGTTTCATCCGGCGACGGTGGACGGCAGGGCTGTGGCGTCGGAGGCTGAGGTGATCTTCCCGTTCAATCCGAGCTATCCGATTACGAATTCGTAGGGCGCAACCCCGGATGATGAAGGTTGTGGAGGTGTCTGCTCCCACCCTAAACGCAAAGAGCGCGTTTAGGATGGGGCACCCGGCACCCTCGCCCGGCGTTGAGCAGCGTTACGATGATGCTGGCGCTGCTATTCTGCGGGCGTAGGCACTGGACTGAAGTTCTCGACAGGAGGTTGCATGGCTTCGATCACTGGTTTTGGCGGAGTGTTTTTGCGGGCGAATGATCCGAAGGCACTGTACAAGTGGTACGAGGAGCATCTCGGCCTGGTGAAGGATGGGGGCGCGTTTGGGTATCCTGCACCGACGAAGCACCCACAGGTCGTCTTCGCGCTTTTCAAACAGGACAATGAATACTTTCCGGCGGCACAGAAGGCGATGATCAATCTCCAGGTGGATGATCTGGATGGGTTGCTGGATCGATTGATAGCCGAGGGTGTGGCTGTCGATCCGAAACGCGAGATCTACGATTTTGGGAAGTTTGGCTGGCTGACCGACCCGGAAGGAAATCGCGTGGAGCTTTGGCAGCCCATGGGCGACTGATGGATGGCAAGCGGGATGAGATGGGTCTTCAGAGGTCGGATCCTGATTTCCGATCCAATATCCCGTGCAGCTCCGGGCGATTCACAATACCTATAGAGGATTGAAACTGGATTCATTGCCCTGGACGCGCCCGGTGTGGATGATCTTACGCTGTTTGCACTGATTGTGAGGCAGTTGAGGTGGGATCGTTGGTGATTTTCGTCAATGGTTTAGGGGTTTGAAGTGTATTTAATTGATCAGATTGCTGCAAGGTGTGTGCAACGCGCTTTTTAATGCACCATTCATGGTGAAATCCACAATTTAAGTGAAGTTTTGCACTTGCATGCACAGATTGAACGGGCCTACTCTTCGTTTCAGTTGATGACCCTGTAGGGATTTGGATTGCAGTTCAGGCAGGGCTCGGAGATGCGGTAGCAAACAAAACCGGGAAATCACAGGCGGCTTGCCGCAGGCGAGGGAACGGGAGAGATTGAGATTGCATCGAAGGGTCAGGCAGGGATTGCACGACCCGATTGAGCTTGAAGATTCATCCGCGGCACAGCCAGTGGGCGCATGAACCGGGGACACCCGGGGATTCACTCGCAGGATAGCCCGAGGATGCAAGGTTCGAGCGAGGTTGGGGAGACATCATCGACCCAGCCGTAGCCGCAGAGCCGGGGCAACCCGAGGAAGCGGATACGGAACGGCCGGAAGGCGTGAAATCCGGGGGAACCCGGAGATCCACCAATCGGCATCGCCGATGGACAAGAAAGTGCGGGGCGACCCGTACGATCCCCATCGGCACAGCCGGAAGATGTAGTACCCGGGGATGCTCGGGGAGACATCAGAGGCGGCGCCGGTGGCGCTGAGTTTCGGGGACACCCGGAGCTGGGCAGCCGGAGACGCTGAAGGAGACGAGAGGCGGGGAAGCTCGCAACTCGATCGCCGGCTAACACCGGAGGATGCGGTGCCCGAGGATGCTCGGGGACACATCATCGGCGCGACAGGCCAAGCAGAGCCGGGGACACTCGGCAAGGCGAAGCAGGTAGCGCTGAAGGATTGGAGCGGCGGGTCTGCCCGCAACTCGATCGCCGGTATAGCCAGAAGACGCGGAACGGGGTTGCCCGGGAAACGTCATCTACGCACCTGGAAGCGCGAAAAATCGGGGCAACCCGGGGATTCAAGGCCAGGAGCGCGGAAGAAGGTAGCGGCGGGGAAACCCGAGGCACCATCGCTGGCACGGTCTATGGACTGAAGTATCGGGGCAACTCGAAACTTCGTCGCCGGTGCGGACGAATTCTGCGGGAACGGGGCAACCCGGACGACGCAGAAGGAAGCCAAACTGGAAGAGGCAGGAGACGGGGCAACCCGGCAACTGCCGCAAAGGCTGAACGGGTCAATGCACGTTTCGATGAACTACAAAGGCATCCGGAAAACGCCAGGGGCGCAAGCCTCTGGCGTTTTCGATTTTGGGGCATTGCATGCAGCAGCGGCGCTTCGCGCACTGGCGATTGTTCATGGAAGCGGCGGTGCATGCAGCGGTGGCGCTTCGCGCCTAAGGGCATTGGGGGCGGCGGACGCAGTGAACTCTTGGGCGTTGCAGACTTCGGGCGCGCTTCGCGCCCTGAGGGGAATCGGTGCACCGATGCGGTTCGCGGGCGGACACGGCGCCGGTAAATCTTTCATTTGATCGCGAGAGGCCGTGGGGTACAATGTCGCAATGCCACTGAACTTAGAAATTGAAAAGTTGCCGGATGGGGTAGCTGTCGTCAGCATGACGGGACAACTGACTTTGGGATTGAACCTGAAACTCGCGGACTCGCAGGTGCACGCGGCCATTGCGGAAGGCGCGACGAAGCTGGTGTTTGACTTGACAGGCCTGGACTACATCGATAGCGCCGGGCTGGGGATGGTGGTGTTCACCTACGGCACGCTGAACGAAAAGGGCGGAACGCTGCGGCTGTGCGGGGTTGCGTCGCGGATTGCGTCGGTGCTGAAACTGACGAAGACCGATGAGCTTTTCGGGATGGATGCGACGCGGGAAGAGAGCCTGGCGGCGCTGGGAGTTAAGCGCTAAAAGAAACGCGAGAAGGCGGAATTCCTCGCACACCGACCATCCCCTGGGACGTTTTTTCGGGGGCGGAGCGGAGTACGAGGGTACGTGGTTCCTTAAAGTCTCACTTGGCCATTGGGGCCGGTCTCAATGGGTCCATGGAATCAGCGCAAGTTTTATTGATTATCTAATGACTATTGTTTATTGCTTATTTGATAGCTAATGTTGGTTACTTCTCACGCTAAAAAGTTACTCGCAAGAAACCCCTTGACAAGTCCCGGGGGGGGGTAGTTTTGCGGGTGTTAAGTTACATCCTTTCGGTCTTTACATATCCTTTGTTGCTGGAATACACAGCGGGGGCTTAAAAAAGTAGTTAGGCAGGCATTCTGATCAAGACCCGTTAGCCAGGGACGAGGGATCGGCTGAATGTCCGGAGGTGGGATGAAGTATCTTGAAAGATTCGCCAACGTCGCAGTGATTGTGGCAGTTGTTGTCTTGCTTGGCGTGATTCTACGAGGAGACTTTGGTAGGCGTCCGGCTCCCGCACCGCCAATGCAAAGTCTTGTGGGGAAAACAGTCAGCCTTCCCGGTGTCCAATTCCCCAAGGATCGAAGCTCCCTTCTGCTCGTAGTTTCCACGTCATGCCATTTTTGCAAAGACAGCCTGCCTTTCTATAAGCAGCTTACGGAGGCGGCACGCGGAAAGCTGGGTGTTATAGCGGTCCTGCCGCAGTCCCAGACAGAAGCGCAGGCGTTCTTGCAGAGCGCGGGAGTCGAGACGAGTCAGATCGTCAGCGCAAGCCCGGATAAGGTAGGCGCTCGCGGTACGCCGACGTTGCTTCTTGTGGGCAAGAATGGGGCAATCGAACACGCATGGTTAGGGAAACTGGATGTAAAGGGTGAGCAGGAGGTGCTATCTCTCGTAGCACCAAAATCATAAACACATAACGCTCTGCGCTCAATTGCGAAGGGGAGGCAATGGATGAAACAGTTCAGGATTTGGTCACGGCTCCTACTGGTTGTCGTGGTCTTTGTTTTTGTGCTGAAGTATACGGAAACGGCCGAGGCTGGCTCGCCTCAGATCTACTGCACCAGCGGATACGGGCAGTGTATGAGCGGGTACGAGCAAACAATGGGACAGTGTACGGAAAGTTGTAATGAGGCCGGTAGTGTCGATTGGTGCTTCACTGAGGTTATCGCATGGACCGACGGAACCGAGATCACGACGTCTGACTGCTTCGATGGTGCGCCAAACAGCTGCGGTCAAGGGTGCGCTGAGGAGATGAATGCCGGCGCAATATGGTGCGCTGAGAACTATTGTTATCCTTATCCCGGATAGAGGCGGACAAGCTCTTGCTCTACACGGCGTCCGGGTTCTTCGTGCCCTGGAACCCGGGTGCGGTAAGGTTATCGCATGCTACCGGCGGATGGCTGATGATGGACTCATGCTCTGAAGCGACCAACGAAAAGTCGGCAGCACTTTCGTTGCTCCGAAGGAGATTCTGAGGTGAAGCTCCCGAAGTTATTTCTGGTCGTCGGATTGCTGTGGGTCGCATTTCCGCTCGCTGCTCAGGATACTGCGTCTGATTCGAGAGCAACACTCCGCATAAACAGCCGCGCAGTTCTGTTGGATGTAATCGTTACCGATCACAAGGGAGTGCCTGTCACGGGCCTCAAGCAGGGGGACTTCACGCTGATTGAGCGCGGGGTCCCGCAGGTTGTTTCATTCTTTCAAGAACATAACCACAATGGGCGCGCGGAGGACAGGAGAAGGCTGGAATTTCCCGAACTTCCTACAAACGTCTTCAGCAACTACTCTCCATTCGCTACCCCGCCCGCCGTAAATGTGCTGCTCCTCGATGCTCTCAATACACAATTAGCGGATCAAATGGTTGCGCGCAAGGCAGCCGTTGACTACCTCAAAGCCGTGAAACCGGGGTCGCGGCTGGCGATCTTCACACTTTCGATGCGCTTGAGTTTAGTTGAGGGGTTTTCGGACGATCCGGCGCTGTTGGCTGCGGCGATGGGGTTTGGAAAGGCAGGCGGGCCGGAAGTCTCGGCATCTCTGCAATCGCAGGCGCAGAGTAACACCCAAGCTAACCTGATTGGGATGATGTCTCAGCCAGTGGGTGGAGGCGGTAGTTCCGCATCTGCGGGAATGACTGACGCGCTGCAAAACTTCATGAGCGTGAGCGACTATTCGCAGGTAGCAGATCGCGAATACCGAACCTTGGCAGGCCTTCAGGATATTGCTGCTCTGCTGGGCCGATTCCCGGGCCGGAAGAACCTAATTTGGCTTTCGGGTTCTTTTCCGCTGAACTATTTTGGGATTTCTTCAGCAAAATTTGCAGGCATCGACACCTCTACAGACGCGCGATTCGAGGACACTTTGAAAAAGACCGTTGATCTGCTCACGGCTGCGCGCGTCGCCGTCTATCCCGTGGACGCGCATGGGGTGCGGACAGAACAGTTTTACAGCGCTCAGAACACACTGAATGCGTCGATCTCCTCACCTGCAGATTTGGTTGGTGTGGGCGGCGCACAAACCGCATCTCTCTTAAGCGAAAGCTTCAGCCGCAACCGCGATTACGAGACAGAGGACAAACTTGCCGAGGAGACAGGCGGCGTTGCCTTCAAGAGCACCAATGGCCTGGCCGACGCGATCGACAGGATCGTCTCGTCGAGCGAAGATTTTTACACACTATCTTACGTTCCAACTAACTCGAAGATGGACGGCTCTTACCGGCCCATCGAGTTAAAGGTCGCGGGCGACTACACGCTGTCGTATCGCCGAGGCTATTTTGCCGACGAGGCCTATCTTCCTGGTGCTGTCCAGCCTCTGCAAGAAGACCTATCCAAGAAGCCGTCGCTCGTTGATCCCATAAAGCCGGTTATGTATCTCGGGATGCCGCAAGCGGAGGACATACTTTACAAGGTCTTGATTCAGCCCCTGCCGCAAGAGCCAAGGATGCGTGCGAAGGAGAAGCACGATAAGGGGAGCGGCCTGAACCGTTATTCCGTCGATTTTGCCATCGGTACCGACGACCTGGGTTTGAAATTGGACGAGGATGGCCTTCGCAAGGGGACTTTGATCGTGTCTCTGATCGTCTACGACAAGTACAGCCAAGTTGCGAACCGGAAAGATTACAAGGTCGATCTAGCCATCCAGCCCGACGCATGGGCCGCTGACCTGCAGACGGGCGTGCAACTGGATGCTGAAATTGAGGCGCCCAGAGGCCAGTTCTGGGTGCGCACCGGTGTCTATGACGAGACGTCTCGCAGAATCGGGACGTTGGAAGTCCCGCTCAATTATGTAAGTCCGCCGCAAAGCAGAGTTATTCAGTGAATCCCATGAGGCCCCTTTTCCTGCTTTGCCTTTGCTTTTTTCTTGCCTGTTTGCCCCCATTGGCGGGTCTGCAGACGACTGTCCAGACGGCAGCCCCGGGCCTCACGACAGCCACGGAATGGTTTCAGCGCGCCGGCGAGCGATTGGAACTGCGCATGCAAGGTTCCGCACCGTTCCACATGAAGGTCGTCTTCCACGCCTTTCCTGGAATGGAGTTCCTCGGTCCAAAGGAGAAGTCTGAGATTGTCGCTGGGGACGGCGCGTACGAGGAAACATGGCTCTCGCCACATAAGTGGCGGCGAGAGGTGACGCTGTCCAGCTATCACGCGGTCGAAGAGGAATCAGAAGGTGTCCGCAGAATGCAGGCTTCCTCAGACTACGAGCCAAGCCGGGTTCTTATGCTTCTGGACGCCCTTCTGGTTCCGATTCCCCGCAATTTCTTTTCGGAGGAGTTTCGCCATGAGGGCGCATCAGGGTGGAAGGTCGATCAGGTGTCGAATGCAAACCTGTCCTTGGTGCGCGTGAGCAAAACTGTCGGGAGCGAAAGAGGGGATCTGACAGACGCCTTCTATTTCCTGCCGCAAGGGATGCTCGTGATCAGGAACTTTCGCGGGTTAGTTACTGAGTGGACGAGCGCCGTCCTCTTTTCCGGCAAGGTGGTTCCAAGGCATCTGAGTATTAAAGCCGGGGAGCGAGAACTGCTCGCGGCCAATATTTCCATCGAGGCCGCAGGACCGGTGGCTTTGGCAAAGCTGGACGCCCTGGTCGGCCCGGCCGAGCCAGGCATGACTCTTCGCCCCTTTCATGACTTCGAAGTCCGAATGCCCGATCTCACGTTTAGCCACGCATGGGCGAATGTCGGGAACTCCGGGCCCGGGCGAGCATTTTCGCTGTGGGAAGTCCTCGATCGCCACGGAAGGTATAGAGAAGTCGAACTCATTCTCGTGGTAAACAAAAATGACGCAGACACTATCATGACTTTCATGCGGGAGGAGCGGCACCACCCAGCCGAGATCGATGGAAGTCCATGCGAACTCGCGGTGAGTTGGGGGTTCAGGTAGTAAGAAAGATCCTTTCTACGGTGTCCAGAGAGGCCTTTGGACGATCTTCTAGTGCATCCCCCCACCGCCGCCTTCGCCGGGTTTGTTGGCGCTGAGGAGGAAGGCGCAGAAGATGAGGCCGACGGACATCCAGGAGAGCTCCATGTAGACGTCCTGGTAGCCCTGGGTGTAGGCCTGGCGGTTGAGCTGGTTNNCTCTCTTCCCTGGGCATGCCCACATATGCCGCATTGGTGATGGAGATGAAGCAGAAGGGGAGCGGCACCATCTGGAGAACGCGCAGCCAGGAAGACTGGCCGAAGGTCATGGTGAGGGTGGTGACGTGTGCGGCGATGTAGTAGGTGAAGACAAAGAGGGTGAAGCCGACGACGGTGAGCCAGCGTGCGGCGATCTTGCCGGTGAGGAATCCGGCGAGCGGCATGACGATGACCAGGGTGAATCCGCCTCCGGTGAGGGCGAGGCCTGCGGTGGTGGCTGTCCATCCGAGGAGCTGCTGCATGAACTGGGGCTGGAGGACGGTGGAGGCGTTGAGCACACCGCCGACGAGGGCCATGAGAAGGCAGCAGATGGCAAAGTTTTTATAGCGGAAGAGTTTGAGGTTGATGAGGGGGGCCTTGTGGTTCCACTCCCAGAAGATGAGGCCGATCATGCTGAAGACGAAAATGCAGCCGAATAAGACGATGAAGGGCGAGGAGAACCAGTCGTTCTCTTCGCCTTTGTCGAGCATGATCTGGAGGCCGCCCATTGCGAGGGTCAGGAAGGCGAGTCCGAGATAGTCGAGATTGCGTACGCGGGAGAAGTCGGCCTTGATCCACGGCGGATCGTCGACGAGGCGTGTGACGAGCATGAAGGCAAGGATGCCGACGGGGATATTGATGAAGAAGATCCAGCGCCAGGAGTAGTTGTCGGTGATGAAGCCGCCGAGGGTGGGTCCGATGGAGGGTGCGAGGACGGCGACGAGGCCGTAGAGGGCAAAGGCCTGGCCGCGTTTCTGGGGTTCAAAGGAGTCGGCCATGATGGCCTGGGCCATTGGCTGCATTCCGCCGCCGCCGAATCCCTGCATGCAACGGCAGATGAGCAGGATGGGCAGCGAGGGGGCCGCTCCGCAGAGGAAGCTGGAGACAGTGAAGATGACAATGCAGAGCAGGAAGAAGTTTTTGCGGCCCATGACGGTGGAGATCCAGCCGCCGAGTGGGAGGACGATGGCGTTGGCCACCAGATAGCTGGTGAGGACCCAGGTGCCCTCGTTGGTGGAGGCACCGAGGGAGCCCGCGATGTGGGGCAGGGCGACGTTGGCGATGGAAGTGTCGAGCACCTCCATGAAGGCGGCGAGGGCGACGGTCATGGCGATGAGCCAGGGGTTGACGCGGGGCTTCCAGTTGGCGTGGGCGTCAACGTTGGGGTTGTTGACCGTGACCGCGGCGGGGGCCGGCAATGCTTGTGAAGCAGCGGACAAAAGGGATCTCCTCGGTTATGAAATGGGACTATGAGGGCAGCTAAGTCTTTTGTTGCGAGGGGTTGCCGAAGGGGCGGGCCCCGGGATGAGGCAACGATGAACAGGCCGGCGGAGTCAAAAACCCGGCGCATGGGGGTTAGATTCGCCGGGGGGCGGCTGGGGTGCAGAGATTGGAAAAGAACAGGGAAGAGGGAGA
>PMXB01000371.1 GCA_003165935.1 Acidobacteriaceae bacterium | reverse complement strand
CCTCCAGCGCATCCAGCACCCGCGCAATCGTCACCGGCGCAGCCACTTCAAGAGCAACCTCGCTTCCCGCCCCCGTGCTCAGCCCCGCAAGCACCCGCAGATGATACGGCAGCACCACCCGCACCTCTCTCGTCGCTGTCCCCTGCGTCTCGATCTCTGACCTCTGATCTCTGGACTCTCGTCCCTCAGTCCCTTGTCCCGATCCCTCGGTCCCTAATCACTAACCACTAACCACTGCTCTCACAACGTCTGCACCTCAACGCTCAGCACCGCCGGCAGATCGTGCACAATCGCGTTCCAGCTCTCGCCACCATCCGCGGACGCGTACACCTGTCCGCCCGTCGTCCCAAAATACACGCCGCACTCGTCCAGCTTGTCCACCGCCATCGCATCGCGCAGCACGTTCACATAGCAATTCCTGTCCGGCAGCCCTTTGCTCATCTCCTCCCACTCGTTGCCGCCCGTCTTGCTCCGATAAACCCTCAGCTTCCCATCCAACGGGAAATGCTCCGCATCGCTCTTGATCGGCGCAACAAAGATCGTCTCCGGCTCATGTGCATGCACGTCAATCACAAATCCGAAATCCGTCGGCAGGTTCCCGCTCACCTTCTTCCACTCGTCGCCGGCATTGTCGCTACGCATAATGTGCCAATGCTTCTGCATGAAAAGCGTCTCCGGCCTCGACGGATGTATCGCCACATGATGCACGCAGTGGCCCACCTCGCCCGTCGGATCCGGCATGAAGTCTGAAACCAGACCCTTGTTGATCGGCTTCCAGTTCTTGCCCCCGTCATCCGTCCTGAACGCCCCAGCCGCCGAAATCGCGATGTACATCCGATCCGCATTCGTAGGATCGATGATGATCGTGTGCAGGCACATCCCGCCAGCACCCGGCTGCCACTTCGGCGCCAGCGTGTCTGTCCCATTCCCCTCCCCGCGCAACCCTGAGAGTTCCACCCAACTCGTACCTCCATCCATCGACTTGAACAGCGCCGCGTCCTCCACGCCCGCAAACACCGTCTCCGCTTCCGTCAGCGAAGGCTCCAGGTGCCACACCCTTTTGAACTCCCACGGATGCGGGGTCCCGTCGTACCATTGGTGCGTTCCCGGCACACCGTCATACGCAAACTTGTTCCCTACTACCGACCACGTCTTTCCGCCGTCATCCGACCGCTGCATCACCTGTCCTGACCACCCACTAGACTGCGACGCATAAATCCGGTCCGGATTCACCGGCGATCCCTTCACGTGATAGATCTCCCATCCCGCAAAGAACGGGCCCTTCACGTCCCATGCTGCTCGCTTCGCATCCGACTCAAACACAAACGCACCCTTCTTCGTCCCCACCAATACTCGTACTCCGCTCATAGCCGGCCTCCTTCTCTTCGAATCAGACTTTCACTAGTTGACTTCCTCACAACTTCACTCAATCACCGCTTTTCTGTTCCCTGTTCCCTGTTCCCTGTTCCCTATTCCCTAACCACTAACAACCAATCACTGCTGTCTTCACTGCCCCTGTGCAACCTCACCCTTCGTCACCGCCCTGGCATGCACCACCTCCGGCAGCGTCTCGTCTGCCGCCGACCATGCCTTCAGGAAACGACTGTACCCCTCCCGCGCCGCCGCCGCATCCCCTCTTAGCTCCGCCACGCGCGCCAGCCCATACAGCCCAAACCCCGAGTTCGGCCTCTCCTTCAGCGCCGCCTCGTACGCCTCCTTCGCCCCTGCATAGTCCTTCACCCGAATCAGCACCGCGGCCTCGTTCTCGCCCACCGGCCGAATATAAAACGGCGGCTCGTGATATCCCAGCTTCTTCTCCTCCATCGCCGCCTTCGCATACATCTTCTTGCCCTCGTCCAGCTTGCCTTCCNNGCCGCATCATCCTTCGCCGCGTCGCCTTTCTTTTCGTCCTTTTTCGCCGCGCTGTCGCGATCCACACGCCACAACCCCGCATCCATCCGGTCCGACGCCTCCTGCGCCTCCTTTGCATCGCCCGCTTCCAGCCCCTTCATCCCCTTCGCATACTCGCCCAGTTCAGCCGCCAGCCACCGCAAATTCTCCGTCTTCTCGCCCTCACCCAAATTCGCCTGCCCCAGCATCGCCAGCACCGCGTCCCAATCCCCCACCCTCAGCGCCACCGGCAGCCGTTGCCCAATCCGCGCCATCTGGTCACGCGCACTCCAGATGTACAGCGTCGCCGAAAGCCGTCCCCGCGCCGCCGACAGATGATCGCTCAACGCGCTAGCCTCCTTCAGCTTCCCCTGCTCCATCAGGTTCGCGATCGCGTACATCAGGTTGTGCACGAAGTTCCAGTCATCGTCCGGCGAGACATGCGAGTCCGCCAGGTACTTCTCATCCACCGCCATCGACGCCTCAAACCACTTCTCCGCCTCGCCGTAATTCCCCGTCCGATAGAAGATGTGCCCCGGCATGTGCACCATGTGTCCCGAGTCCGGCGCCAGGCTCGCCAGCAACGCCGCGCTCTTCAGCGCCAGTTCTGGGTGATTCCCCGGCTCCTCTGCATGTATCCAGTAGTGGTTTGCCGCCGAGTCATTCGGCGCATCCTTCAACACTCCCTCCAGGATCGCGATCCGATCCTTCTGCCCATCCTTCGGCTCGCCCTTGTCGTCGAACCCATCGCCCACCGCGCCAGCCAGAAAGATCTTCGCCTGCGTATCCTGCGGCGACTTCTTCACCAGCTTGCGCAGTATCGCAACCTGCTCGCTCCGGTCGCCTTCCTTCGCCCGCGACTCCGCATCCGCCGCCTCAATGTAAAGCTTGTCTGTCGCGCTCGCGTGATCCTTCAGCTTCATCGCTTCGGCCAGCGCCTTCTTCCCATACACGGCATTCCCCTCGTCGCCGCGCATCCCCTCCGCCTCTGCCAGCCCCCACCAGCACATGGCGCACTTCGGATCAACCCGTATCGCCTGCTCAAACGCCTTCGCGCTCTCGTAATCCCAGAAGTCGTGCAGCAGGCTCAGCCCCTGGTCAAACCACGCCTGCGCCTCCGCGCTCGCCTTGATCGTGATGTGGCTGTTTCCAATCCCCGTCATCTTCACCGGCGCTGGCAACTGCTCCGGCGCAATCACCGGCGCCATATCCGCCATCCCCGGCATCCCTGCCATCCCCTGCGCCCCCGCCGTACAACACCCAATCCCCGTAGCCAGCACGAACGCGGAAGCGAGCCCGATGCCAGAGGTGAAGGCGAACTTCGAAGTGATCGCAGATTTGGAAGTCGGCATCCGACCACCAACCATCCCCGGCCACGCCCTTGTGACCGCACCACAATACACACGCAATTTGCCCTGAAGATTCTCCGAGGAAGGGGGGAAGCCAACAGCTCTCATTCAGGGAATATACCCGACTCCCCGCACCTCATTCACCCTCAAAATGAGCGCTCATCCTGAAAGGGAACAGACGGTCAACCTGACCAGAGTGCCGAGCTTAGCCGCAGCGAACGCATAAGATGGATTCACCCATGAAATCCACGTTCGGCGAGAGCATTGTCGCAGTAGTGATGGCCAGTGTTGCTTCAGTCTTCGCAGCAGTTCTCGCATTCGTGGGCGCGGCCTGGCTCTGTTCTGCATTATTGAGCGGCGAAATGGGCGAGTGGGGCCTTGTTGTTGCGCCTCCCACCGCCGTCATCGCAGCAATAGTCGCCTTCGCGGCTGTCTTCCACAAAATCCGCAGTTACGGCGATCCGCCGAACGATCCCCGAGTCTGATCGCTCTTCCCTCGCCCATCAGAAGCTAGCAGCTAGCGGCTGCCCTTCCACGGGTCCCTCAGCAGCGACCCCAGCCCCAAATCATTCCCGAACCGCTCCACCTCAACTTCAGCCATCCTGATTGCTTGCGCCATCCCCTTGAACGCCGGAACCGCATCCGACCCCATAATCTGCGGCGAAACAAACAACTGCACCCGGTCAACCAGCCCGCCCGCCAGCAGCGCCGTGTTCAGCCGCGTCCCCGTCTCCGTAATCACTGTCAAAATCCCTTCCGACCCCAACTTATCCAGCACCTTCCCCAGCGGAACCCGCCCCGCCTCCGCCGGCAGCACCTCCACCCGCACACCCTGCTTCTCCAACTCGCCAATCTTCCCCCTGTCGCTCGAAACCGTAAACACCACCACGTCGCCGTCCGCCGTCTTCACCATCTTTGACTCCAGCGGCATGCGCAGCGCCGAGTCCAGCACCACCCGCTGCAGCTTCCGCCGCCGCCGCATCCCGCTCCGGTCCGTCAGCAGCGGCCCATCCGCAAGCACCGTATCCACGCCCGTCACCGCCGCGTCTGCCGCCCACCGCAAGGGCTGCACTGCCGCCCGAGAAAGCTCGTTCGTAATCCAATACGGCTCGCCCGGCTTCTGCACTCCCGGCGGTGGACCAATCCTTCCATCCAGCGTCATCGCAACCTTCATCAGCACCAGCGGCCGATTCGTTGTCACCCAGCACGCGAACCCCTCGTTCAATCGCCGCGCCTCCGCCTCGCGCACGCCCATCTCCACCGCTACCCCAGCCGCCCGCAGCGCCTCTGCCCCATGTCCTGCCACCTTGGCATTCGGATCCGACGTCGCCATCACCACCCGCGCCACGCCCGCCCCAATCAGCGCCTGTGTACACGGCCCCGTCCGCCCCGTGTGGTTGCACGGCTCCAGCGTCACATACACTGTCCCGCCCTTCACCCGCTCCCCCGCATGCTGCTGCGCTTCCTTCAGCGCCACCACCTCGGCATGATCCAGCAGGTCGTACTCGTGCCAGCCCTCTCCCACCACCTGTCCACCGCGATCCAGCACTACGCACCCCACCGCCGGATTCGGGCTCGTCACGCCAATCCCCCGCCGCGCCAGCTCCAGCGCCCTCTCCATCCAATACAGGTCTTGATCTGTTTGCGTCATGCGCTCCGCCCCTGCCCCGTCCATGCTCGCCCGCTCTCGCGCCGTCACAATCCCAATCAGCCAGCGCCCGCCGCTTCACCACTTCACTTTTTCACTCTTTCACTGCGTTTCCGTCCACTGTTCGCTTTTTCACTACGTCATTACTTCACTTCTTCACTGCTCTTCTGCCTCTTCGCCTGTCGCATCCGGTGGAAGAAGAACCAGCTCACCAACAAAAACGCCAGCCCCCCGCAGAGCAAAATGTTGAGTACCGGAAATCCCTGAAAATAAGCCACCACCATCCCGCCAAAGATGGCCAGATTCGCAAACATCACTTGATCCTTAAGCTTCATCCCTTCCTACCTTTCAGCCCTTGGAATCGACTTCATCGTCGTTTCGCGGCTCTTCTGACCCCTGAGCCCTGAACCCTGGCACTATCGGCAACTCCCAAGTGTAACCGCGCCGCCGCCCTCGCCGCCCACACGAAACGCACGGGCTTTAAGGACCACCCGTCTTGTTCATGAAGAAGGATGCGTCAAAGCTCCCGAATCGAAGCCACCGGATCGGCATGCATCGCTCGATGCGCCGGAAGATAGCAGGCCAGCACCGATATTGCTCCCAGCAGCGTCATCACTCCAATCACCGTCATCGGATCGTCGGCACTCACTCCATACAACAGTCCAGCGATGAAGCGCGTCAGCCCGAACGCAACAGCCAGCCCAAGCGCCAGTCCCGCCAGGGTAAGCCACATTCCCTGCAGCAGCACCAGGCGCAGCACATCCACGCGCGAAGCACCCAGAGCCATGCGCACTCCAATCTCGTGCGTCCGTAACTTTGTGCGGTACGCCACCACCCCGTAGATGCCGGTAGCTGCCAACAGCAGCGCAATCACCGCGAAGATCGCCGCAAATGTGCTCTGCATGACTGCAAAAATCCTCGCCACCTGCGTTGTCTCACGCATCGAGCGCACATCGAATACCGGCAGCCTTCCGTCGATCTCGTGGATCGCCCGTTCCACCGATGGCGCCAAATCCATCGGGTTGCCCTTCGTTCTCACCTGGACGATCGTCTCGTTATCTGAGTCCTGAATAAAGTTCATGTAGACCGTTGACTCAAGCCGCTCATTCATGAACTGATGCTTTGAATTCTTCACCACGCCAACAACAATAACCGGGTGACCCCAGATCGAGAGCTTCTTGCCTACCGGATTCTGGCCGGGCCAGAAGCGGTGTGCGGCCGTTTCGTCCAAAATCAGTACCCGCGGCGCCTTTTCGTTGTCATCCTGAGTGAAATCGCGACCCTCGATGATCGGAATGCCAAGAGTCTCAAAATACCGGGGCGTAACATCTGCCCTGCGCACCTCCAGCGATTCATGGGGCCGCGGCACATACTCGGTCGGGTAGGCTTCGGCCGTTTTCCGGGTAAAGCTCATCGGAACCCAGTCGGTGAGCGATGCAACCGTTACCCCCGGCATTGCGGACACGCGATCCAGAATCTTGCGACGAATCACCGCCGCCTCGTCGTTGCTGTAGCCGGCGATATTCAGCCCAACCGACGCGGTCAGAATGTGGTCCTGCTCGAACCCCGGATCTCCGTCGGAGATATTGTGCAGAGTCTGCAGAAACAGGCCGGAACTCACAAGCAGCGCGAGCGAAAGCGCGATCTGGACCACTACCAGGCCACTGATCAGATGGCGGTTGCGAGAGCCTCCGGAGACGCTCGCCGCTTCTTCCTTGAGCACCTCAACCGCAGGCACATTGGACGACCGCCAGGCTGGAAACGCCCCGCAAAGTACGCCCGCCAATATCGACAACCCCACGATCCCGAGCACCACGTTATAGTCCACCATTCCGCTCAATGCCATCGGGTTAGAATTGGGCGGAATGAACCATCCGAATGCTTTTGCGGTCCACGACGTGAGTAGAAGTGCTACCGCTCCGGCGCAGAGTGAAAGAATCGCCCCCTCCAGCAGCATCTGCCTCATCAGCTGCACACGGTTCGCGCCCAGCGACAGCCGGATCGCCATCTCGCGGCGGCGCGATACAAATCGCACGAGCGTCAACGTGGCCACGTTCGCACACGTCAGCAGCAGCACCACACCGGCAATGGCCAGCAGTATCGGAAGCGTCTCCGCCATGTAGCCGTTCGCGCCAAACGGCGAGCGCCACATCGGGTCAATCGTGATGGTGTTGACCCCGATGTGCTCGTTCGGATAAGCCGCCACCATCCGTCGCATGATCGTGTCCAGATCCTGCGTTGCCATCTCCCGGTTCACTCCCGGCCGCAGCCTTCCCACCACGTTCAGAAAAGGCTCTCCGCGATTCGTCATGCGCCAGCTATTTGCTCCAACCGGATTCAGCGTCAGCCATGCATCCTCGCGAATCCCCGGCATGGCTCCAATGAACCCCTCCGGAGCAACACCGACAACTGTCACCGGATGCCGGGCAATCTCAATACCCTTGCCAACAATCGCCGGGTCAGCCGCATAGCGGTTCTTCCATAACGAGTAGCTCAGGACCACATAGGGAACGGCGTCCGGACGTGTCTCCTCTTCCGGTAGAAAGAATCGCCCGAAAAGAGGCTTGATGCCCAGCATGTTGAAGAAATTCGACGAGACATTTGCAATGTAAATCCGCTCTGGCTGTCCGCCGCCCGTCAGCGTGAGCCAGTCATGGTTGTANNCACTGTCACCAGATTGCTGGGATCGTGCTCTCCCGGAATCGGATGCAGCATCGTGCCGTCAATCCAACTCAGTACTGTGCTGTTCGCGCACATTGCGACCGCCAGCATCGCAGTCGCGGTAATCGTGAACCGGGGATTCTTTCGAAGTTGCCGCAACGCAAAGCGAACATCCCGAAGCAGACCGGCCATAGCCGCCTCCCATAGGAACTTTGCTCTTGGGGAATAAGAGTATTGCGCTACCTGGATGCACGCAGTGCTCCAAAGCACTCCAAACGTAAGTCCACGGCCTGCAATAACTTGACCGTACCCTCCGCACTTGGCTCCCGCTCCCGGTCCGTCCGCCCGCGATCCGGGTGTCCGTTTTCGAACAGCTCCGCGGAATGACCGAGGTATCAAATTGGTTGCGGAGAGGAGATTCGAACTCCTGATCTCTCGATTATCGATCGAGTGCTTTCAACCACCTAAGCTACTCCGCACTAAGCTCTTCCTCTACGGACCAAACACTGGAGCCGAAAAGCGGATTCGAACCGCTGACCTCCTGTATACCGGGCAGGCGCTCTTCCAACCTGAGCTATTTCGGCCTGAACAAATGGTGCGGACGGCAGGACTCGAACCTGCATAGAGGTTCTTGACCTCAACCCGCGTTCGTAGCGCGGTGGCTCATCCGTTTCACACCACAGGTGCGCAACATTTGGTCTGCGCGGAGAGATTTGAACTCCCGTAATCTCGCTCCCAAAGCGAGTGCCTCAGGCCAGGCTAGGCTACGCGCAGACATCCTGGTGGCTTCGGCGGATTTCGAG
>PMXB01000124.1 GCA_003165935.1 Acidobacteriaceae bacterium | reverse complement strand
CGCGACAACGGATACAACACATTTGCGGTTGGCAAGTATGGTGTGACGCCAGATGAGGATGCGACCGATGCAGGTCCATTCGATCGCTGGCCAACCGGAAAGGGCTTTGACCACTTCTTCGGATTCCTCGGCTCGCAGACCGACCAATACAAGCCGGACCTGGTGGAAGACCAGTCTCACGTCCGTCCCGATGGTCGCCACCTCAGCGATCAGATCACCGATAAGGCGATCTTCTATATCGATCGCCAGAAGAAGGCCGCGCCGGATAAGCCATTCTTCCTCTACTACGCGCCTGGCGCCACCCATGCTCCGCACCAGGTGGACAGATACTGGAGCGATCAATACAAGGGCAAATTCGACAAAGGCTGGGATGTATTTCGTGAAGAGGTTTTCGAGCGGCAAAAAGAGCTCGGCGTGATCCCTGCGAATGCAGTGCTTCCTGATCGCAATCCCGACATCAAGGCCTGGGACAAGCTGACGCCGGAAGAGCAGAAGCTTTATGCGCGATTCATGGAAGTGTATGCCGGCTATTTGACATACACCGACTTTGAAGTGGGCCGTCTGATCAATCACCTTAAAGAGATTGGCCAATTGGACAATACGCTTGTGTTCATTTCAATCGGTGACAACGGTGCAAGCAAGGAAGGCACCCTGAATGGGGATATTGACCGTCCATTGTTTGGCAAGCCATTAAGCGAGCAGGACAACATTGACTACAACCTGAAAAAGATTGGCGAGATCGGTACGTCCGCCGCCACAGAGGGGAATTACCCGCTCGGCTGGGCCCAGGCTGCAAACACGCCCTACAAGTTCTGGAAGCAGGACGCAAACAGTGAAGGCGGTACCCACAATCCGCTCATCGTCTATTGGCCGAAGGGCATCAAGGAGAAGGGCGGAATTCGTACCCAGTACAGTCATGTGATTGACCTGCTTCCTACGACACTCGATCTGGTGGGCATCAAGGCGCCCGAACAGATCAGGGGAATCAAGCAGGATCCGATCGAGGGGACTTCATTGGCATACTCCATTGACGATGCTAAGGCGCCAACCCGTCACGCGGTGCAGTACTACTACATCTTTGGCTCCCGATCGATTTATGACAACGGTTGGAAAGCAGAGTTGGCTTTTCCTACCGGATTCACCAAAGGACGCCTGGACGCCTCACAGTCCTTTGATGAAAACGCATGGGAGCTCTACAACTTGAATGAGGACCCGACAGAGCGAATCGACCTGGCCGCGAAGTACCCGAAGAAACTGACTGCGCTGAAGGCCGAATTTGAGGAGCAGGCACAGTCGCACCATCTCTACCCTTACATCACATGGGACGATGTGCTGAACGGGCGAATCCACCGCACCCCGGGCTCCAAGCCGTTCGCTGAGGCTGTTAAGGATGTCACCAAAGCTGCTGAGAACCAGTAGCTTTGGTGGTATCTGAGGGAACATCGAGCGCCCAACGCCGATATTGCCTGCCAAGACAAGGCATCGCGATCAAGGTCAAAGCAGCATCCGATAGTTGGCGTTCGAATTATCCCATCAATATCAAAGCGCTTACTTTTATGGAATGGCCGAATCGCCTAGGTCCGGCCATTGATTTGGAGGGTTCAGTCGGAGGATTTTCACGCCCCACTCTCGCCTGCATTGGCTTGCTGCGCGATCAGGTAACCTGAACCGGTGTCAGTCCTCTATTCAGGACATAGATCGGAATTGTGGTCCTTGAGGTACCATGGGCCAGATACGGATGGCATGCGGCAACCGGCGCGGTTCGGTTCAAACAGAATCGATTCGCACCTTCGGATTTATGCAGTTCGGCTCAAGGTCGGCTCAAGGTCGAGTTGACTTTCACCGCGTCCTCGCTTACTCTAGGCGGAGTCATTGCCCCCATGCAGACCCTTTTGAACCAATTCGCGTGTTGTTGTTGCCGCTAGCGCCCGCTGGCCGTCCCGCGTTTTGACGTTGCAATTCAGCTCTCCAGACCGCTGACTTCCATACACATTTAACTCGAGTTCATTGAATTCGGGCCCCAACACATCAATGCACCCAAAATCCAACAGGAGAACCCAAAAGTGCCAAAAGCTCTTTACTCTGTTATTCCTGCTTCTCTTCGCCGGCTGCCGCTATCGATCGCTCTGTTCTCTCTAATTTCCATTGGGGCGACCCTGCCTCTCGCTGCGCAGGACGACATCACCACGCATAACGCAACCTCCGGGTACAACGGCGCATACATCACTGGGCCGTCGTCGAACCCATTGAGCTTCCTGAACGGCGCGGCTTTTCGAACTACCGGCAACCCGGCGCCTTACGACTTTCACGACTTTGCGCCGTTCACCTACCTCGACGACAAGCTGCCCAAATGGATCGACCTGCAGGCCGAAGAGCGTTTCCGGTATGAGGCGTACGACAATAACAACTTGAAAGCGAAGGCTGATGACTCATACATTTTGAACCGCTTCCGGTTCCAGGTAGATCTGCATGCATCCAGTTGGCTGCGGGTTACGGCGCAGGTGCAGGACGCCCGTTCAGGCTTCCAAAACCCGCCGATCGGGCCGCCGAACACGGTTCGCTGGGATTTGAAGCTGGCTTATGTAGAGGTTGGCGACCCGGAGAAACACTGGTTTAGTCTGCGTGTGGGGCGGCAGCTCATCAGCTACAACAATACGATCATCGCCAACTCGGAGTGGCGCAACCAGGCACGGTCGTACGATGCGGCGGTGCTGAACCTGAACGCAAAACGCGAACACCTGGGCATCTTTGCCGCCTCGGCTGTTGTGCCGCAAGCATATGGCGTGAGCCCGCATCAGGAAGGCAATAATATCTACGGAGCCTACGGCCGTCTCGATGATTTTCTTGGGCCGCACTCGAACATTGAGCCGTTCTTCCTGTGGCGCGTTCAGCCGAAAGAAGTCGTGGAACCGGCCGCGGGCAAGACCACAGGCAAAGAAGACGAGAAGGCTTATGGGGTGCGCTTAAAGGGGCAGGCCCACACGGCGTTCGATTACTCAGGCGAGGCGAT
>PMXB01000004.1 GCA_003165935.1 Acidobacteriaceae bacterium | reverse complement strand
GCATTTTTCTTGCCCAATCGAGTGCCGTTTCCCCGTTATCATCTTTGGCAAACGGATCAGCCCCGTGCTCAAGCAGGAAGCGCGTCAATTCGATTGTTTCCGCGTTCAGGAGGGGGGTAAACCCGTCCTTCGCTTGCGCATTCACAGGGGCTCCGTGTGCCACCAAACTCTCCGCTACTTGAAGGTCTCGCGCGTTCAGCATTAAGGGCGTTTCCCCTTTGTCGTTGGCAAGGGTGGGATTTGCGCCAGCCTCAAGGAGTATTTGCACAATCTCCTTAAGATTCACCCTAGAGTTTGCGAAGGGGTTAGCCTGGAAGCACGCAATGAGTGCCGTCGAATTCTGCGTCCCGCGCGCGTTCACATTTGGCCTATACTTCAGAATCTCCTGGACAACGTCTGGGATTCTCGAACTCGCTGCACCGATCAGAACTTCAGGACTTGTGGGATTGGCCCCGTTCCGAATGAGCAACCGAACTGCATCGAGTTCTCCAGACGAGGCAGCACGCGGCAAGGCCTCCTCCCGCCCCTTCGAATCTTTTGCGTTTGTGTGCAGCAACGCACGTAGCATTTCAACATCACCACGAGTCGATGCGATCCCGAGTGCTGTTTCTTCGTCGCCAAACTCGGTAACGATGGGAGTGCGGCTGGAAACGACGCCAGCCGACAAAAGATCGCGGACGGCCTCAGCGCTTCCCAATCGTGCTACCCTGACTAGGATTTTGGATCCTTCTGGCGACTTGAAGTCAAACCCTTCACTTTTGAGTGCGTCGACGGTGGCGCCGTCGCCTTTGGTCCAACGTGCGGAGTCTGAAAGTCGGTCAATCGCTTCTTCGAGCGCCGATACACTCTTCGGCATTCCAGCTCTTTCACCACCATAGTCAACGATCTCCTTGGACTTGCCATCAGCCGAAAGCCGCACTTTAATCGTCGGCAGATCGGTGACATTCCAGGTGTACCGATCTCTCAGCGTCATGTAGTGTGCCGTCTGAAATGCTTCAAGGAGTTGCTTGACGATCTCATGAGGAGCGGACGACCGATGATGACCGGTGATGGCGACAAAGAGGCCGCCATCGTATAGCACGGTCCCGTCTCCATGAATCTCCACGCGATAAGCAGGACACGTCCCGAGACACCCCGTCCGAGAGAGCTCGACCTTTACAGAATTCCAGTCGCGTATCGGCGGGACCTGTGCGTGCAGCATGCATGATGAAGGTGCCATGCCGGCCAACGCAAATAGGACAGAAAGGAGGTGTGGGGAGCTTTTCATTGCTGATTGAGCCTTCATTGATTTAGACACCGCAGAGGAGAAAACCGCATCGTTGAGGCTGCGTAAGCCAGCTCAGCACTATTGGCAGATGGCAGGTAATACAAGGGTAATGTCGGGTGGGCTACTTCAAAACCGGCAGGGAGTAGACGCGAAATTCATTGGACTCAAAAGATGCGTAGTGGAGCCCATTCGGAGACAGAGCCGCCCGTCCGTTTTTCGGGAACATCCGATTCACAATTGGCGTTTGCGATCTGCGATCGAAGACAAAAAGACGCCCGTTGCCACCTTCATCGCAAGCTGCACCAAGAATCCTCCCAAGAGGGTTGCATGGGTGGACATCATTCGTCGCAAACGATGCGTAGCGAGAAAAGTCCGGTGTCGCACTATCGACCGTTCCGTCGAATTGTGCGGGGAGCCAGGGAACTGCTTCGGAATTGCCGCCCTTGCTCCAGATCACGAGCCGCCCGGCCGCGGTTCGCCCGTCTCGAGCCTGGCCTACCACAGCACCATCTGCCAGAAGTCCGACAATCGCAGCATTTTCTCCGTCTTTGAGCGGAGAAGTCCAAACACTGGCATCCTCGCCCTGTGCGTTTATTGCGCAACGAATCTTGGCCCCGCCGTAGATCACGTTGCTCGGGGTGTACTCTCCAGGGCGAAGTTCTTGGGTGCACGACACGAATGCAAAGCCGTGTTCCCCAAACTTCGTGTCCCTGGTCCCGACGGGCCAATCCAGTGTCCACTTCTGGATTTCTGCCAGCGGAGCGCCACCCAAAACAGAGTACGTTCGCGGCCCCGTGAGAACCACGCCCTTTTGAAAGACGAGAGCGCTGCTGACAAGGGTTGTTTGTTCCAGGAATTCATCAAGTTCAGCAACGTCCTTCAGGTCCGCGTCGAGCAGACGGACACCCGACTTTGATTCATTTCTCCCTTTGTCGTCGAGATTGACGGACTCAATTCGGAACAGCAGTGTTCGACCCGGACCTGGCCGGGCCTCGCCTTGCGCAACGAGCTCGCCGTTTCCATCGGCGAGATAGGGCAAATCACGTTTTGCCTTCAATACACCTGATGTATTGAAGACGAGAGTCCGGGCTAATCCGTCCACCTTTGCGCCAGGCGATTGGCGGCAGTTGGGGCTGACGTTGAATCCCACTGCGACGGTGTCATCGTTCAACCAAACCACAAATCGGTACCCGATGATCTGACTGCCGCATTTCGTATCTGCGTCTGGTTGAAAGAACCCGGCTGGCAGTCCATAACCATTGAGCGCAACGTGAACATCCGGTGGTGGCCCTATATCAGTCTGTTCCGATGAAGAGGATTTCTGTATTGATGAACAGCCAGCGAGCAGGCTAGAGGCTATCACTAACTGCACTATGACCGAAAGTCTCATCTTCGAGTAGCACATTTGTGAGGCATTTCCTTCTCTTTGAAATGTGCTGCCATTGTAGCTCCTGGACTCGGCGATTGCTGGGACGGGCTCACTTCCGCCGGGTGCCCCAAGTCTCGATTTTGAGACCAGGGAA
>PMXB01000213.1 GCA_003165935.1 Acidobacteriaceae bacterium | reverse complement strand
CGTGACAACCAGCCACTCGTACAAGTACTACTACATTGCGCTGAACTTCAAAGACAACGGAAAGCACTAACCAACGCCGCAGTTGAACCAAGGGGTGAGGATGGTGTTGCGAATCTTCAGCAAGTGCTGCCGCAACACCAATACCTCCTGAAGACCGGCCTCCTAATTGAAAATCTTCAAGTCGTTGGTCTCAATACCCCAAAAGTCGCCGGTTCAAGCCCAGCGGCCGGAGCCTCGTGATTTTGTATATTCAAGACGGCTTTCCATGCATGACCGGGAAGCCGCTTTACTCTGGGCGGTCCACCTATTGAGACTTGCCGCGTTGTTCGACAGAGAATTCGTGGGGCGCTCGTTCACGCCGGTAGAATTGGATTATCTGCGCCGGGACAAGCATTTCGAGCTGAAAACACAGATTCCATCTCTCATTCTTGATGCCCGGATTCATCCCTTTTGTCGCAAAGTCATCAAATGCCGCCACCCTGATCAATCAGCAGAGACGATGCTCCCGCATTGTCAAACAGGCGAATCGATTGCGGCCACACAAAAACAAATTCGCCAGGAGTCAGCGCGAGTTGCTCATATCGCCGCCGATTAAGCTCCGCGGCCACCGGTCGCCCATTCCCGGTAATCCTCAGCTCAAGACGAACATGCGGCCCGGCGGCATGAATGCGAACTACGCTCGCTAAAACCGCCTTTTGTCCTTCTGGCAGATCGCGCGAAAGCTCCAGCTCATGTGGTCGCACAAATCCGATCACACTCTCTACACGCTCCGCAATGTTGTTACCCCGCTTGTCGAGCGAAAGCTCTGCCAGAAGACGCCCGTGAAAGAGATTCACGTCTCCCAGAAAGTCGTAGACAAACGGAGAGGCTGGATGGTCGTATACGGCTTGCGGAGTGCCAATCTGTTCCACCTTGCCGTGATCGAGGATTGCCACCGTGTCCGCAACCTCCAGTGCTTCTTCCTGGTCATGCGTCACCAGCACAGTGGTCACATGCAACTCATCGTGAATGCGGCGCAGCCAGTCGCGCAGTTCCTTGCGCACCTTGGCGTCCAGTGCGCTGAAAGGTTCATCGAGGAGCAGCACCTTGGGCCGGACGGCCAACGCACGCGCCAATGCCACACGCTGCCTTTGTCCCCCGGAGAGCTGTTCGGGATACATCTTCGCGAACGAGTCCAACTGCACCAGTTTGAGTAACTCCTGCACCCGCTCGCGAATCTCCGCGCGGGACGGCTTGTTTGCCGCTGCCTGCACGCGCAGCCCGAATGCGACGTTCTCAAAGATGGTCATGTGGCGGAAAAGCGCGTAATGCTGAAAGACGAAGCCGATCCCGCGTCTCGATGCGCTCTGCCGTGTAGCCTGTTCGCCATGAAGCAAGATCGAACCGCCATCTGGCGCCTCCAGGCCCGCAATAATGCGCAGCAGAGTTGTCTTGCCCGATCCAGACGGACCCAGGAGTGCCACCAGCTCCCCTGCTTCGATGGTCATGCTGACGTCTGACAGTGCGGTAAATGAGCCGAACTGCTTTGATATGTTTTTAATCTGAATGCTCACGATTCGACTTCTTCCTCCTCCGGCACAGGATGAACTCCGGAGGTTACTTCAATCATCTTCTTGATGACCAGGGTTACGATGGCGGCCAGTGTCAGCAGCGAAGCCGCGGCAAACGCCGCCGTGAAGCTGTATTCGTTGTAGAGCATCTCCACCTCAAGCGGCAGCGTGGTGGTCTGGCCGCGAATGTGCCCGGAGACCACCGAAACCGCGCCGAACTCTCCAATGGAGCGCGAAGCAGCCAGGATTGTTCCATAGAGCAAGGCCCACTTGATGTTTGGCAGTGTGACCCGCCAGAAGACGCTCCACCCATTCGCGCCAAGCACCACTGCGGCAGTCTCTTCGTCGCTGCCCTGCGCCTGCATGAATGGGATCAGTTCCCTGGCTACAAATGGGAAGGTGACAAAGACCGTTGCCAGAACAATTCCTGGAACCGCGAAGATGACGTGCAGGTTATGCTCCTGGAGCCATGGGCCGAGCCACCCATGCAAACCGAACACCTCCACATACATCATGCCGGCGACCACGGGTGAAACCGACAGAGGAATATCGATCAGCGTAATCAGAAGGCTCTTGCCATGAAAATCGAAGCGAGTGATGGCCCAGCTCGCGGCAATACCGAACACTACATTCAGCGGCACCGCGATGCTGGCAACCAGGGCAGTTAGTCGGAGGGCCGAGAGCACATCTTCCTGGCGAATCGACTCAAAGTACAGCTTCCACCCCTGCGACAGCGCCTGCGCGAAGACAGCCACCACGGGCAGGATCAGGAATCCGCCAAGAAATAGCAATGCCAGAAGAATGAGGGCAACCCGCCCCATTCGCTGCGGAACCGTCGGCTGAAGGATCGCGGAGGAAGGAACGTTGCTGCGTCCGCTCATACGCGCCTTCCTTCTCTGCGCTGAATCCACCACTGCAACAGATTCACCACCAACATGATGGTGAACGACAAGGCCAGCATGGCTCCAGCAATCGCAGCTGCGCCCGCGTAGTCGTACTCCTCCAGCTTGGTCACGATCAACAGCGCGGTAATTTCGGTCTTCATCGGCATGTTTCCGGCGATGAAGATTACCGAGCCATATTCCCCGGCGGCGCGTGCAAACGCCAGCGCTGAGCCCGTCAAGAGGGCAGGGAACGCAACTGGCAGAATGATGCGCGTCGTGCGCTGCCATGCATTGGCGCCCAGGCTTGCCGCCGCCTCTTCCATTGCCGGGTCAAGATCTTCCAGCACCGGCTGCACGCTGCGCACAACAAAGGGAAAGCCCACAAACGACATGGCCAACACGATGCCGAGCGGCGTAAATGCCACGTGGATTCCGTGCGGCTCAAGATAGCGCCCGATCCAGCCATGCTCCGCATAGAGCGCGGTCAGCGAGATTCCCGCAACCGCGGTGGGAAGTGCAAACGGGAGATCGACCAGGGCGTCCAGGATTCGCTTGCCGGGGAACGTGTACCGCGCCAGGACCCACGCCAGCAGCATTCCGAAGATCGCCGAGAGCAACGCCGCCGCGGCCGACGAGCCAAGCGTAACCCGATACGATGCCAATACGCGTGGTGCCGTGACCGTATGCAGAAAGACGCCGAAGCCTCCTCGCGCCGCATGAAGAAGTGTCGCCACCAGCGGGATCAGGACGATGACTGTCAGGTACACCATCGTGAATCCGAGACTCAGCCGGAACCCGGGCAACGGCGAACTCTTCGTTACGAAGCTCCAGCGCCGGCCAGGCTTCCGAATTTGATTGCCTTGCACTATTGCCATGTCGTGGCCCTATTTCCCATAGATCTGGTCAAAGGTTCCGCCATCGCTGAAGTGTTTCGCCTGCGCTTTCTGCCATCCGCCGCATCCCTCCATGACGGTGAAGGTATTTACCTTTGGAAACTGGCTCGCGTACTTCTCCGCCGCCTGCTTCAGGCGCGGGCGATAGAAGTACCTTGCCTCCAGGTCCTGTGCTTCCGGCGAATAGAGATACTCAAGGTAAGCGCGTGCAACCTTCTCGGTACCGTGCCGCTGGGCTACTTTGTCGACAACCGCGACTGGAGGCTCGGCAAGAATCGTTTCGGATGGAATCACAATCTCAAACTTGTCGGAGCCAAACTCCTTGAGCGCCAGCAATGCTTCATTCTCCCAGGCAATCAGTACATCGCCCACACCCCGCTGTACAAATGTTGTGGTCGCTCCGCGAGCGCCGGAGTCGAGCACCGGCACATTATTGAAGAGCTTCTTCATAAAATCCCGCGCGCCTTGTTCGTTATTTCCCGATTTGTGCAGCGCATAGCCCCAGGCGGCCAGGTAATTCCAGCGAGCCCCTCCCGAAGTCTTCGGATTCGGGGTAATTACCTTCACGCCGGGGCGGATTAGATCGTCCCAGTCGTGAATATGCTGGGGATTCCCCTTGCGCACCAACAGAACAATCGTCGAGGTGTAGGGTGTGCTGTTATACGGAAGCTTCGTTTGCCAATCCTTGTCCAGCAATCCGCCGTTTTGTGCGATGGCATCGATATCGTAAGCCAGGGCAAGCGTAACCACATCCGCCTCAAGGCCATCGATCACAGCGCTCGCCTGCTTGCCAGACCCGCCGTGCGATTGGTTGATCACTACATCCTCTCCAGTCGTCGCCTTCCAGTGCTGCGCAAAGAGCTTGTTGTACTCCTCATAGAATTCGCGCGTCGGATCGTAGGAGACGTTCAGTAAATGCGTCTGCGCGCTCAGAGCGCTGGCGCCAACGATCGTCACGATAGCCAGGAAAAGCGAGGCAGTGATTTTGCGAGACAAACTTGTCATGCTGGCCCCTCCTCAGGGCTTCGAACTGTTTGAGTCTTTGTGTTTACCCGGACAAGTCCGGAGTCAAATCCAAATCAGCGCCAATTCTCAACCTACATCGATCGATCACTGGTCCCTCTCAAGACTTCATTCAAAATCGGAACCAAAAGGAAAAACCCACCGGCCGTATGGCGAGTGGGTCGTTGGGATGCGAGATTCTCGTTTGGGAATCTAGCCCAGCGAACACGCCCGCGCGGCGCAGCTCAGACAGCAGCAGCACAGACACGTTACGGGCATGGTCAAATGGGCCATACAATCCTTTGCCAGTCGAACATCAAACTTCAGCGCGACCGACTCTCTGTAGCCTAAAGTCCGTGAGGTCAGGTGTCAAGACAGACTTGGCGCACATGAGCAGCCCTCCACGGGCACGGCCCAAGCCAAAAAGCAGGCACTCTGAGCCATAAGCTGCGAGATGGCCGCGTCGGTGCAACGCAATTCCTGTTCGTGTGTAGAGCGAGATCGAAGCTCGCAGGCTCAGACACTGCAGGTCGTCTCAACACACAACAATGCCGCTTTGGGCTGACTTGCTTCACCCCAAACCTCCGACAATTAACGAGACTTTCTCAGGCTCCAAATGCACAATGGACCGCAGGCAGCTCCGCACGCCCAACCCCGATATTGCCTGTAAAGACAAAGCACCGAAAATCAGCGCCCAGCCTGCGTCCGATAGTTGTCGATCCACCAATCCCGTCAGTGTCACAGCCCTTGCCTTATGGAATGACCGGATGCAGAGATCCGGCCATTGATTTTGTTGGGTTTATATGAGGGGCTTTCAGACCCCTTTTGGAATGGAAGATTGATTTCTTTGTTGCGGAGCGAGCTTTCTGAGCTCTCCACTATCTTCGACTGGGTGTGGCCACTGACGATGATGCCATGGCAGACGGGGTGCGGGTATATCGGACGATTGCGGAGGAGCGGCGCATTGTGGCGTTGACGCTTCAGCGGGGTCAGAGTGTAGCGCGTGTGGCCCAGGCCAAAGGCGCGAAGTCGCATCAGGTGTTTCACTGGCGGCAGTTGTATCGACAAGGCAGGCTCGTGGAGTTCTTATCAAGTCCTAACGCGCTGTTGCCGGTCGTCATTTCCAAAAGCAAGACGCACCGTGAGCGGAGGGAAGACGAGGCAAGTTCGTCGAACCAATTCCGATCCACAATCCGATCCACAAAATGCGAGGTCTTAGACGACTTGGGTGGTTTTAGGCGCTCCCCCACGGGTTTGCAAGTCGTAGAAAAACCTCAAACGGCAAGACTGTCATCGTTCAGTGCTCCAGCCTGGATAGCAATGATGCCATCTCCGTTACGTGTGATCCCTGCGGTGCTCCATTCAAACCCGGTTAGGCTTTATTCGACCGTCGACGGAAGCGACGCTGAATAGTAGCGCCCGAGTTCGAGCTGGTGCGCGAGAATCCGGTGAGGCCATCAGTCGAAGACGTTTGGGAAGAAGGTCAATCGCACGCCGAGGCTACGCAAGTAGTCAAAGCAACTGAAAGGAACCTCAAGCGTCTGAAGTTGTGCTGAAGGATCCAAGCGGGTACGCGGGGAAAGCCAAGCGCGATTTTTTTCGAGTTGGGGGCAACAATGGGGGCAATTTTCCTGCCAACCAAATTATATGTGTTTGTTGAATCAATAACATAAGCGGTCCATTCGGTAGTCGTTAGCGCTACCAATCAGCATCCGCTAAAGCCCGCCAAATCAGCGGGCTTTTCCATTGAAGGTGTTGCCTCCCGATCCGTAGTCGCTGGGGTTCCCGTAGGTTCCATCTCCGGCAGCAGCACGGCCCAACCCGTGAAAGAGCCGCGGATTGGCCCCAGCGCGATGCAATCGGAGCTTCTTTTCCTGCAGAAAAATGCCTCTGCCATGCCAGTCAACCGAATACCATCGGAAATCGTCTAAATCAAAAAGACGACTGCCCTTTATCCCAGTCAACTCCAGCAGCATGGCCGCGTTATTTTGCGTCCGCCCAATATCTTTGTGAAATCGATTCGGAACAAGTGCTAAAGCAACCTTATGGTCGGATCCTCCTCCCACAATCCCCCGCCCGATTCGATTTGCACCGCGCACCTGCCAGAAAGTGCACTGGCAAAGGTGGGAATTTACGCTGCCTTGCTGGTCTTTCCGCCAAAAAGTCATATCCTAACCTTTGTGCATCTTCCAGCCTTTCTGTTAGATAGGCACTGAGGCGACTGCTCAAAAGAGTGTTCGACCCAGGGTTTGAGGTTAATCAATGTCGCGCAAGTCAATCTTCCTGCTCTTTTCGTGCCTGGCCTTCTTATCGATCGTGACGGCTTGCAAAAAAGAGTCCTCATCGGCTGACACCGCACCTCCGGCCACCACCGTGGTTACAACCGGCGATATGAGCCTGGTGTCGGTGGATCATCCCGAGCAGTTTCCTCTGGTTGCGGTGGACTCCATGGATGCCCCGTCGGAGTTGCATGTGACGGGCTCGATCTTCCCCGACATCTCCCGGGAGGTCCCCGTGATCACCCTGGCCAACGGCCGGGTCGTGAACCTGAAGACGCGTCTAGATGACAACGTGAAGAAGGGCCAGTTTCTCTTCAGTATTGAAAGCCCCGACATCAGCAACGCCTTCAATCTGTATTTGAAGGCGGCGAACGATGAGCAGATGAACAACCGAGCTTACGCGCGTGCCCAGGAACTGTTCGATCATGGCGCCATCTCAAAGGCGATGCTTGAGCAGGCTGAGGATTCGGAGAAAAACGCCAAGTCGGATCTGACGGCAGCCGATGAGCAACTGAAGATCTACGGTGTGGACAAGGACCATCCGCGGCCGATCGTGGATGTCTACGCTCCGATTACCGGAGTGGTTGTTGCGCAGAATGTGACGAACGCGGCTGCGGCGGGCGTTTCGCTTTCCGGTTCGGCCACCGCATTCACCATTGCCGATCTGTCCACGGTGTGGGCCATTTGCGATGTCTACGAGAGCGATATTGCGAAGCTTTCGTTAGGCCAGGAAGCAAAGATCAAGTTGAATGCCTATCCTGACCGGGTTCTCACGGGACACATCAGCGATATCGGCCCCGTGCTCGACCCCTCCATCCGCACCGCGAAGGTCCGCATTGAGCTTGGTAATCCGGGGATACTCAAGCTCGGCATGTTCGTCACGGCTACATTCGAGAGCCGGACAAAGAACACCTATCCTGTAGTCCCCGCGGATGCGATTCTTCACCTGCATGACCGCGAATGGGTCTTTGTGCCTGCTGGAGACAAGCAGTTCAAGCGCATCGAAGTGACCGGGGGCAAGACGTTGCCAGACAACAGGCAACTCGTACTCTCTGGGATTGCGCCTGGTCAAAAGGTTGTGTCGAATGCGCTGCTTCTCGAAACCGCGGGGAGCCAGTAGATGATCAGCGGTCTCGTTGATTTCGCACTCAAGAACCGTGCCATGATGCTCGCCGGTGCGCTTGTTCTCACTGTCTGGGGCGTGATTTCGTTCCGTGCCCTCCCCATTGAGGCCTATCCCGACGTTGCCAACAACTACGTGCAGATCATCACGCAGTGGCCGGGGCGCAGCGCAGAGGAGATCGAGCGCCAGGTAACGGTTCCCGTCGAAATCCAGATGGCCGGCATGCCCCACCTGGTTCATCTCCGTTCTACTACCCTCGCCGGGCTCTCAAGCCTGAATCTGATCTTCGATGACGACTCCAGCAGCGACGTGAATCGTGAGCACGTTCTCGAGCGGCTCAGCGAGGTGAACCTGCCGGCCAATCTGGTTCCGCAGATGGGCACCGACTGGAGCCCGGTTGGCCAAATCTTCTGGTACACCATCGAGAGCAGCAATCCCGCGTACGACGTGATGGAGGACAAGGCGCTCGAAGACTGGTTTCTTGAAAAGTCCTTCAAGGGCGTAAAGGGTGTGGTGGATGTATCGAGTTTCGGCGGCCCGACCAAGGAATACCAGATAAAGCTGGACCCCGAAAAGCTTGTCTCTTACGGCCTGTCCATCAGCCAGGTTGAACAACAGATTGCGAATAACAACGCCAATGCCGGCGGCAGCTTTATTGAGCAGGGCGCCCAGCAGATCAACGTGCAGGCAGCCGGTCTCTACACCAGTGTTCAGGACATTGAGGACACTGTTGTAAAGACGCAGAACGGCGCGGCCATCACAGTCAAAGACATCGCGACAGTTAGTCAAGGGCCGAAGATCCGTCTCGGCCAGATAGGAAAGGCAACTCATCGCGCCGATGGTTCCATCGTTGACAATCCCGACACTGTTGAGGGAATCGTTCTGCTGCAGAAGGGAACTGATTCCGATCCTGTTCTGCAGGGCATCCACGAGGAAGTTGACAAGCTGAACAATGGCCTGCTTCCCAAGGGCGTAAAAGTGGTGCCCTTTCTCGATCGCTCAAATCTTGTGGCTTTTACGGTGGAGACGGTTGAGCACAACCTTACGGCGGGCATGATTCTGGTATCGATCATCCTGTTCCTTTTCCTTGGGAATGTCCGCGGCGCCATCATTGTCACGCTCACGATACCGTTTGCGCTCATGTTTGCTTCCATCTGCCTCAAGCAGTCGCATATTCCCGCCAACCTGCTCTCGCTCGGCGCACTCGATTTCGGCATGCTGGTCGATGGATCGGTGGTCATGATCGAAAACATGATCCGCCATCTCTCGCGCGTGAACGGCGCCCCAGACCCGGACAACCCGACCCTGAGCTTCAAGTCGCCCGCAGACCTGATTCGGCTCGCAACCCATGAGGTCATCCGGCCTGTCTTCTTCGCTCGCGGCATCATCATCACCTCCTACCTGCCAATCTTTACCTTGCAGGCGGTTGAGGGCAGGCTCTTCAAGCCGATGGCCTGGACCGTCACCTTTGCCCTGCTTGGCGCTCTGGTATTCGCGCTGGTGATTGCTCCTGTAATGGCCAGCATCCTGTTTCGAAACGGCGCCAGGGAGTGGCATAACCCGGTGATGACCTTTCTCACGCGCCACTACCGCAGCGGCGTGCGCGCAGCCATTGACAACCGCGGCATCACGTTCGCGATTGCAACTGTTCTCTTCGCGGCTGCCGTCTACCTGGCGGTAGGCGGCCCCATTGGTTCGGAGTTCCTTCCCCATCTCGACGAAGGTTCCATCTGGGTGCGCGGCACGCTTCCCCCCAGCGAAGGTCCGACGGCAAGCATCGACTTCACCAACAAGGCGCGCCTGGTGATGGCATCGTTCCCTGAGGTGACTCAGGTGGTAAGCCAGACAGGCCGGCCTGACGACGGCACCGACACCGCCGGCTTTTTCAACACGGAGTACTTTGTCGATCTCAAGCGCAAGGAAGACTGGCGTCCCGTCTTTCATCAGAACAAGGAAGCGCTCATCGCCGCCATCGATAAGGAACTCTCAAAGTTCCCCGGCGTCATCTGGAACTACTCTCAGCCCATCTCAGACAACATGGAAGAAGCAGTTTCCGGCGTAAAGGGAGAACTGGCAGTCAAGCTCTATGGCGACGATCTTCGCACGCTGGAGAAGACAGCAGACGCGATTCAGGCGCAGATGCAATCCGTCGCGGGCATCGAGGATCTGGGCATCTTCCGCATTGTTGGCCAGCCCAATCTCACGTTCCAGATCGATAGAGACGCAGCCAGGCGCTATGGCATCAACGTATCCGACGTGCAGGATGCGATCCAGACCGCGGTAGGGGCCAATGCGCTTACCCAGGTGCAGCAAGGCGAGGCGCGTTTTGACGTGACCTTGCGCTATCAGCAGCAGTATCGCGATACACGCGAGGCTATTGAGAACATCCGCCTGCTCACCCCATCCGGGGAACGAGTATCCCTGGCGCAGGTTACGAAGGTCTCGACAGACGACGGCGCCGAGCAGATCAATCGCGAGGCAGGCCAGCGCTACGTCGCCATCAAATACTCTGTGCGTGGACGCGATCTTGGTTCGACCGTGGAAGAAGCGATCAGGAAAGTCAATCAAAACGTGAAACTGCCCACCGGATACCATCTGGAGTGGGCCGGCGAGTATGAGAGCCAGAAACGCGCAAACGCGCGCATGGCCATCGTTGTGCCGGTTACGGTCCTGGCCATCTTCCTTATCCTTTACGCCATGTTCCGCTCCTACAAATGGGCCGCACTCATTTTGATCTCGGTGATCATGGCATCTATTGGTGGCCCGCTCGCGCTGTTTCTAACGCACACCAACTTCTCTGTCTCATCGGCGGTCGGCTTCCTGGCGCTTTTCGGAGTTTCAGTCCAAACCGGCGTCATCATGATCGAGTTCATCAATCAACTGCGAGCTCGGGGCTACACAATCGGGGATGCGGCGGTGGAGGGGGCGGTGCTGCGGCTCAGGCCCATCATGATGACCATGCTGGTGGC
>PMXB01000375.1 GCA_003165935.1 Acidobacteriaceae bacterium | reverse complement strand
GACTTCTACAAGAAGTGGTACACGCCGGGCAACGCCATTATGGTGATTGTGGGCGATGTGGATCCCGTCTCGACAATGACGAAGATTCGGAAGTGGTTTGGCGATGTCGCCAGCCATCCTTTACCCCAGCGCCCATCTGTCGAATTGAAGCCGGTCAAGTCGGAGACATTTACGCTGGATAGCAATCTTCCCTACATTCTCGGCTTCATTGCCTATCGGTTCCCTGGAACGAGTTCCTCGGATTATGCAGCCAGCCAAATTCTGGCTGACGTGCTGGCCAGCCAACGCGCCGATATCTACGGAATGGTCCCGTCAGGCAAGGCGCTGGGAGCGCAATTCGGTATTGCGGAAACTTATCCCAAGGCCAGTGTCGGCTATGGATTGGTCGCTCTGCCTGCCGGAGCAGACGCTTCCGGCGCAATCAAGGAAATGCGGGCGATCCTGGCGGCCTATGCGCAAAAGGGCGTCCCGGATGACCTGGTTGCGGCGGCGATTCGAAGCGAGGTCGCATCCGCGGAGTTTGAACGGAATTCGATCCCCGGCCTGGCGAACGTCTGGTCGAGTGCGCTGGCTGGCGAGGGCCGCAAGTCTCCCGATGAAGACATTGAGGCTATCAAGCGGGTCACGCTCGCGGACGTGAACCGAGTGGCCAAAAAATATCTGCTTGACGAGAACTCGATTACAGCGACTCTGAAACCGGTCCCAACGGGACAACCCGTCTCTGGCAAGGGGTTTGGCGGCGCCGAGCAGGTGACTTCGGCTCCGACCAAACCGGTCGAGCTTCCCTCATGGGCGGCAGGTGCGCTGGCCGAGTTGAAGGTTCCTGAAAATTTCATTAACGTCTCGGACACAACGCTGCCCAACGGACTCCGTTTGATCGTGAAGACGGATCGAACCAGCCCGACCGTCTCCGTTGTGGGTTCAGTGAAGCACGAATCCGACCTGGAGACACCGGCCGGACAGGAAGGTGTCTCCGCCCTTCTTGACGGGCTCTTCTCCTACGGAAGCCGAACGCTGGATCGACTGGCCTTCCAGAAAGCGCTTGACGATATTGCCGCGAGTGAGAGTGCTGGCTTCGGCTTTTCAGTGGATGTGTTGAAAGAGCACTTCTCTCGCGGCGTTGAGTTGCTGGCTGACAACGAGCTTCATCCCGCGTTGCCGGTGCAAGCATTTGCAGTCGTGCAGAAGCAAACGACGCAGTTTGTTGCCGGCAACATGCAGAGCCCCGGATACCGGACATCGCGCGCGCTTGATCTGGCGTTGCTGCCCGCGAACGACCCGGCCCTGCGGGAGGTGACGCCAGCTACCCTCGGCAAAATCACGCTGGACGAAGTGAAACAATACTATGCCTCCACCTTTCGCCCCGACCTCACTACGATCGTGGTGATCGGTGACGTCTCTCCGGAACAAGTCCGGCAAGTGATTGCAAAATGGTTTGGAGATTGGAACGCGGTTGGCCCGAAGCCCGATACTACGCTGCCTCCCATCTCGATCAACAAACCCTCGGCCGTCAATGTAGCCGATTCTGAAGCGGTGCAGGACTCCGTGGTTCTTGCCGAGCAACTGAACTTGAACCGGTTTGACGCGGACTACTATCCGCTGCAATTAGGTAATCATGTTTTGGGTGGAGGCTTCTACGCCACGCGTCTCTATCACGATCTGCGCCAGGTTGCCGGCTATGTCTATACCGTCAATGTAAGCTTGAGTGCCTCGAAGACCAGGGCCAGCTATTCCGTCGACTATGGCTGCAATCCCGAAAATGTCTCAAAAGCGAGGGCTTTAATTCAGCGCGATCTTGATCGGATGCGGACCGAGGACGTCACCGCTGGCGAGTTGCAACAGGCGAAGGCGATGCTCCTGCGGCAGATTCCTTTGAGCGAGTCGAGTGAAAGTGCGGTTGCCGGAGGACTACTCGGGCGCGCTCAGATTGGCCTTCCTCTCGATGAACCAATACGCGCAGCGAAGAGGTATTTTGAACTGAATGCTGGCGACGTGAAAGCCGCGTTTTCCAGGCAGTTGCGTACCGGCGATTTTGTCCAGGTCGTTCGTGGCCCAGCCCCGCAATAGGCCGTCAACCGATCCGGGATCAAAGCCAGAACTCGCAACTGATCAAGTTCACGTGCACGCACTTCTTGAGCGAGGAGCTGTCGATGGAGCAAACTGGGATCTCCGGCCGGGCGAACGTCTGGTCGAGTGCGCTGGCCGCTCAAGGCTCCTGAAAATGTCATCTTCCTCGCGTGTCCGTCTGGTTCTTACTTCAATCTCCTGAGGGTCTGATTTCCCGCCGCGAGCGGCGCGTGCTCAGCGGGCCAGCGTTGATACCCCGCTGCTCTCGGCGGGGTTGGCATCACAACCTTGCGTTGTAGGTTAATCAAATTGTTACTGACGGATTGCCGACTGGTCGTCGGTCACACGCCCGGAATCAAAGAATCCGTCCGACCATCGAGTTTGATAATGCAGCGAGCGCCTCGTATATCTTCGCTACCGGGATTGGTCAGGAGCTCCGCTCGCCAGACCAATTCGGTCATACATAGGAGATCGAAAGCACCAGCTTGGTTTGGAAATCCGGTGAGGGGTGGGTTAGTAGTGGAGCAAAGCTGAACAGCTCTTTGAGCGGAAAACCAACCGGGTGCGTCTAAAAAACATCAAAGAGAAAAGACCATCCCGGCCCTTGGATCTCGCTCACAACTGGAGGCTTTCGGTTTTTGAGGTCGAGCACCTGGGCGAGTATATTTGCACGAAAGCAATGAACGCCGAAGCGAAGCTGCATGAAATTGTCTCTCGCCCAAGAGTTTCCCGATGAGTAGTCCGGCCGGTTCGCATCCAGACCCCGAGGGGGCTGAGCCTGTCGACTCAGTGGCCCGTTCTCGCTCTGGCCGAGCGCAGCACGGCGTTATCGCCATTTCGGCCGCTGCATTGGTGGTCGCGGCCATCCTCTCGGCCGTCTTCCTGTACACCAAATCCAAGGTTCCCGGCACTGCACAATCGTCTCTGCGACCCGCTGGTGAGGAGCAAACCCTCCGCCTCAAAGGAATTACCGCTGCGATAGAATCTCGTTCGATCATGGCGCCGCTTATCGCCGCCCAACAGGTGGGCTCGCTCACCATTACCAAGCTTGTTGCCAGCGGCACACGAGTCAAGCAGGGTGATCTGCTGGTTGAGTTCGACCGGCAGGCGCAGGCCCGCGATTTCATCGACAAGCAGTCACAAGCCGACAACCTCAATCAGCAGGTAATCGAAGGCATAGCCAAAGAAGACGCCAATCGCGCCAAGGACGAAACCTCCATCAAGCAGGCGGAAGACAGTCTCGCTAAAGCCAAACTTGAAATGGAGAAGGTCGAACTGCTCTCCCGCATCGACGCCGAAAAAGCTCAGGAAGATCTCGATGAGGCCAAGGCCACCCTGGCGCAGTTGCGAGAAACCTTCGAGCTCAAGCGCAAGGCCGCCCTGGCTTCCATTCGCATCCTTGAGATCCAGCGCGATCGAACACGCGAGACCATGCTGCATGCGCAGGCCAACTCCGCCCAGATGGAGATTCGCTCCCCCATCGACGGCATCGTCGTATTCAACACCATTTGGAAGCAGGGAAAGATGGGAGAGGTGCAGGAAGGCGACCAGGTCAACCCCGGCGTTCCCTTCCTTCAGGTGGTTGACCCCACCAATATGGAAGTCCGCGTTCGCCTCAATCAGGAGGACCTGCTCGGCTTGCATATCGGCCAGAAAGCCCAGGTGCATCTCGACGCGTATAACGATTTGGTCCTTCCCGGGCAATTGGAATCCATCGATCCCATGGGCATAGCGGGCGACTTCTCACCCAAGCTCCGCACCTTCTCCGCTACTTTCTCCATCAATGGCCACGATCCAAGATTGATGCCCGACCTCTCCGCCGCTGTCGACGTCGATCCCGTCGCCATCGCCGCTTCTGGGGGCCAGTCCAAATGAAGAACCGCATTCTCGATCTTTGGACAAAGCGCAAGGTCCTCCTTGTTGTCATCTTGCTTGCCACGGCCAGTGCCGCGGTCTACGCGCTGGCACATCTCTCCACCAAGGCCCCCACCGTTCCCACATTTCAGGTCAAGCGCGGCGAATTCCTTGACGTTCTCCAGTTTCGTGGCGAATTGAAGGCCATGAAGTCCGTCTCCATCACCGCCCCTGCCAATGCCGGAGACTTGCAGATTCTCAAAATCCTTCCTGACGGAACGCAAGTGAAAAAGGGTGACGTCGTCGTCGAGTTCGACCCGTCAAAAACGCAGATGGACCTCGCCCAGGACAAGTCGGTCCTCAAGTCATCGCAGGCTGGCATCGATCAGGTGCGGGCTCAGGGCGTTCTCAATGAAGAGGCCGACACAACTGCGGTCATGAAGGCAAAATACGACGTCCAGGTAGCCAAACTCGACGCCAGCAAAGCTGAAGTTGTCTCTCGCATTGAAGGAGCTGAAGCCAACCTCAAGCTCGCTGACGCCGAACAATCTCTCCGTCAGGCTGAAGCCCAGTTGAAATCCGACATCACCGTCGATCAGGCCACCATTCAGGACAAGAAAAACGCCAGCCGCAAAGCAGAGTTTGACGCGCACCGCGCCGAAACCTCGCTGGCCTCCATGTCGTTGAAAGCCCCTGCGGACGGATCCGTGAGCCTTATTGCAATGTGGCACAATGGCGGGGTCGCACCCTTCAAAGCCGGTGAGCGTGCCTGGCCCGGCATGCTCATCGCCGAACTCCCTGACGCTTCCTCCATGCGCATCGTCGCCCGCGTCGATGAAACCGAGCGCGGCCGCCTCGCCGTTTCTCAGCCCGTAACCCTGCAGTTGGATGCCATCGTCGATCGCCAGTTCTCCGGCAAGGTCGAGCGCATTGGCACCATTGCCACCTCCGACTTCACCGCGGGCTGGCCCATCCCGCGCAACTTCGATCTTGAGATCTCCATGGACCAGGCTGACCCGCGCCTCAAGCCCGGAATGACCGCCCAGATCACCATCATTGTCGACCGTGTTCCCAACGCCATCACCATCCCTGCGCAGGCATCCTTTCTTCGCTCCGGCCAGACCGTTGCCTATGTCTGGAATGGCTCCGCATTTCAAGAGCGCGCCATTCAGGTTGAACGCCGCAGCCGCGACCGCGTGCTCGTTTCCAGCGGCCTGAAGGTGGACGACCTCGTTGCCCTCAAAGATCCATCGGGGAAGGAATAAGATGGCTCGCGTTAAACGTCGTCGCATCCTGATCTGGGCTGTGCTTGGCCTAGTGCTGGCAGCAGGCATCGGCGTCGTGGTCGCCTCCAGTCGCGTGCCCTTGGCGGCCAAAAGCGACGAGATCCCGGTTGCCCTGGTCAAGCGCGGCGACATTGACATCCAGGTCCACGCCACTGCCGAACTCCGCGCCAGCCACTCCATCATGCTCGCCGCGCCGGCAGTGGGCGGCGATGCTCTTCAGCTCACCCACCTTCTTCACACCGGTCAGGTCGTCAAGAAAGGCGACGTCGTCTTTGAATTCGATCCCAGCGAGCAGCACTACAAGCTCGATCAGAACCGATCCGAGCTACTCCAGGCCGAACAGGAAATCGTCAAGGCCAGGGCCGATGCCGCCGTCCTTGCCGCGGAAGATGCGGTCACGCTCCTCAAAAACCGCTACAGCGTCCGCAGGGCCGAGCTGGATGTTCAAAAGAACGAGCTGCTGAGCAAGATCGATGCCGACAAAAACGATCTGGCGCTCGGTCAGGCAAAGCGTGTCCTTGAGGAAGAACTGAAAGACATCGAGTCCCACAAAGCATCCGGCCAGGCTGCCGCTTACCTCGCTCAGGAGAAGCTCAACAAGGCCAGGCTCGGCATGGATCAGGCTCAGCAGAACCTGGACAAAATGCAGGTCACGTCAACCATGGACGGACTGGTTTCAATTCAAAAGAACCAGAATGCCTCAGGTGGCTTTTACTTCACCGGGATGTCCTTGCCCGACTACCACGAAGGCGACCAGGTCCAGCCGGGCAGCTCGATTGTGCAGGTCGTCGATCCCCAGGGCCTTGAACTCACGGCGACTCTCGCCGAGCAGGATCGCGGCAATGTTGCGGCTGGCCAGCCCGTTGACGTGGTCTTCGATGCCCTGCCCGGACAGGTCTTCCATGGAACCGTCAAGAACGTCGCCGGAATGTCCCAGCGCCAGTTCTTTTCTTCCAACACCAACGGCAACTTCCAAGTCTCCATTCAGCTCGCCAATGAAGATCCCCGCCTCCGCTCCGGATTCACCGCGCAGGTCACCTTCCACGGCGGCGTAAAGAAAGACGTGCTCTATCTTCCCCGCCAGGCGCTCTTCCTCAAGGACGGCAAGCGCATCGTCTATGTCAAAAATGGCGATGGCTATGACCAGCGCGAGGTAAAGATTCAAAGCCAGAATGAGAGCCGCGCCGCCGTTGAAGGATTGCAGGAAGGCAGCCATGTCGCATTGATCGATCCCACTGCGCCACGAAAGAGCTCAGGCCCCAGTTCAACGTCCGGCAGCATGGAAGGGAAACCCTGATGTCCACAGACCACTCGCCGCTGCAGGGGCGTCTCACTCTCACTTACCAGCAATGGGCCCGCGACGCACAGTTGGGCATGCAGAACCTGCTCATCCATGGCATGCGCTCTCTGCTCACCATGCTGGGCATGATCTTCGGTGTAGCCGCCGTCGTCGCCATGCTCTCCATCGGCGCCGGCGCGCGCCAAAAAGTTATGGCTGTCATCGAGCAGATGGGAGTCCACAATCTCATCGTCGAAGCCAAGGAAACCGTGGAATGGCAGGCCCATCAGAAGGTCCGCAAGCTTTCTCCCGGCCTCACGCTTCAGGATTACCGCATCATCCGCGATGACCTCGAAGGCGTTGTCGCCTCCACTCCGCGCAAGCAGTTGACGCCATCAAAGATCATTCCAAAAGCGCAGCAGGACATGCCGAATGTCATGGGCGTCAACGCCTCCTACCAGCGCATCGCCGGGTTGCACTTGATCGCCGGGCGCTTCTTCGATCAAGCCGATGACGATCGCGGCGCGCCGATCTGCGTTCTCGGCGCTGCAGCCAAATGGAGTCTCTTCGGCTCCTCCGATGCCCTCGGCCAATACGTCAAAGTCAACGAACAATGGTTCCGCGTCATCGGCGTGGTCAGCCCGCAGCTCAGCTCACAGAGCGATAGCTCTTCCACTCCCAACATCGACGTCAACAACAACATCTATATCCCCCTGCAATCAGCCTTCCTCCGCCTTGAAGACAGTTATAGCGATGTGCGCGACGAGATCGACGGTATCTATCTCAACCTGGCCGACGGCGCCAATATCTCTGAATCCGCGCAAGTCGTCAGGGCAGTTCTCGATTCATCGCATCGTGGAGCCGATGACTTCAGCATCATCGTTCCTGCCGAACTCCTCGCCGAGCAGAAGCGTACTGAGAACCTCTTCAACACCGTCATGGTTGCCATCGCTTCCATCTCTCTGCTCGTCGGCGGCATCGGCATCATGAACATCATGCTCGCCAGCATCCTTGAGCGCACTCGCGAAATCGGCCTCCGCCGCGCTGTCGGAGCTCGCCAGTCTGATATCGTCCGCCAATTCGTCGTCGAAGCCACCATGATCTCTTTCGCAGGAGGCACCATCGGCGTCGTCTTCGGCTTCATCATCTCCAGGCTCATCGCCTGGCTCGCCGGATGGTCCACCATCGTCACCTTCAGTTCCATCGCCCTTGCCTTTCTCGTCTCCATCTCTGTCGGCCTCATCTTCGGAATCTATCCCGCCACCAAGGCCGCGCGGCTCGATCCGGTGGAGGCCATTCGTTATGAGTAGCCACCACCACGCCCTTACTTCATCAGCCCATCGATCATCGGATTCTTTTCTTCTGCCCACGATCTCCGCACCTACTTGGAGTCCCTGGATGAGCCCCGTTCTCCTGGCTACCGCCCGCCTCGCTTCTGTTCTGCTCTTTGCTTTGGTTGCCGTGCTTCCCGCGCCGTCACAATCTCCTGAAAGTTATCGCGGACTTCTCACCGCCCGCGACCGCGCCGACAAACTCCCGCCCCCGCAGCACCTCGCCGACTTCATCAAGGACGGCAAGCTCACCCTCAGCCTCCATGACGCCATCCTTCTTACCCTCGAAAACTCCAGCAACATACAGCTCCAGGAAACCAACGTTGAATACCAGAAATTCAACCTCCTCAGCCAGTTTCAGCCCTTCGATCCCACCATCCAGAGCAGCCTCAACATCAATCGATACTCCTCACCAACCTATAGCCAGCTACAAGGTGTTGGACTGTCAGCTTCTACTGCACTTAACTCGCTAAGTCAGACCGGCCAGATCAGCTACAGTCAAACCTTCACCCCGGGTACAAACATTTCTGCCAGCATCACCAGCGGCAAGTCCTCGGCCAACGATTCCTACTACTACTTCAATCCCTATTTCACTTCCACGTTGAACCTCAGTTTTACTCAGCCCTTGCTGCGCGGCGCGGGTCGCTTTGCCAACACCGCACAAATCAAAATCGCCCGGCGCAATCTTGAGCAGTCCCGCTCCAGCTTTGAAGCCGAAGTCAACGATGCCATCCTCAACGTCGTCAGCCAGTATTGGAATGCGGTGCAGGCCCGCGGAGCACTCGATGTCAACCAGAAGTCGTTCAAGCTCGCCGAGGCCAGCTACGACCGCGACAAGCGCTCCCTCGAGCTAGGCGCCCTCCCGCCCCTCGACATTTATCGTTCCCAGTCAGAAGTCGCCGCCCGCAAAGTCGGTGTCATACAGGCCCAATACGCGCTCACCGTCGCTGAAGAATCCCTGCGCCTCACCATCGGTGCCGATCGCGACCCCCAGGCCGGCGCCCTCGAGTTGAACCTCACGGAGAAGCCTCAAACCGACGCCGCCTTGGAGAATGTTGACGAGCAAACCGCCCTCACCCAGGCCCTCTCCCAACGACCCGAGCTCAGCGCCGTCCAGAATGCCCTCGCCAACGATGTCACCAGCATCCGCCTCGCCCACAATCAGCTCGAGCCCAACCTCCAGCTCCAGGGCTTCTACCAGAGCAGCGGCCTCGGCGGCAATCAGTACAATCTCACCAGTGGCCAGTTGATCGCCCCCGGTGGCTTCGGCTCCTCTATGAGCCAGCTCTTCGGCTTCGGCTTTCCCGGCTATGGCGGAACCCTCTCGCTTACCCTCCCCGTCAGGAACCACGCCGGACAGGCCGCTCTCGGCAGCGCTCTCGTCTCCCGCACCCATGACCTCACCTCAAGCGGCCAAATCCGCGAGGCCATTACACAAGAGGTCCGCAACGCCGTGCATCAACTCGAAGAAGCGCGCCTCGCCTTGAGCGCCGGCCAGGCATCCTTCGACCTCGCCCAAAAAACTCTCGCCTCCGAGCAGCGCAAATTCGAACTAGGCGCTGAAACAAACTTCTTCGTCCTCGACGCCCAAACCCGCGTTGCCCAGGCCGAGCTCATCCTGCTCCAGACTCAAATCAACTACCGCGTCGCCCTCGCCGCCGTCGGCCACTCCACCGGTGATCTGTTAGTTCCCTACCATGTGCAAATCACCGGGCTCTCTCACTAGCTATGCAAGGGAGGCCCCCGGCTCTGCCGCGGTGGCAGTAGAAGTTTGACAGTTCCGGGAGTCTGCTTTCTCTCGGTGTTCGCGGTTAGTGCATTTGACATTTGCCTTGTGAGGCATTTGCTCTTGCTCTTGCTCTTGCT
>PMXB01000299.1 GCA_003165935.1 Acidobacteriaceae bacterium | reverse complement strand
CCGTACTTGAAGGTCATGTCCTGCAGCTCGCACTCGCCGCCCGCATCGCAGACAGGACAATCGAGCGGATGATTTCCGAGAAGCAGTTCGATCGTGGCCTTACGCGCTTGCGCGATTTCAGGCGACTCAGTAATAAAGACCTGGCCTTCGGCGACGGTGGTGGTGCAGGCGGTCTGGAGCTTGGGAACTTTCTCCTGACGCACAACGCACATGCGGCACGCAGCTTGGAGGCTGAGGCCGGGGTAGTAGCAGAAGGCGGGAATCTCAATGCCGGCTTTGCGGCATGCGTCAATGAGCAGCGTGCCGCCGGGGGCGGTGAGCTTCTTTCCGTCGACTGTGAAGTTTACGTCGGGCATTATCCTCTTCTTTTCGACTGCAAATCTTATGCAGTCATTTCCTCGCGCACCGCCGGCGTCGTGGGCATATCGATCTCAAGCGACTCGACAATGAAATAGTGTTCAGGATCGGAAACTGAGAGATCCTCTTCAGTGAATTCGACGCTCCTCGTTTTCGGAATCGGAAGTGAATCGCCATCGTTAGCCATCCACTGCAGGTGCGATTCCAGAGCCTCACGCATCATCCGCCGCATTTCTGCCAGGGATTTGCCTGTCGAAATACAGCCGGGAACATCCGGCGCAAATCCCGCGAAATTCCGTTTTCCGTGCTCATAAACCACAAGGAATCGCTGTTTCATTTCAATCCCGCTTGCTTCAAGATCGATCGAAGCGTTGTTGGATGCACATCATCCCCGGGATGTCCCGGAATTGTTACCTTACTGGTTTGACGGGGTGCTTGAAATGTCTGTGGCTTCCCGTCGTATAAACATACTGCCAACCATCCTGTTCCACCGTTTTGATCAAATCCCGAACTTTCAATCGTGGCCTCGTTCATGACTAGACCATAGCTATCTCAACGTGCTTTGCGAACGGGCAGGGCTTGCCGTTCAGGTGATCTTCAAACTCTTTGCGAAACTTCTTGACGAATCCAAGCGTGGGCATCGCGGCTGCATCGCCGAGCGGGCAGAAGGTGCGGCCCATCATGTTCTCGGCCAGGTATTGAATGTTGTCAATGTCCTTGGCCTCGCCAAAGCCGGCGTGGAAGCGGGTGAGCGATTTCTTCAACCAGTCAGTCCCTTCGCGGCAGGGGATACACCTGCCGCACGACTCGTGCTGGTAGAAGCTGATGGTGCGCAGGGCGAATTCGACGATACAGGTTGTGTCGTCGATGACCACGACGCCGCCGGAGCCGAGCATGGAACCGGCCTTGCCCACCTGGTCGAAGTCCATGCCGATATCGATCTCCTCAGGGAGCAGGACAGGAGTGGAGGAACCGCCGGGGACAACCGCCTTCAGCTTGCCTCCACCGCGAACGCCGCCGGCAACCTCATAGATCATCTTCCTCAGGTTGTAGCCCATGGGCAGTTCGTAGACGCCGGGGCGCTCAACGTGGCCGCTAAGGCAGAAGAGTCGAGTTCCACCATTGCGGGGCGTGCCCACAGCAGCGTAGGCTGCGCCGCCCATGGCGATTACATGGGGAACCGTGGCAATGGTTTCGGCGTTGTTGATGACCGTGGGACCACCGTAGAGCCCGACGACGGCAGGGAAGGGCGGCTTGATGCGCGGAACGCCGCGCTTGCCTTCGAGCGACTCCATCAGCGCAGACTCTTCGCCGACCTCGTATGCCCCTGCGCCGGTTTGCGTGATGATGTTGAACTCTGTATCGGAGCCAAAGATGTTTTTGCCCAGGAAGCCCTTGGCGTAGGCATCGGCGACGGCCTTTTCCATGATTTCGATCAGGTAGCGATACTCGCCGCGCAGATAGATGAAGCCGAGCTTGGAGCCGATGGCAAGGCCGGCGATGATGGTGCCTTCGATGACCGAGTGAGGATCGTGAAGGAAGATGAGGTGATCTTTGCAGGTACCGGGCTCGCTCTCATCGCCGTTGACGAGGACGTACTTGGGCTTGGCCGACTGCTTGGGAACGAACGACCACTTCATGCCGGTAGGGAAGCCAGCGCCGCCACGGCCGCGAAGGCTCGAGGCCTTCATCTCTTCGATGATCCACTCGGGGCCCTGCGCGAGACACTTCTTGGCTGATTCGTAGCCACCAAGCTCCACGTAGCGGTTGATCTCTGCTGCACCAAGACCGAAGCGTTTGGTAACAATCTTGACTTCATCGGGGTGGGAGACGAGTCTAGGCATTCTTCGCCTCCGATTCGGCAAGTGCGCGGCCGCGATAGCCGTCGAGCAGACCGGGGACAAGCTCGGGCTTGAGCTCGTCGTGGAAGTCGTAATTCACCTGGATGGCCGGAGCCCAGCAGCATGCGCCGATGCACTCAACCTCTTCAAGGGAGAAGATCTTGTCGGGAGTCACGCCCTTGTTGCCGATGTTGAGTTCCTCCTGGAATCGATCAAAGAGGTCATAAGCTCCGCGGAGCATGCAACTGATGTTGGTGCATACCTGAATGTTGTAACGGCCGACAGGCTTGAAACGCAGCATGGAGTAGTAGGTGGCGACGTTGCGCACGTCAAGCTCGGTGATGCCGATGCGATGGGCGATTTCAGAGATGACCGCGTCAGACAGGTAGCCGATCTCGTCCTGCGCGTAGAGCAGCATGGGCACAAGTGCGGAGCGGCGCAGTGGATACTTCTCGACCAGAAGGTCAAAGCGCGCAGCCAGCGCGGGAGAAAAGACGCTCATGGTTTCAGCGCTCATGGCTGCGGCTCCCGCATCAGGTCCCGCGCCCAACTTTCGGCGATCATGTCCATCTCCTCAAGCCCCACTTTGCCCACGAGCCCTTCCTCGCCTGTATTGCCGCGCAGTTGGCCGGCCTCAGTAAACTCCAGTTGCCCAATTCTTCCATTCGACCGCTGCCAGCGAACGTGAGCGCCGACACGGTCAAGACTCAGCCATTCATCCCCATGCCGAACCAGAATTCTCTGTTCACCGAGTTCCACTGTTGCCTGGCGGTTGCCATTGAGCCCGTGTGCCGCGGTGTAGCTGCGAAGCAAGGACGCCAGTGAGACCCAGAGTTCGACGTAGAGCTTTTCATCGTCAGCGAGTTGTAGTTCGACGATGGTTTCCGCGTGGCCCAAATTTCATTCCCTCAGGGGCTAAAGCCCAGTTCATTTCTGAACATCATTCGGCACGACTGAAGTCGTGCCCTTTCAAAACAATTCCGCGANNTACAAATCCGCAGCGGCTCTCCGGTTACCGGTCAATTTCTCCTAGAACAATGTCGATAGAACCAACCACAGCAACAACATCGGCCAGCATGCGGCCTTTGGCCATGGTTTCAATTGCCTGCAATGTTGCGAACGAGGGGTTTCGCATGTGTACGCGATAGGG
>PMXB01000096.1 GCA_003165935.1 Acidobacteriaceae bacterium | reverse complement strand
AGCAAGGACTTCTTCCAGGCCGGCCGCGCCCTGCCCGCATGGATCTGCGGCCTCGCCTTCATCTCCGCAAACCTCGGCGCGCAGGAAGTCATCGGCATGGGCGCATCCGGCGCCAAGTACGGCCTTGAGACCGCCCAGTTTTACGGCATCGGCGCAATCCCCGCCATGATCTTCGTGGGCATCTTCATGATGCCGTTCTACTACGGTTCCAAGGCCCGCAGCGTGCCCGAGTTTCTGCGCATGCGCTTCGACGAGAAGACCCGCGCGCTCAACGCCTGCTCCTTNNGTCATCGTCCTCGCCTACATCTTCCTCGGCGGCCTCACCAGCGCCATCTACAACGAAGTCCTCCAGTTCTTCCTCATCATCGCCGGCTTTTTGCCGCTCGTCCTCATCGGCCTGCGCAACGTCGGCGGCTGGGCCGGTCTTAAAGCCTCAGTCCCAGCGGCCTACATGCACGAGTGGAAGGGCGTGGCCCACGCTTCAACCAACCCCATGGGCATTGAGATCATCGGCCTTGGCATGGGACTTGGTTTTGTGCTCGGCTCCGGCTACTGGTGCACCGACTTCCTCGTTATCCAGACCGCGATGGCCTCAAAAAACATGGCCTCCGCGCGCCGCGTGCCGCTCATTGCCGCAGTCCCCAAAATGGTATTCCCGTTTCTCGTGATTCTTCCCGGCATCCTCGCCATTGGCCTGCCCACGCCCCACACCACCACCGTCGTCCGAGAAGCCAACGGCGTCATCTATCACGAGACCAACGTCGTCTCGCCGCAGGCCGAGCAGGGCAGGGGACTGGTTCCCGCAAAGATCAATCCCGTCACCGGCAAGCCCATGCTCACCGCCAGCGGTCAGCCGCTGCTTGACTACGACATGGCCACGCCCAACATGCTGCTTCACTTCTTTCCCACCGGCATTCTCGGCCTCGGCCTCACCGCGTTGCTGGCCAGCTTCATGAGCGGCATGGCGGGCAACGTCACCGCATTCAACACCGTCTTCACCTACGACCTCTATCAGTCCTACATTCACCCCGGCGGAACCGACAAGCACTACATGGCAGTCGGCCGATGGGCCACCGTCGGCGGCATCGCCCTCTCCATTTGCACCGCCTATGCGGCCATCAGCTTCAACAACATCATGGACACGCTGCAGCTAGTCTTCAGCTTCGTCAATGCGCCGCTCTTCGCCACTTTCCTGTTGGGCATGTTCTGGAAGCGCGCCACCGGCCACGGTGCATTCGCCGGCCTCATCACCGGAACCGCCGCGGCCATGCTGCACCACGGCCTCACCCTGCCCATAGAAGCGAACCCCGGCATTCACGGCGGCTGGATCACCGTGGTCCACCACTACCCCAGCGACATGGCGCAAAACTTCTGGGGCGCAATCTTCGCCTTCAGCGCCAACTTCATCGTCACCATCGTCGTCAGCCTCATGACCAAGCCCAAGCCCGAGTCGGAGCTTGTCGGTCTCGTCCACTCGCTCACCCCCAAGCCCGAAGCCGCGCATCTAACCTGGTGGCGTCGCCCTGAAGCACTGGCCGTTGCCGTGTTTCTCGGCGCAGTCGCCTTGAACATCTTCTTTTACTGACCCGAACTGCGAACTACGAACTGCGAACTGCGAACTACGAACTACCAACTGCGAACTGGAGCAAAGCGACTTATGAGTCTCGATCTACGCATCCCCATGGGATTGATGTTTTCGCTGCTTGGTATCATCCTCGGCGGCTTCGGCCTCGCGACAAACAACTCGGTCATCTACAACGCCAGCCTCGGCATCAACGTAAACAAGTGGTGGGGCCTTGTCCTGCTCATCTTCGGTATCACCATGTACATCCTCGGCCGCCGCGGACAAAAGCGCGCCGCCAGCCTCCCCCCCGAGCCAGTCGATGAAACCCGCTCGCGGCTCGGCCACTGACCTGATTGATTTCAAGCGCTCCGGCGATCCGGTATCTTCCGGTCGGGTGAGCAATAAGTCCCCATTAAAATAGAGCTGTCATCCTGAGCGGAGTTTGGCGCGTTCTTTGCGCCAAACGCAGTCGAAGGATCTGCGGCTGTCTTTCGTCAGCCATCCGACGAACCTTAGACTTACGACCCCTCTGCAGAGTTCGCCTTTCGCACCTCGAACGATGCTACGATTGAGCCATCATGAAGGTTCGGGTGCAATTCACAATCGACAGCGACCGGAAACGCCGGGCGACCAAGCGCCCGCGAATCCGGCCTCTCCTTTGCCGAATACGCCGCGAAGCTGATTAAAAAGGATTTGAAGCCCACTCCTGTGTCGCACCCCGACCCCATCTGGCCTGTGATGGGCATCGCTGATGCCGGCCGCGATCACCATAAGTGAAGCCACCTACTCCACGCCAATTCAGCACCCGCTGTGACTGGGAATACACGTTGGCAATACGGCCGTAGGTAAGATTGTGGGGACTATAATGGCCCAAACTGCTCAAAACTGGGTAAGGAGAGCGCGAAGATGAAGAGTATTTTTACGACTGCTGCGGCTTTGTTGGCTATGTCTGTTCTTTGCCTTGCCAAAGACACCAAAACCTACAAGCACGCGTCGGAGTACCAGTTAGCTACTCTCGATCAGAATCTTCGCGTTCAGACCGGAATGGACGTGACGGCGGCCAAGACCGGGACGGATGCAAAGATGGGCGGCGGCGGCCAGGGAATTCATCTGCTGTATACCGATCAGGGCAACTTCCGGGTGGAAGCTCCCGTCGCCAAAGGCCGGTCCTTTGCACTTGCGTTGGCGCAGGGTATGGAAAATGCGAATCGTCCTTATTGGGCGCAGCAAGCTGCACCGATCGTTCATAACAAGTGGTTTCTGGACAATGTTCAGCCGGGGATGAAGGTCCTGTTCGCATCGGAATGCGATCCGCCGAAGAAGAAGCATCCGAACGACACGGTTCGATGCGTCTTCTACTTTCCTGATCCGGATAGCACAGATCACGAGTACGAGACCATCGGCGATTTCACGCCCTATTTAGCCGGAGACGGGAGCAACCTTCAGAGAACGGCGAATGTTCTTTGCGGGACGGGTAAGCTCAGGGCTGAAGTCGAGCAACAGCTATGCGGGGTTACTGGCACTACTGCATCCAATGGTACTCCGGCCAATACCAGCGCCTTCAAGTCTGCTGCATTGGACATGTCTCGTTCGACCGTCTCGAACGGAACTCTTAGTTTCAAGTTGGAGAACTGTGGACGCGATATTCCGGATTCGTCGACTACGATGCCAACGAACGACTTTGGCGTGGCGAGCGGCAAACTCCAGGAAAATGGGACTTTTGGTTGCTCCGGAACTGATTACTACACGGTCACCCTGAAAGACCATAACTCACACCTGGTCTGGACGAGGCCTTATCAATTCACGTCACCTACGAGCGATCTGAGCACGCCGCTGGCGGCTCTGCCGACAGCTACTCCTGGCAAGTAGTTCAACAGTTTGCGTTGCGGCCGGCCGGGAAACCTCAGTGAGGAACCCTCCGTCACTTGTCTCGGCTGCGACGTGAGGGCCTGAATCCTAAACACGGGTTCGATTCTCGTTTCAATATGAAGGTTCGCATCCAATTCGCGATGGACAGGGAACTGAAGAGCCGCGCGACCGTACGTGCCCGCGCCTCCGGATTGTCCCTCGCCGAATACTTCGTAAGCCTTATCGAAAAGGACCTCGCGCTCCCGAAGACCAAGATAGGCGTCGAAGCTATCTTCAATCTTGGCTCTTCACGCGGGTCAAACGTAGCTGCGAACAAACATGCAATGATCGCAGAAGCCATTGCGGGCCGCCACCCCCGCTAGCGTCCCCTGCTACTCCCGATTCCGCACGCTCAGCGTCATCGCCTTGAAGTCGAATGTGTAGGACGCAAGCTGATCCAGCGCATCCAGCCCCAGCACCCCATACACATCGTCCAGCGCGGCATCGCCCACCGGTTGTGTCAGCACAGGGATGTAATGCACCGCAACCACTGTCGGCCCGAACGCCAGGTTCACGGTCTCCGCGGTATACGCAGGCTGCGCGGGCGTATTGGGCGAAGCAGGCAACGTGAACATCTCCATCTTCTGTCCCGTAAAATCGCTCGCGTGTTCCTCGTAGTATCGCGACGTCAGATAAGTCTGCTGCCCGCTCGCATCCAGAACAAACATCCGGACGTCGCCCGTGCTAGCGGCCTCGCCCGCCTTCGCAGCCTTCTCGGCAGCCGCTCCGCCCCCTGAAGTCGCGTCACCAGCGGCCACCACTCCCGCCGCAGGCGCGTTGTTCATCGCAACAACCATTTGGTCGCCGTCGAAGAAGAACTGCGCTCCCGGATCGCTGTGAAAGTTCGCCTCGTCTTTTGCGCCAGTAGCCGGTGGCCGCACTTCGATCATCGCGTTGTCGGTAATCGTCAGGCTGCCCAGCGCCGCCACCGCCGGATATCCAAGCACACCCTGCACCTGGTAGTGCGTCTGCTTGAACGCGTAGTCCGAATCCTCAAACACAAATGCAGTCATGTCGTGAAACGTGATCGCCCCACCGATGGTGAACCGCGGAATCACCGTCATGTGCACCTGCATCGGGCGGCCCGTCAGCGTGTGAATCGTCACCGCGGCGTCTGAAACCGTAAGTCCCGCCTCCTGCGCCAGCGAACGAGCAATCAAGTTGAAAGGTGCTGTCGGCTCCAGCATCCAGCTATGCGGCCGCGCATCCACAAACACAGGGATATCCAGCAGCCCCAAAAGGTTCCGATTCACCGGTAGCCCGAAGGGATCGTAGGGGTCTACCGTCATCGGATCATTCTTCGCAGCCAGCGGCAGCAGCTTCACCGGCAGCTCCAGCTCGTCCTGCTCATCGGCAGTCAGTTGGCTGCCCACGCGCGTCTCCAGCGTCTTGTAAGCCTTGGCCGCCTTCGCCCAATCGCCCAGCCGCAGGTAGTCCTCGGCCAGCGCCTTTCTCAAAAGCTTTTCCTGCCCCAGCTTTTCTGGTCCCGGCGCTCCCGTCGCCGCAATCTTGTCCGCCAGCGGCTCCAGCAATGCCGCCGAAGCCTTCAAATCGTTCTTCCTATTCGCAAGTATTCCGCGATAGAACTGCGCCTCATCAGCCGGCATCCGATCCAGTTGCGCCTCGATGCGCAGAAACTCGTGATCCGCCAGCAGGTTCTGCAACCGCGCCTCGGTATCCAATCCACTGGTTACGCCGGTGTGCACCTGCGCGCCCTCCTGCTGCCCATCCGCTGGAGTTTGCTTCGTCTCGGGCTTTGCCGGGTCCTGAGCAGGCGGCCTCGGAGAGAGCGCGCCTTGCGCAAACACTTGCGCCGCGCCCCATGCAATAAAGCAAGAGGCAACAAAGCAGGACACGAGTGCGCCAACACAGCGCCTGCGCATTCCCAAACGTTTGCCCGAAATTGGCAAGACGGTCGCTCTGTCTTCGCTACTCATTCTCAGTACGAAAGTATCAGATTCCAGCCGATGCGCGGCTAGGCCTCTGGCGTCCCGCTAAATCGAGCTTGCCGTGCAAACAAAACTAGGATGCGTTCTCCGGCGACGGTGGGGTTGGCGCACCATCAGCCTCATCCGGCCAGGGCACATCGAGTGGGACAGGCGGCTGGTCGTGCCACGCGGGGAAGCTATCGAGGGCGGTCAGATTGGCACGGTCGTTGATGGCCTCGGCAACGGCAGCAAGGAATTCGGGCTCTGCCGATGGCAGCCGAGGGCGCAGGCGATCGATGACAGAATCGATCCGCCAGCCAGCGCGTACGCCCGAAGCGATGGGAAATTCCGGACCCGTGAGAAGTGTCTTTAACCTGCCGAGGGGCTGGCCCGCGTCGCGACCTTCGACCACGGCAAGAAGATAGGCGAAGAACGCTACACGCGGGGTGATGTTGGCGAAGCGCATGGCCTCGGCCCGCTGGTTCTGCTCGAGAACCGCCTTTGCCTCGGCGATCTTTTCCAACAGAAGAAGGTCTGCGATTAGATTGTTTCGCCGATGCCGGGTGCGCGGGTGATCCTTGCCCAGTGCCCCTTCTGTTCCCGCCACTACCTGACGGTCCACCTGTTCGGCTTCTGCCGCCTGGCCCAATCGTCTGAAGGCCGCAGCCAGATTATCTCCCGCGTTCAGGCGGCCAACATTTCCTTCCACCCGTGTGCGGCAAAGGTTTTCGTAGGACTCCTTCAGCAGCTCCACGGCCTCATTTGTCGACCCCATTTCGAGCAGGAAGGCTCCATAATAAGCCCGCACAGACGCCGTAATTGGGTGTTCCAGCCCCAGGGCCTTCTCGCAGCCTTGCACGGCCCTCAGAAAGTACTCCTTCGCGGCTGCGTGGTCTCCTTTGTCCGAAAGCAATCTTGCCAGGTTCGTGATGCACACCAGCGTCTTGGGGTTGTCGGACCCGAAGCCAGCCTCCGCATACGGGATCGCTCTTCGAAAGAGGATCTCTGCCTCATCGAGGTTACCCTTTGCATGCAACATTCCACCAAGATTATTCAGGCTCTTGGCAAAGTCTCCCTCGCACTCTTCGTTCTCGTGTGTTTCAAGAATCTCGATCGCTTGCCGATGGAGCGATTCGGATTCATCCGACCGGCCTTGCTCATGGATGACGCTGGCCAGATAATTCAGATCAACCGCGACTTTGATGCTCTTTGGGCCGCCCGAGCGAAGTCGAATATCGAGCGACTCCCGAAACGCAGCCTCCGCTTCTTTCAGCCTTCCGACTTGCCGCAGCGATTCGCCCAACGAAAGGTATCGATGGGCAATTTGTCCATCGTCGCGCGGGGTTAGCTTCTTGGCCGCTTGAAGCGCCTCCTCATCCATTGCCAGGGATTCTTCGAACTTCGCCTTGCCGTAGTAGAACTGCCCGAGCGCATTCAATAGCGCCAGATCCGACTCGATCAGCCGGTCGCGGAGGGAGTATTGAACAAGTGCCTCTGCGTGAGGACGCAACACATCCCACACCGGCCAGGTCTTCGGGTCCTCAGCTGTGTCGTCGGGAGCGTAGCAGATCATGGCCGCTCGTGTAGCCTCAATCCACCTGGGCACACGGTCTTGGTGATCCTTGTGGGCTCGGTGCGCCAGCACCAGCCGCTCCATGCGGTGAATCGTGAACGTCTCTGCGCTCCTGTCGATCAGTGAGTAGCGGACCAGTTCCTTGACTGCGTCGCGCACGGACTTTGTATCGCCCGGCTCGCCTGTTTCCTCGCACCAAAGGTCGACCAGCGCCTTCATCTCATCGGGGCAGTCGGCAAACATGGCGATGGGAATTGGTGCGGGAGCAAGAAAGCAAGCGGCCCGCAGGATTGCTTTCTCCATCGGTCCAAGGCGATCGATGGAAAGGAAGTAGGTGGTGGCAACCGTTTTGAGGATCTTCGCGTTTTCCGGGTTGGAGTCGTATTCGATCAGATCCTCTTCGTCGCTTTGAAGAGCATGGTCGAACTCCTTCAGATAATCCTCGAAAGCCAGGTCCGATTCGCCGATATAGGCCGCCGCGTGAGTCAGAGCCAGTGGCAGGTAACCCAACTGCTCGGCCAGCAGGCCTGCCTGCCGCGCATCGTCGGGGCGCGGTGTGCGCGGCAGGCTGTTTGCCTTGTCGATCAGAAGTGCCACCGCGGCATCGGGCGAGAGCACGTCGAGCGGGAATCTGGGAATTCCTCCGCTCCACATGGTGATGCGCGAGGTGATCAACACATGTCCGCCGGTGAGCTTGGCCACCAGCTTTTTCACCGCGTCGGCCGCTGCCCGGGTGTCCACGTTGTCGAGGATGAGGAGCCAGCCCTTGTTTTGTTGGAGCCAGCGGATGACGGCTGCGTACTGATCGTCCTGGGAGGCCGATTTGTACTCGGTCAGGTCCAGCGCTCCGTCAGCCGCGCAGAGCCGCGCCATGTTTGCGTCGAGATCCGGCGGCGACCCGGCGGAAACGAACAGCAAAGCCGAAAAGTCGCCCTCATGCCGCCGCGCGTACTCTACTGCCAGCCGCGTCTTGCCGATCCCCCCCGGACCGCTGACCGCTTGCGGCTGAACGATGGCCGACGCTCCGTGCAATCGGAGTTGCTCGTCGAGTCGCACCAGGTCGTCTTCGCGGCCTTTCAGAAGGTCGCCCAATGGCGTGAAAGGGAGATTATTTGGTGGACGCGCCGCGCCCACGAGCCTGGCGATCAGCTTGCACAAGTCGAGCAGATGCTGCTCCCTGCTCGGTTCCGGCGCGGTATCCAGTGGCTGGTTCGCGTCCCACACCGCCTGGTACCGGGTCACGCGCTCGGCGCCGGGAAGGGCGTCCTGACCATAGTATTTCCCGCTCAATGGAGCCCAAAGAATGGTTAGTCCATGCCCCTCGGCTTCGAGGATGAGAGGCAACTCCTGATCCATGATGAAGCGCGACGCCAGAAAGTTAGCGGACACCAGCAACACGGCGACGCGCGCCCGCGCAACGTACTGGACAATCTCCTGGTACCAGTCGTCGCCCGGCGCAAGGTTGCGATCGTCCCGATAATCGATGCGGCCATTGCGGATGTCGGGAAGGAGAACCTCGCGCAGCTTGTCCAGCCACTCTTTATCCAGGTGGCTGTAGCTCACAAAGACCCGGTCGCGGGTTTGAAACGCAGGACTAACGGTAGCAGGCGTGGACATGCGGAGTCCCCATTCGTCGGTGGGTTGGTCAGGACCGGCTCACTGCGATGAAACCTGAAGGTTGGCGGCTTTACGAAAGAATAGTATCCCGCACCGCTTCCCATGTCGAGACATTCCGCCTTCGGCGATTTTCAACTCCCGCCGCGCTCTTGAGACGTTCTTAACAACCTCCCAGCTACACTTATGGTAGTTATGGCACGAAAGACGATCGAACAATACGAGATTATTCGCAAGCTGGGAGCCGGCGGCAGCGGCGTTGTGTACCTTGCCAACGACAGCCTGTTGCAGCGCCCGGTGGTGCTCAAGATCCTGCGCACCGGCACGCTTTCGGCTGAGCAGCTTCGCACCACCATCCTGCGCGAAGCGCGTCTGGCCTCCGCCATCGAACACCCCAATGTCTGCGCCATCTACGAAGTTGGCGAGACCGGCGACGAAGGCTACATCGTCATGCAGTACGTGCCGGGCCAGTCGCTCGACCGTCTCATCGCGCGCGGTCCCGCCGTGCTCCAGCTTGTGCTCTCCATCGGCATCCAAATCGCCGACGGACTCCAGGCTGCGCACACGCTGGGCATCTTTCATCGCGACCTCAAGCCGCAGAACGTGATGCTCACCGATGGCGGCCTGGTAAAGATTCTCGACTTCGGCCTTGCCCGCCGGCTCCATCCTGAAGACACGAGCTTCGATCCTTCCAAGCCCGGCCTGGCCCGCGACGCGTCCATCGCCGCCACCTACACCGCACGCGGCGGCACCATCCGCTACATGGCCCCCGAGCAGTTTGTTACCGGCCACTCCAGCGTCCAGTCCGATGTTTGGGCTCTCGGAGTCATCCTCTACGAGCTTGCCAGCGGCCGTCATCCCTTTGCCCGCCCTGAGGCCGAGGACTTCAACATCATTCGCGCCATTCAATTCTCTGAGCCGTTTGACATCTCTCAGATCGTGCGCGACATCTCGCCTGAGCTCAAGAGCGTAATTGCCACCTGCCTTGAAAAGACTCCCGCCTCGCGCTACACCTCCGCAGCCGAAGTCCGCGAAGCGCTCAAGACCATCATGAAGGCGTTGCAGATCGAAACCGGCGTCATTCCCGGGGACGCCGCGGCCAACCTTCCTGTCTCGGCCGCCGAACAGGAGATGCGCAATACCGGCTTTCTTTCAATGTTGGCGGAGCGCTTCCGCGAGCCCGCGGTCGATCGCAACGCGCACAACTCTTTAATGGTGCTGCCGTTCACTAACCTCGGCCCCACTGAGGCTGCGCCGCTCTACGGCTTCGCGCTCGCCGATGCCATCGCCGCGCGCCTGGCGCGAATTCCCGGCATCGTCATCCGGCCATCCAGCACGCTCATGCAACTCCCCATCAACCAGATGGACCCGTTGCAGGTTGGACAAAAACTGCTTGTCTCGTATGTGCTCGCGGGCAGCTTTCTTCGTTCCGACGAAGGCTTCGATCTCAACTGGCAGTTGCTCGATGTCGGCACCAGAAGCGTTCGCTCCGGCGGCGCCATTCGCGTTGCTTCGCTCGATCTCATCGCCGTACAGTCCGAGATATCCAATGAAGTTTTTGCCTCCCTGCACGGCCTGCCTGCCGGGGAACAGATGGACGCTCCTCGCGCCGCGCCGCGCGATGCCTCGCTTCCCGGCCCGGTCAGCGAGGACTACCTTCAGGCTCGCGCCGTGCTCAGTTCTTTCATGGTGCGCACCGGCTCGCGCCTCGATCTCGATCGTGCTCACGCGCTCTTCACGGGGGTCACTGCCAAAGACCCTGAGTATGCCGCCGGCTGGTGCGGCCTCGGCATCGCCGAGCTGCAATATGTGCGCCACGGCTTCGGCGGACAGATCCACGTGATGCATGCGCGTCGCGCCTTCGATGAGGCGCTCAAGCTCGATCCCACATCCACCGAGGCCAACCTCTATCGCATCTATATGCTGCTCTCGCGCGGTGAAAAGGAGTCCGCACGCCACGGCGTTGCCAACCTCCTCGCCTCCGCGGCAAACGACTGGAACGTTCACATGGTCGCCGGCATGGCCTTGCGCGGGGACGGCATGTACGACGAAGCGCTTCAGCAGTTCAGCCGCGCTCTCAAGCTCAACCCAGCCAGTGCGCCCATCCTCTACAACCATCGCGCCCGCGTCTACCACTATCAAAACCAGATTGAGCTTGCCGGCGACGAGCTTGAAAAAGGTCTGGCTCTCGAACCGCGTCATCCGCTGCTGCGCACCTCTGCCGGATATCAGCAGATGCGCCTCGGAAACCTCGATGAGGCAATCCGCATTCTCGAGAGTGTGGTGCGCGACGATACTTCACTGCGCATCGCGGTTCCAACCCTCGCTCTCTGCTATGTGCAGGCTGGTCTCCGCGATCAGGCCGCCGCCCTGCTCAAGGACGATACGATGGCTGCTGCTGAAGCCGACAGCGAAATGGCTTATCGCCTCGCCACCTACTTTGCGGTCGAAGGCGACTCGAGCGAAGCTCTTCACTGGTTGCGCCGCGCCATCTACCTGGGCAACGAAAACTACCCATGGTTCCAGAAGAATCCTGCGTGGAACAATCTGCGCACCAATGCAGACTTCGAGCGCATTCTCGACGATCTCAAAAAAGGCTTCCGCAAGAACCAGAAAACCTGGAAGCGTCTGCTTGAGCAGCTCCCTCCGGAAGGCGAGTAGCCGCGGCCCAGGGAATCACTCACCGCCCGATGGCCGGGTCTCCGCCTTGGCATGCTTATCCATCTGATCGGCAGGCCAGTGAATGCCGGAGTGCTCAGAGTTTGAAGCATCGCCGGGCGCATTCAGAAGGATCACGCTGAGTGATTCGCCCCTGAAAGCCCCAAGCGAGGTCCATCCAGGTTGTTCAGTTTGTGTGGAAGTTCCCGCTGCGATGATAGCCTTCACGCCGATGGATGCCAAGCGATCCCTGACGCGGCTTGCCTCGGCTGGACTCAACCGCAAATAATCATCAAGATCCAAAATCTGCGCAACGACCCGGAGTCGATCGTACCGAGCGTAGAAGCAATTGACTGCAAAGCCGAATACCGCCACCTTGTCGCCCGGTTGCAACCCCATCTGTTGAAGTTTGTGGGCTGCTACCACATAATCTTCTTCCACCGGATGGCGAATTAGCCGGGCGCTTGTCACAATGTCCCGTGCGGCGTGAAGAGCAAGGAAAGTCATCGGGATCAGAGCCACTATTGCGCACACCACTACGGCAGCCCGCTTTTTGACTCGGAATCCGAGTATGCGATAAATCTCCAGGCATAGAATGAGCGCGAAGGGTGCCACATATCGAGGATGTACGCGCACGATTGCATACATTGCGCACCCAGCCAGCGGCCAGGCCAGCAACCAGAAGGAAATCCGCCACGGTTGCGCTCTGTTGTTCTTCCTCATGCCGAGCACAAAAAGCACTATCGCCCCCACGATGTATTCAGGGGACTGAGTCGCCATCGAAGTGTACACGGCCAGGTTCTCTCGGGCGGCGGTGATCTGCTTGCCTAGTTTGAAAACCGGCTTTGCGCCTGCGTACCAGTATCCTGGGTTGTACCACAGTGGATATGTCTCTTCGGTGGAAGTTGCAAACTCCAGGACCGTCGGATTCTCCATCAGTATCCGCGGAGGATGCAGTGGCCTTCCGAACTCCGGCGCTGTTCCTCCAGTCCAGCCCACATGGTCCGGCTGCAGCCCGTCAACGTGCCACAGGTAGTTCAGCTTACCTGCTTCGCCAGTTGTGAACTTCCCCGCCTGCTTGCTCATGCTGATGATCAGGGGGGCTGAAACCACGATGCACAACCCAGTCGTGATCGCGAAATGCGCCAGTTGCTTCCGGCGAGGCAATTCCGAGCCCCGCGCAAGGGACAGGAAACGCAACACAATGAATGCGAAGGCAAGTGGAAACAGCGCTGCCTTCACATAAATCCCCATTCCAAGTAATGCACCTAGTCCGGCGAATTGCTTCCAGCCTGCGCCGGAGTCTGCCACGTAGTACCCCATCGCAGCCACGAAGAATACCAGGGCCGCGGCCAGCAAGTCCGGTGTGGAGAAAGGGATAATGATTTGCGCATCGGCAAACCAGAGAAAGCTGGCGAATGCGAAGAGAGTGAATATCCCCTTGCTGGCTCCGTGCTCTTGCTCTGACTCCGGCATCGAACTCATCCATTTGCGGAAGAACAATGTGAAGCCCCAAAGCGTGACGACAAAAATGATGAAATTCACGAATTGAATAACCGGCACTTCATTGTCCGCCGATGGCCGGAGGATGAAGAATGCAGCCCCGATCATAGCTGGATAAGCGGGGCTCCAGTAGGGGTTCCCCAGCGCGGACAGATGTCCCCTGCTCACTGCCGACCCGATGTCCAGATAGCTCAAACCGTCGGTTGTGATTTGATGGCGAGCCGAAAAAATCGCGACAGCAGCGAAACAAATGCAAATTAACCACCATCCCGGGGGCGTAGTAAAAACCTGTCGCAGGATGAGGAGAAAAGCATCCTGAAAACGCTGAGATTGAATCGGGACGCGACCTCTCTCCGCTTCGATCGAGGTCCAATCATTCGGTTTATTCAATACCATTACTCGGGATTATCCGTTCTGGGAAAGATGGGGATGATGGCAGATTATCACTACCGTGGAACNNCGCCTTGATGAAAACTGGCGGGGCGATTGAACGCCAACAGAGCCTTCACGCCGATGGATGCAAGGCGATCCTCAACCTGCTTCGCGTCATTTTGACTGAGCCCCCAGAACTTTTCGGGTTCCTCAATCTCCGACACAACGCGAAGCCGATCGTATCGAGCGTAGTAGGGGTGACCTGCCTTGCCCACAATTGCCAGGTTGTCCCCCGGTTGCAACCCCATGCGTTGAAGACTCCTGGCAGCAGCCACATAGTCCTCATCCACCGGATGACGGAATTGCCTGACGGTTGTCACAAGGGACTTCTCGACCGTAATAGCCAGGGTAGCCATCACAACCAGAACCGCAACCGCGCACACTCGTATTGCAACGCGCCTGTCCACGCGGAAGATGAGCGCGCGATATGCCTCCAGGCAAAGAAGCAGCAGAAAGGCTCCAACGTATCGCCAATGAGCCCACACCAGTGAGTACATCCCGCATCCAACCAGCGCCCATGCGGGCAGCCAGAAGGACTTCCATCGCGCATGAGCCTTCCTGTTCTTGCCCAGGCCGAGCACAAACAGCAGGATCGCCCCTCCGATGAATCCATCGGATCCAAATGATCGCATCGGGATCTCGAGCAACTCATGCACGCTCGCGACGAATGCCCATAGTTGCTTGTGGAGATCGAACACTGTCCTCGCTCCGGCGTACCAATAACCAGGGCTGCGCCATAGCGGATAGGTCCCTGCCATCGGTGTCGCAAACTCCAGAACCTTCGGATTCTCCATCAGCGTACGGGGAGGATGAAGAGGAGTCCCATACTCCGGCGCGGTGCCCCCGGTCCAGCCCGTGTAGCCCGGCTTGAACTTGTCCACGACCCACAGATAGTTCAGTTTGCCGGTGTCGCCCATCGAGAGCGTTCCTTCTTGAACGCTCATGCAGACGATCAGGGGCGCGGCAACCGCGGCGCACATGGCCGCTGTTACCGCAATAAAGGCGAATTGCCTTCTCCGTGGAATCTCCGAACTCCGCGCCAGCGAGAGGAAGAGCAACGCGATCAATGCAATGTCAAGAGGGAACAGCGCCGCTTTGATATAGGCGCCCAGGCCAAGCAGTGCGCCCAAAGCGGCGAAGTGCTTCCAGCCAGCTCCGGGGCTCGACACGCGAATACCCATCGCAGCCACCAGCAAGACCATGGCCGCAAGCAACATGTCTGGCGTGGTGAGAGTGAGTTCGATGAGGGAAGCGGTAAACCAAAGAAAGCTGGCAAACGCGAAGAGAGTGAACAGGCCTTTGTCTTTGCTGGTCGATTGCTCAAACCCCGGAATCGACATGGACCAATACCGGAAGAAAAGTGAAAACGCCCCAAACGTCAGGAGAAAAATGAAGAAGTTCAGGAGTTGAAGAACCGGCACTTCATTGGCAGCCGACGGCCGCAGCAATGACAGCGCGCCCGCAATCAGAGCCGGATAAGCCGGGCTCCAATATGTATTTCCCAGCGCAGTCAGATCTCCGCCCGCCGCCTCCGACCCGATGTCGAGGTAGCTCAGGCCGTCGGAAAACATGTGGTTTCGGGCCGGCCAGATAACGATCGCGGCGAAACAGATGCAGATCAGCCACCAGCCGCGCGGCGTTGTGAAAAACCACCTGAGAGCGCGGAGGGCTCCATGCTCAAGGCTGCGAGGCTCAGTCTGGCCGGTGTCCTTCATATCGCTGGCAAAGCTAGCCGTTTTCGGCCGGCCTTCTTCCGTGCTCACAGGCTCTCCATCCTTGCAGTTGCTAGGTTGCAGACTATCAAACGCCGGGATGTTTCCCGGCCCGAAACCCATCCTGATTCGATAGGGAAGTCGGGCGCTTCGGCTGCATCAATGCGAAGGACTGCTCGATGCCAGCAACAAGAGCACACTGATTGAATTGCCATCCACATGTCCAACCTCTGTCCATCCAGGTTCCTGATTGCCGGCTGGACGATTGGTGGTGACGACAGCCTTGACGCCAATGGATGCAACGCGATCCTCAACCCCCTTCGCGTCGGCAGGATTCAACCGCCAGAAATCGTCTGCGTTGACGATCTGCGACACCACGCGGAGATGATCGTATTGCGCGGAATAGCAACTCGCCGCGAAGCCGACGTATGCCACCTTGTCGCCCGGCTGCAATCCCATCTGTTGAAGGTTGTTGGCAGTGATCACGTAGTCCTCTTCCACCGGATGGCGGACCTGCCTTACGGTTGCCGCCAGCGACTTCCCCACCAGCAGAGCAAGCGGGGCCATCGCAACCAGAAGCGCAACCGCGCACACTCCTATCGCAAATCGTCTCTCCACTCGGAATGCCAGTGCGCCATATACTTCCAGGCAAAGTAGCAGCACAAAGGCCGCCACGTATCGCTCAAAGGTGAGGACGAGCGCGTACATCGCACAACCAACTAACGGCCACGCCACCAGCCAGAGCGACATTCGCCACGGACGAGCCTTCTTGCTGTTGAACAGGCTCAGCACAAAAAGCAGCAACGCTCCTCCAACAAATCCAATGGCGCGAATGACGATCTGCCTGTACTCGTCCAACGATCTCGAGATGGCCGCGAACTGCTTGCGGAGAATGAATACCGGTTTCGCTCCCGCATACCAGTAGCCAGGGCTGTGCCAAAGCGGGTACGTTCCGGGAATGGGCGTTGCAAACTCCAGAACCTTCGGATCGTCCATCAGTTTACGCGGAGGATGGATTGGCGTTCCGTACTGCGGCGGCGTACCACCCGTCCAGCCCACGGCATTTGGCTTGAACTCGTCCACGCTCCACAGGTAGGCGAGCTTTCCGGTGTCGCCCGTCGTGAACCTTCCCGCCTGCACGCTCATGAAAACGATCAGAGGTATTGCCACCGCTACGCACATCGCTGTGATGGCGGCTAGATAGGCGAGCTGCTTCCTGCGTGGGATGCCGGAGTTTCGCGCTCGTGAAATGAAAAGCAGCGCGATGAATGCAAATGCAAGCGGGAACAGCGCCGCCTTCACATAAATGCCCAATCCCAGCAACGTGCCCAATCCGACGAAATGCTTCAACCCCGCATCAGGGCGCGACACGCGACAACCCATTGCGGCAACGAAGAGGACCTGAGCCGCCACCAGCATGTCCGGAGTAGTGAGGGTGACCCTCAGCGAGTAAAGTCCGAACCACAGGAAGCAGGCAAATGCGAAAAGCGTGAAAAGCCCTTTGTCCGTGGTGCTCGCCTGCTCATACTCCGGAATCGACCTTGACCAGTTGCGGAAGAAAAGCGTGAAGGCCCCGAGCGTGAGGATGAAAATGAAGAAGTCTACGAGTTGAACAACCGCAACCTCGTTGGCCGGCGAAGGTCGAAGCAAGAAAAAGCCGGCCCCGAGAAGTGCCGGATATGCGGCGCTCCAGTAGGAATTTGCCAGCGCGGTCAAATCCCCACTGCTCACCTCTCGCCCAAGGTCCAGGTAGCTCACCGCATCGACGGCGACATGCTGATGCCGCGCCGGCCACGCCAAGCTCGCGGCCATGCAAATGCAGATCAGCCACCATCCGCCGGGAGTCGTGAAAATCATCCGAAGAATGCGAATGAACGCGTCTTGAAAGCCCTGCGCTTGAATCGGTTCATGACCTTGCACGGCGCCGGTAGAGCTATCCGTGTTCGGCTGGCTTACTTCCATGCTGGCAAACTCCCCATTCCCGCAGATTTCGATTGCTTGCAGACTATCAAACACCGGGAGTTTCCCCGAGCTGGATCTTTGATGGTGCTCCGATCCAGGTTCAACAGCGACCGCGCCGGACAAAAAACTCGGGCCCTCGCCCATGCCCGCACAAGACGCGCATGGATCGAGGGCCCGCCGTGGAATGTCTCAGGCCTTACTTCAGCCTGATCGCTGCTCTCTGCTATTTCGAATCCGGAATGCCCTTCATCGTCGCCAGGTCCACCGGAATCGACGCGTGCTCGTGCGCGATAACCCATTGACCGTTCACCTTTTTGTACCCGTCGGTCACGCGCACGGTCAGGCTCATCTTCTTGCCCTTCTTGTCGGTGAACGTGCCCGATTGGATGGAATGGCTATACGCCACGTTGCCGCCAACGGTCACCTCAAGATCGTTCACCTGGAAAGAAACCGGGCCCGGGTAGGCAGCGAATGTGTCTTCCCAATCCTTCTTGTATGCAGCCCATCCGGTGTACTGCCGCGGTGGAACCACGTCGAACACCACCAGGTCGTCGCTCGACGAATACAGCGCCATGATGGCGTTCACATCCTTGGCGTTGAATGCCGCCGCGAACTTATCTTCCAATGCTCGGATTGCAGCCTGGTCCGCGGCGCTGGTATCCACAACAGGCGCGGGAGCGGGTGCAGAATTGCAGCCGGCCAAACCGACTGCCAGCGTCGCGCAAAGCAGTCCTTTCACTCTCATCATTGTTCATGTCCTCCGGGGGTTGGTGATTGCTATTGAGTTGGGGGAACGCTTCGGCTTGATTGAAAAACGCGAGAGCCAACGTGTCAAGGGGTTTAAGCGGAAATGCGCCTCTGACAAACCCAAGATTTAGGGAGAACAACGACGTCGTCTAACCCACTACCAGCCGAAATGATGCTTCATCCACATGCCGGCAACAGTCAGCAGGAATGCAGCGACTCCACACACAAGTGTCCAGATTCCTGCGGCCACCGACTTTGCAATGGGTTTGACTGTACGGAGCATCGCCTTCATCTCCGCTACCTCTTTGGCGACGTTCTCAATCTTGGTTTTTGAGTCATCTACAGCCGCCACCACAAATGCTTGCGTGCTTTCGATTGTCGTTAGGCGCTGATAAATGTTGTATAGATGATCAGGCGACGCAGTGCCGCCTCCGCCTGGGACGGCTACTACATCCGGCGAAGGTTCGTCTTGGTCTCTAAGCGGGCGTTTGGGTGGTGCCAAGCTCTGCACCTCGTTTAGTGGTAATCCATTCCCAGGTGGATGCAGGGTTTCGACCGAAATAGCTCTCTACTCGTAAAACAAGCGCAACAGACGTAAAAGTCCCATCTGTGATCCCGAGTGCGTCCGAAACCTCTTTTGACGTGGTGGCAGGGGGAGCGATTAGAAGCCACTGCCCTTCTCCGACTTTTAGGTGCAGGAATTGGGGGAGGCTTACCAGCTTCGCTTCTAGCGCGGGAGGGTTCGTGACGCTCATGATTGCGAAGAGTGCGTTAGGAGTTGCCATCGGATCAATTCTACCTGTCACGCATTCGTTATACGCAACGCGAGTTCTGAATGTTCGATGCGCCTTGGCCAACTTTGTACCATTTCGGACACCTGGAGAGCAACATTACTTTTTTGGGCATTCATATGGACCCCTAGCCTTCGCTGCCACTTCTCTGTCGGCGATACTTTGGGGGTGCTCTTCATCGCTTCCTCGAATGGGAGTCGATTGTGCGGGATCGGCTTGCTATTTGCGGTCTTCTTCTCGAGCATCTGCCGCCGCACCAAAAACTTTGGCCCTCCACCCCCGCCCGCATAAAGCGCGCATGAGCGAAGGGCCAGTCTTGTTGCGCTTTCAGCTCTTACTTCAGGCTGATCGTGGTCTTCAAAGGCAGCTTGTCCGACGATCCGCCAACCATGATCGTGTAGTCGCCTGGAAGAAGCTTCCACGCGTTGTTGTCTTCATCCCAGATCGAGAGGTACTTGCGCGGCACATCCACCGTCACGGTCCTCTCTTCGCCGGCTGCCAGCTTCACCTTGCTCCAGCCAATCAAACGCTTCGGTGGCTCAACCGGGTCGGGAATCGTGGCATACACTTCGCCAATCTCCGCGCCCTCGCGCTTGCCCGTGTTCTTGAGTGTGAAGCTTACCTTCACCGTGTCGCCCGCGCTGGCCTTCAGATTTGAGTAGCCAAACGTCGTGTACGACAGCCCATAGCCAAACGGGAACAACACCGGCTTCTTCTCGGCGTCATACCATTTGTAGCCCACCTTCATGCCTTCGTCGTAAGTCACCTGGAACGCCGGTGCGCCCTTGGCCCATGTCTCCGGCGAAACCGGCCCGGAGAACGGATGAGCCGGAGGCTGCGTCACCGTCAGGTGCGGCAGGTCCGCCTCGCTCTTGGGGAACGTGTTGGGCAGCTTGCCGCTCGGGTTCACAGTTCCAAACAGAACGTTGCCCACAGCATTTGCGCCGTCAGAGCCCGCGTACCAGGCTTCAAGGATGGCAGCCGGAGCAGCCACCCATGGCATCGTCACCGGGTTTCCCGTCTCCAGCACCACGATGGTGTGCGGATTGGCCGCCGCTACCTTCGCGATCAATTCATCCTGGTTGTGCGGAAGCGTAAGGCTCTTCAGGTCCATGCCCTCGCTCGCCCACTGGTAGGCGAAGACAATCGCCACGTCCGC
>PMXB01000157.1 GCA_003165935.1 Acidobacteriaceae bacterium | reverse complement strand
ACAAATGGCCTGAACCCCACCCCCTGCACAACCCCGCGCACCGCCGCCCCGCGCCGCACCCGTTCGCCTCCGTCAGCCGCGTTCTGTTCTGGTCCTTCGTCTACCAACTTGTCTCGCATCGCAAACAAGCATAGCGCACCAATCGATCAATCTCACTCATTGCGCTTACAACCCAGGCCGCTGCTCGTCAGAACTCATAGACTTTCGAGTCCCGTTTTGACCACAACCCACAAGCCCCGGCCCGATAATCTTGAGTTAGGACGCCTTCCCTTATGATCCTGCTCCGCCAATCACGCCGCTTCATCGTAATCGCCGCATTCGGCCTTGCCACCCTCGTCCCGGTTGCACCCGTCTCCATCCTCGCCCAATCTCAAACCCCGGCCCCGCCCCTTGCCCAGGCCCCAGACGAAGCCACCATCATCCATGGCGTCGACGCCGCCGTCCATCACCGTGTCGACTCCATCGCCGGCTATACCGTCACCGAGAGCTACAAGCTCTTTCGCGGCTCCGATTTCGATCACCCCGCCGCGGAAATGATCATCCAAACCACATACGCCCGCGAAACCGGCAAATCCTATAAGATCCTCTCCGAAGACGGCTCGCACATACTCCGCAGCGCTGTCTTCTCGCCCCTCCTCGATAACGAAAAGCGCATCAACCAGCCCGGCAATGTCGAAGCCTCCTGGCTGATCTCCGCCAACTACGAAATGCACCTCCAGCCCGGTGACCCGCAACAGATCAATGGCCGCTCTTGTTACGCGCTCACCATCCACCCACGTCAGAAGGCCCCAAACCTCATCGAGGGCACAATCTGGGTCGATGTTCGTGACTACTCAATAGTGAAAATTGAAGGGCACGGCTCCAGGAGCGCCTCCTGGATCACTTTCCCATCCCAAGTCTCGCGTGTCTACGAATCCATCGACGGTTTTGCCATGGCCACCCACGCAAAAGCCATTACCGAGAGCGATCTCTTCGGCCCCACCACCGTAACTATCGACTACACCGGATACCAGATCCGCCCAATAACCCAACACTGATCCCGCCACGCCGGCAGCCCCACGCTTCTCTCGGTTCCCTTACCCCTTCGCCGCAATCGTCAGTTCCAACTCCGCCTGCGCGTGATTCCCTGTCTCCACAAACGGCCTTCCATAGTACGAATCCAGCAGAATCGTCTTCACCTCGCTGATCAGCGGGAAGCGCGGATTCGCCCCCGTGCACTGGTCGTCGAAAGCATCCTCTGCCAATGCATCCAACCGCGCCAGGAAATCCCCCTCCGGCACGCCCGCCGCTTGGATACTCGCCGGAATCTCAAGTTCCCTCTTCAACTGCTCAATCCACGCAATTAGGTTGGCAACGCTCGCATCATTGTCCACGCCGCCCAGCCCGATCGCCCGCGCAATCTCCGCATACCGGCACCGCGCCTTTGGTCGGTCATACTGCGAGAAAGCCGACTGCTTCGTTGGATTGTCATTCGCGTTGTATCGCACCACGTTCGCCAGCAGCAGCCCATTCGCCAGCCCATGCGGCAAATGAAAATACGCACCCAGCTTGTGCGCCATCGAGTGGCACACACCCAGGAACGCATTCGCAAACGCCATCCCCGCCAGCGTCGCCGCGTAGTGAACCTTCTCCCGCGCCACCGGGTCGGCAGCCCCGCGCGCATACGCCTGCGGCAGATAGTTCTTCAATAGCTTCAGCGCCTCCAGCGCCTGCCCATCGCTAAACTCAGTGGCCATGATTGACACATACGCTTCAATCCCATGGGTCACAGCGTCGATCCCGCCATACGCAGTCAGCCCCTTCGGCATCGTCATCACCAGATTTGGATCTACAATCGCCATCCGGGGCGTCAGCTCGTAATCCGCAATCGGATATTTCTTTCCCGTTGCGTCGTCCGTCACCACAGCAAACGGAGTCACCTCACTGCCCGTCCCCGATGTCGTCGGAATCGCAACCAGCGTCGCCTTCACCCCAAGCTTCGGGAAACGGTAAATCCGCTTGCGGATATCCATGAACCTCAACGCCAGGCTNNAACAGATACGGGTCCGTCACCACCAGCGCCCGCTTCTTGTCTCCGAGTTCCTTCAGCGCTTCGCTCATGCATCCACGCCGAAAATAGATCGATTGCGGCAACTTGTGCCAAAGCATATTCTCCGCCCTCTTCGCTACGGTCTTGATGTTCAATAACTGTTGAGGTCCCACGTTGGCTGTCACCGAGTTCCCGCCCCACGATCCGCAACCCAGCGTCAGCGACGGCGCAAGGCCGAAGTTATACAGGTCTCCAATCCCGCCCTGCGACGACGGAGTATTCACCAGGATGCGTGACGTCTTCATACGCGCGCTGAAATACTTCACCCGCTCGCGCTGCCCGTCCTGATCTGTATACAAGACTGACGTGTGCCCGATCCCCTGCAGCGCAACCAGATCCACCGCCTTGTCCACCGCGTCCTCAAAGCCTTTCGCTCGATAGAGTGCTAACACCGGCGACAGCTTTTCATGCGCAAACGGCTCGTCCGCGCTGATCTCGCTCACTTCGCCAATCAATACCTGTGTGTTCGCCGGAACCTCGAACCCCGCCATCGCCGCGATCTTCGCGGCCGACTGGCCCACCACCGCGGGATTCACCGCGCCCTTCGCAAATAGCACGCCGCGCACCGAATCGGCTTCTTTCGCCGACAGAATGTATCCGCAGTGCCGCCGGAACCGGCTCCGCACATCGTCGTAGATGGCGTCCACCGCAATCACCGCCTGCTCCGACGCGCACACCACCCCGTTATCAAACGTCTTCGACATCAGGATCGACGCCACCGCCCGCTTCTGGTCCGCAGTCTCGTCAATAACTACCGGCGTATTCCCCGGCCCAACTCCTATCGCCGGCGTGCCAGACGAATACGCAGCGTGCACCATCCCCGGGCCGCCAGTGGCCAGAATCAACTTGATCGACGGATGCCGCATAAGCGCGTTCGAGAGCTCAATCGTCGGCTCTTCAATCCATCCCAGGATGTTGGGGGGCGCGCCCGCGGCCACTGCCGCATCCAACACCACCTTCGCCGCCGCGCACGTGCATCGCCTTGCCCTTGGGTGCGGGCTGAAGATCATTCCATTTCTCGTCTTCAATGCGATCAGCGCTTTGAAGATCGCCGTCGAAGTCGGATTCGTCGTTGGAATGATTGCGCAGATTACGCCCACCGGCTCGGCCACCGTCATCACACCGGCCTCATCGTCCTCGCTCAATACGCCGCAGGTCTTCTCGTCTTTGTACTTGTTGAAGATGTACTCCGACGCAAAGTGATTTTTGATCACCTTGTCTTCCACCAGTCCCATGCCGGTCTCTTCCACGGCCAACCGCGCCAACGGAATCCGCTCTCCAGACGCAGCCAGCGCTGCATGACAGAAGATGCTGTCCACCTGCTCCTGCGTGTAGCCTGCGAATTGCCGTTGCGCCTTCGCAACCCGCGCAACCAGTGCATCCAACTCCTGAAATGGCTTGGCGCTCATCGATCCTCCCTGCCCCCTAAGTCCACACTGTGCAACAGATGCAAACACACGCATCAATCCCTTGAGCACACTGAATCTCGCGCGCTGCTGCATAGCGTGTTTCGCCGAGCTTTGCCCGGACTGCGTCAACAGGATTGTAGAAATCAAACCATGCTACGCGATGTGACCATCAGCACTTCACTCATCGCGTAATCCGCATTTTCCATAGCCTTCGCGCCTTAAGTCGATTCCCTGCACCATGCGCACATTCATCTCCCTCGAAAGCATTCCCGCATCGCTGCGCACCGTGCCGCAATCTGGCACCCCTTACCACCCCTTGTGTCCATCATCACGACCAAACTCTTTCAACAGCGCTACAACATCATTAGGCGTGGACGAAGGCCGAGAAACAAGCCGACCTTCCGCCCATCCGCCTGAATACGGGAGGAATCGTGCAAGCCTTCACACCCCCACCGCTGCCCAGCGACGACAAACGTTGGAAGATCGTGAACGGCACCATGCGCAANNGCGCGCTGCGTCGGCGCCTGCGGACGAGCACCAGTCGTCCTCGTCGATGGCGAGCTCTGCGGCCAAATGGAGAATGAGCAGATGATCGAACAACTCGAAAGGTGGGCCGTCGAATGACCATTGAAGAACTCGATCAAATTGCCGAATCGGTCCGCGCCGCCAACGCCAGGTTCGACTACGAAGTCAACGTATGCATGGGCACTGGCTGTCTAAGCCAGCACTCCGATCAACTCAAAGACGCCCTCAACAAAGAGGCCGAAGCCCAGGGTAAGAACGCTCTCATCCGCCGCACCGGCTGCATGGGA
>PMXB01000263.1 GCA_003165935.1 Acidobacteriaceae bacterium | reverse complement strand
CCATCCACTCAATTTTACGGCAAACGTCCAGCGGGCGAGGGTGCCTCTTCCCGATTGGCTACAATCCACTCTGAGCAGTGAAATAGCCTGAACAGGCTGCAGAAAAACTCGCTGGAGGCGGGGCCTTGTATCAGGGCACGACTTTAGTCGTGCCGATAACGTCAAAAAAATGAATGGGCTTTAGCCCCCGAGGGACGTTTTTCTGGACGCCTCCCATCACATCTCCCTTTTTCCGCAGCCTTTGAAGGCAGTCAGCAGGTGACAAGATGTCGAAGAAAACCGCACCACCCTCAAAGGCTATCCCTGCGCCCGCGAAGGAAAAAGCCGCAGAAACGCCCTTCGAGGCCCTNNTCGTGGTCTTTCACAAGCCCGTCTTGAGTGCCGACGGGGATTACATGACCCTGGTAAAGCGTCTGATCGGTCTTCCCGGCGATCATATCCATTTACGAAACGGCGTAGTGATCATCAACGGAGTAGCACAGGACCAATCATTCGCCGTGCCGACAACGCCGGAAAACCACGACGACTTTCTCGACGAATTTCCTTCCGTGCCTCCGACAGAAACCCCTGGCGACCCAAACCTGGGAACTCCCGAGGCGTGGGCCGTCGACTTTCCAAATCACATTCAGAACGGCGACCTGGTCGTCCCACCGGGCATGTACTTCATGATGGGAGACAACCGCCACCGCAGCCTCGACTCGCGCTATTGGGGATTTGTGCCGAGAGAAAACATCATCGGACGTCCGCTCTTCAACTATTGGTCGTTCAAGACTCCGGATGATCAGATGAACAAAACCAGTCTGACCGATCAACTGGCGTGGATCGGTCACGTCGCCCTGCACTTCTTCACCGATACGCGCTGGTCCCGAACACTCCATGTAGTGCATTGAGCGCGAGGAAATCTAACCCCGCTCCGTCGCTCTATCTCGCAAAGAATCTTCCCCGTCCACCATTGGCCCACGGATCATACTGCCGCGCGAAGTTTGCCCTGTTCTTCACGCTCGGGTGGTCATAAAGCCAGAACTCAATCAGCGGGCTCGGCTCCGGATCCTCCAGCCACGCCTCCCCCAGCGCATTGAATGCCGCCACCGCCGTTTTCTGCGGGTCGGGTACCAGCCCGTGAATCGCCTCCTGCCCGTACACGTCCGCCTCATGCTCAAAGTGCCTGCTAAAGGCGTTCGACAGCGGCGTTGCCACAAACATCGCAATCGAAATCACAAACAGCAGGATCACAAATCCCGCCCTCGTTGCCAGCGGATTCTCGTTCGTCTCCTCGCCCCTTCGCAGCCAACGCCCCCCGTACCGCCGCGCCATCCACCCACCTAGCCCCGCGCAACCCCAATATAGGAAGAATAGAAAAATCGTCGCCCCCGCCATCTGCTTGGGCAGATGATGCAGCACATAATGCCCGCTCTCGTGCCCAAAGATGAACAGCACCTCGTCGTTCGGAATCCGCCCCGCCGTCGTATCCCACACCACAATCCGTTTCGTCGCGCCCATGCCGCTCACATACGCGTTCAGGCCATTCGTCTTCTCGCTCGCCTTCATCAGAAACATTCGCTCCGGCGGAATCTTTGTCCCTGTCCGCGCCACCAGCTTCTCCAGATCGGCTACCAGCCCCGCATGCTCTTTTGCGAGCGGCTCAAACTTGTCAAAGATCGGCTCCAGAAACGGCGATCCGAACACTGATAGCAACATCAACGGCACCGTCACCAGCCAGGCCCCAAACCAGTACCGCTTCGGCCAGCGCTTCACGATCCAGTTGAAGAGCAGCAGAATCGGTGCCCCAATCACAATCGACAGCCCCAGCGCCTTGCCCAGGTCGAGGAACCACGGCCCCCAGCCCTCCACGCTGATCCCGAAAGCCCGGCTGTAGTGGTGCCCGATCATGTCAAATGGCAGACCGGCCAGCGACGAAAGCACAATCAGCGCCGCAAAGAACACCAGCCCCTGCACCCATCTGCGCCGCGACACATGGATCGCCCGGCACTCCAGAAACGCCGCCGCCCGCGAAGCCAGAAACAGCCAGATCAGCACCAGCGACACCAGCGATTCGATAATCTCCAGCGTGTTCCGGATACGGCTCAACTCAATCGCCTTCTCCCGCTTCTCCGGCGGCAGCGTGTAAGCCTCCGTCCCCGCCGCGCCAACCTGTGCACCACCTCCCGCCTGCACGCTTGCTCCGGCGGCCCCGGAATCCCCAGCGGCGGCGGCCGGCGCAGTCTGCCCGCCGCACTCCCGCGCCCCCAATCCGGCCAGCAAGACCGCAAGACACACCACGCCCAGCCAATGTGCCAACCAGCCCCCGCCCCGCTTCCCAGCGCTTCCCCTGCTTTCCCTTCCAACACCCGATTCTGCGACAATGATATTTACCGATGCATTCTTATCAGTCTTCACCACGAAACCCCCTCCTCATCGCTTCCGGCGTCCGTCAATCTCCCGCCCAGTTTCCTGCCCGCCCAGCCGTTCTCGCCACCGTGATCGCGGCTCTCGCCTTCGTCGTGCCCGTCCCGGCGCGTGCTCAGCAGGCAACCCCGCTACTTCTCGATGCCATGACCACCGAGTTGAACCGCGCGTTCTCGTCGCTCGGCAAAACAGGCGCAACTGATGATCAGAAGCTGCCGCCCTACTTCCTCAGCTATTCCATAAGCGATGCCAGCTTCGTCAACGTGCGTGCCCAGTTTGGAGCACTCGTCGACAGCACGTCAAACCACATTCGTGTGGCCGATGTGCAGGTCCGCCTTGGCAGCCCCAAGCTCGACAATACCCATGGAACCCATCGCGGCTCCGCGGTCCACACCCTCCAACTCCCCATTACGGACGATCGCGAGGCCCTCCAGCGCTCGCTCTGGCTCGCCACCAATGGCGGCTATCGCAACGCGCTCGACAACTACCTGCGCGTCAAAACTGAAGCGGAAGTTCGCGCCAAAGAAGAAGACAACTCTCCCGACTTCAGCCAGGAGTCGCCCCAAAACTCCATTGGCAAGCCCGCGCCACTCGCGCGCATCGACATGGCCGCATGGCAGCAGCGCGTAAGCGCGCTCTCAAAAGTCTTCCGCGCCTACCCTGACGTCTACCAGAACACCGTCGTCCTCACCGTCGAGAATGAAACCGACTACTTCGCCTCCTCTGAAGGTTCAAAGATCGTCGCTCCGCATCTCCAGGCCCGCCTCGTCGTCTTTGCCATGACCCGCGCCGACGACGGTATGGACCTCTTCCGCGCCCGCACCTTTGAAGCCGAAACCATCGATGGCCTGCCCAAACAGGCAGAGATGGAATCCGAAACCAAAAAGCTCGGCGAAAGCCTCGAAGCGCTTCGTAAAGCCCCGCTCACCGAGCCCTTCAACGGCCCCGCCATCCTAAGCGGCCGTGCCGCCGCGGTCTTCTTCCACGAAGTCCTCGGCCATCGCCTCGAGGGCCAGCGCCAGCGTGGCGAGGAAGAAGGACAAACCTTCACTAAAGAGGTTGGCAAAGAAGTTCTCCCGCCTTTCCTCTCCGTGGCCGACGATCCCACCCTCACCAAATACGGCAACACCTGGCTCAGCGGCCAATACCAATATGACGATGAAGGCCAGAAGGCTCGCCGTGTCGATCTCATCGAAGACGGCGTCCTCAAAAACTTCCTCATGTCCCGCCTCCCTATCGCCAGCTTCGCCAACTCCAACGGTCACGGCCGCGCCCAGACCGGCAAAGTCCCCACCGGCCGCCAGGGCAACCTGATCGTCACCTCCACCAACACAGTCTCCGACGCCCAGCTCCGCAAGCAGCTCATCGATCAGGCCAGGGAGCAAGGCAAAACTTACGGCCTCTTCTTTGAAGACATCTCTTCGGGCTTTGCCGTCACCACGCGCAGCTCTCCGCAGGCTTTCTCAGTCATTCCTCTCGTGGTCTATCGCGTCTATGTCGACGGCCGCCCCGACGAGCTCGTCCGCGGTGTCAGCATCGTCGGCACTCCCCTCGCCGCCTTGAAGCGCATCCTCGCCACCGGCGACAAGAGCGAGGTCTTCAACGGCGAGTGCGGCGCGGAATCGGGCACCATTCCCGTCAGCGCCGTTGCCCCGGCCATGCTCCTCAGCGAAATCGAAACTCAAAAGCAGTCCCAGGGAACCGCTCGACCTCCCATCCTGCCCATTCCCGGCTCAGAAGATCATTCAACCCCGGGCGCATCCAAGGAGGCCAAATGAACCGCACTTATCTCATGCGCAGCGCCTCCGCAGCCGCACTTCTCACCCTCTGTCTCGCCCTTCCCTCCTCACACGCAGCGCAGCCCACCCGCGCCGACGCCGAGAAGGACCCAGTCCTCAAGGCCATGCTCACTGAGATGGATCGCAGCATGACCCAGCTCCAGCTCAAGGACTTCGAAAAGCCCTTCTTCATCCAGTACCGCATCGAGGATGTCGACAACTTCGAGACCAAGGCGGAGTTCGGCGCCACCGAAGGCGGACAGCACACCCATGAGCGCATTGCGCGCATCATCGTGCGCGTCGGCGATTACAAGGCCGATAGCTCCGGTGGACGAGGCGACGGCAGCCTCCAGCTCTCCGCTCTCGATGACGACCCCATCGCTATCCGTACAGCACTCTGGGCAGCCACAGACCAGGCATACAAAGCAGCTCTCGCCGCCTATGCGCAAAAGCAAGCCGCACTCAAGCAGGTCCAGACCCCGCCCCAGGCAGACGACTTCAGCAAGGAGAAGCCCATCGTCTCCCTTGCCGATCCTCTCCAGCTTCAGCTCGACGAGGCGGCCTGGGAAGACCGCGTCGCACATGCCAGCGGCCTCTATCGCACCGATCCCAAGGTCAAGGACACGCAGCACGATGTCGAGTTCTCCGTCGCCAGCTTTTCCGCCCGCGTCGTCACTACCTGGCTCGTAAACAGCGAGGGAACCATCGTCCGGAAATCCTCCGGCCTCTACCAGGAAATGTTCGCTGTCGGCGCTCAGGCTGCCGATGGCATGAGGCTCGAACGCTCGCGCGGAACCACCGGCGTCTCGCTCAAGGACATCGAGCCCCAGGAATCCTTCGAAAACAAGGCCGTCGAACAGATCGCTTCACTCTCCGATCTGCGCAAGGCCCCCATGGTCGAAGAGGAATACCACGGACCAGTTCTGCTCAGCTCCGATGCCGGCACCGACACGCTGCGCGGCTTGCTCGAGGGTGGAGTCGTCGCAACCCGCCCCAAACTCGGCACCGAAGCAAGAACCAACGGCCCATTCGCCTCCAGCTTCCATGCCCGCGTCCTGCCTGAAAAGATGCAGGTCGTCGACGATCCCAGCTTGAAGACATTCGACGGCAAATCTCTCGTCGGCGCCTACGACATTGACGACGAGGGTGTCCCCGCACAGGCAGTCAATCTCGTCGTCGATGGCAAGCTCCAGAACTACCTCATAGGCCGCGAGCCCGTGCGCGACTTTCCCCAGTCCAACGGCCACGGCCGCGCCGGTATCGCCGGTCCTGCCCACCCCTCCATCGGCGTTCTCAAGATCACCGCAATTGACGGCCTCAGCGACGACGAGCTCTCCCACAAGCTCATCGACATGGCCAAAGATCGCGGCCTGAAGAGCGTCTATTACGTTGAAACCATGGGGGCCGCCAACACGCCGCGCCTGCTCTACCGCGTTGGCGCCGATGGCAAGCGCGAACTCGTCCGCGGCGCTGTCCTCGACGATCTCGATGAACGCGCTTTGCGCTCCGGCGTCGAGGCTGCGGGCAAAGAGCTTTACGTCTCAAACTCCGACGGCGAAGTTCCCACCACTGTCCTCGGGCCGGCCCTTCTCATGGACGACGTTACCGTCAAACGCGCCAACGAAACCAACGACAAGCTGCCCTTCTATCCCGCGCCTTGATACCTCCCAGCCGGAAGGCTCTGGAGTAACAGATACGTCATCGCGGATTAAGATCTCGGCGGGTTGGTCGAGGCTGCATGGCGCTCAGTCGTTGCGTCGATGGTGATGGGGTCGTTGCGGGTTTTGCGGTAGACGTTGGCGACGGCGAGGGACCAGAAGGGGACGAGGTCGATGCCGGGGACGAGTTTGCCGAGGAATGAAGGGAGGAACTCCCAGTGCATGCCGAGAAGGTAGACCATTGCGCCGCCGACAACGGCGTCGAGCACGTCGTCGGCAGGGGAGGCCGCTCCGAACATGGGGAGGACGAGAAGCTGGAGGGCGTCGGCGAGAACCGCGATGCCCATGGCGATTCTGACGCGCAGGCGACGGGACATGGGGAACGGGTCGCGCATGGGGGCTCCCTCCTCTGGTAGATGGAACACTACAGATTCATTTTAGTCGTGCGGCGGGAGGGCGAGTATGGTCAGGATCGATCATGACTCGATGGGTTGGGCACAAGGGGGTTAGCAGGGGCTAAAGCCCGACTCATTCTGCTGACCTTATTGGCCCGGCTGAAGCCGTGCCGTTGTTACAGGGCGTCAAGGGCTGAAGCCCGAGATCCTTTTAGTGGCTTGATTGGCCCGGCTGAACAGGTTGCTGAAAAAGTCCGAACGAAAAGCGAATCCGGCGAAGGATGGGTTAGCAGGAGCTAAAGCCCGACTCATTCTGCTGACCTTATTGGCCCGGCTAAAGCCGTGGCGGGAAAAAGAACCAACATGGTTACACGTCAAGATTCGACCAATCGCTCGGAGCGAAATTAAAGGACTTGCGAGCCCTTGTTCCACCCGAAAATCATCAAAATTACTACATTGGTTCTTTTTTCCGCAAGCTGTAAAG
>PMXB01000351.1 GCA_003165935.1 Acidobacteriaceae bacterium | reverse complement strand
AAGAGGACGCCGGGGAGCAGGGCCGAGGTGATTCCTGCGCCGGAGCAGGCGGCGATGAAGCCGCGACGGTCGAGGTGAGTTTTGAAGGCCGTGGTGGGCGAGATGTTCGAGCTCATGGGCGGAAGGATATCAGGGCGCCGCGTTTGGAGGGCGCGGGTTCGCCGCATTATTGGTGTGGCGCAAACCGGGCAAGGGCTCGCGGCTAAGGCCGATTGGAAGGCCAGCCATTATTCGGGATCCTGAATGCCCCAGCTCTCTCGGATCATGGTCTCCCAGAGGTCCCGAATAGGACGAGTACATTCGCCCCCATGTGCCCTAGGCGCTCGCAGGGAAGCCGGAGTTCTTGTGGATCAAAGACCTGAATACCTTCGGCTTGGTCGAGCAAATGCGGAGGGCGGGTGGTTACTTAAGTGTTTGAGACCGATGAAAGCGGTCTGGCGTGAATGATGAGGCCTCTCCGCGTTCGGGGCCGGGGCTGGTGTTGGGCAGAGGGGGCGCCTGCGGCCGAGGTTTCTTGAAGCTGAGGAAGGCCTGATCAGCAAGAAAATGAAGGTCTTATATGCTGCGGAAGGGTGGGCATGGGACTTTCAGGTGAGTGCGCATACGATTGCGCACGGATGGTATGACCAATCCCTTGCGGCGAAAATACAACTTTCGCCGTAGTCGGATCACATCGTGCTTGAGTAACGTGGAACAATCGCTTAGTCTGTTACCTGTGGCTTCACAAGTAATCTTTGCATGGATATGAGTAATCATTCTGGGGAGGTACCATGAGAATCTTCGACGGGGAATCCGGATCGATGACCATCCTTGCGAGCTTGTCCCTTGGAGTGCTGATGGGCGGGATGGCGCTGGCCATTGACGTTGGCAGCATCCACTATCGACAGCGCGAGTTACAGACAGCGGCTGATTCGGCGGCGATTGCTGCCGGTCTCCAGATTGGCAACTGCAGCAATACAGTTTGCACCAACATGAAGACGGCAGCGGCACAAGCCTTAATCGAAGACGGCGCCACTACTTCGACGATTACCCCGACAACGGGCTGCACGGTCTCCAGCTCGACGGGTTTGGCGATGATCATCAATGTTGGTCCGTGCGTGTTGGGAACGACCGATCCAAACAACGGCAACAACAATATTGCCGAGGTGGTGCTTACCGAGCCGGTAAGCACGATGTTTGCCGGGATGATCGGAATGTTTTATGGCCGCACTGCATCAATGACGAAGATGAATCTTGTGGCGCGGGCGGAAGCGGGCGAGGCATATATTCAAAGCGGATCCAGCGTGGGTGATTGCATTTACACGAGATCACTCGAATTCAATAGCTCCACAGGCAACTTCAGCCTGACAAATTGCGGAATTTACGATCTTGGGAACCTGCAAACCGACGACCACGACAGTGTGAAAGCCTCGTTCTTCCTTTACGGTGGTTCGTGGAATCCTAACAACTGCAACGGGAGCTGCAGCTGGACGTTAGGCGATTCAGAGACTCAGCCATCGCACACCACAGTGCAGCAAGCCGACCCGCTGGCAGGGCTCACTCAGCCCACCAAGCCGGCGACTCAGGATGCGGGTAGCTGCAGCCTGAGCAATCAGGATTGCTGGGGGAATAATTTGTCCACTGCCCAACAGAATGGGACGGCGCCCATAAGCTTGCCACCGGGCTACTACGGCGGTATCAATATCAATTCGAACCTTGTGGTCAATTTCTCTCCCGGCCTCTATTACTTCGGTGGCTCTGTGAACGTGAACAGCGGCTCGACGCTTGAGTGCACGACATGCACCGGCTCGGGCACGTCGGGGGTGACGTTATATTTCAATAGCGGGTCGTTGCAGATGAACAGCAACAGCACCGTCATCCAACTGATGGCGCCCACGACCAGCACCAACGGCTCCAACGCGAATATGTTGATCTGGGAGTCTCCCACGAACGGCTCGGGGATGACGATCGACACCAGTTCGTCGTCGTACTTCACGGGAACCATTTATATGCCCGACGGCGAACTCACGCTCAACAGCGGATCGGGCGTTACGATCAACGCCAAAGGTGTGGCGGCCGTGGATGTTGCCAATTTCATGGTTAATGACAGCGAACACTTTAATATCACCGCCACCTTACCAGGCACTGCCGTTGCTAATCCTCCGACGTTGGGGACATTCGGGCTTGCGGAGTAGCAAATGAAGAAACGAAATCGAATGGATCTGTTCAGCAACGAAAACGGGGCCAGTCTTGTGGAGATGGGGCTCGTATTTCCAGTGTTTTTGCTGCTGCTGCTTGGCTGTGTCGATTTTGGGCGGGCTTATTATCTGGCGATCGAGGTCGCTGGTGCAGCGCAAGCGGCAGCAGTGTACGGGTCTAAGAATCCGAGCGATACGGCAGGGATGACAACCGCGGCGCAGGATGATGCGCCCAATGTGCCGAATCTTTCGGTAACAACACCCACGTATGGTTGTGAGTGCGCCGACGGCAGCAGTTACAGCGCGAGCTGCACAAGCACCCCGTCGAGTTGTCCAAACAACATCGGCGTGGTGTACCGCGTGAACGTAACGGTTAGTGGAACTTATACGCCGCTACTCAAGTTGCCCACGCTCACCAGCATGACGTTTACGAGTACGGCGTCGATGCGCAGCGCAGGCAGCTAGTCCTTTGGCAGGTTGTGAGCAGGGCCGATGGATGAGAGTCGACCTGGCTGCATGGTGGAGGGCTGGACACACACCAAGGTGTCGTTGAGTAGCAGAGCGGGAAGGATTAGCAAGGGTGCCATTGATGAAAGGACGAACCGACATGCAAAAGCTCCATCGCCTGGCGCGCGAGGAGAGTGGCGCGGAACTGGTGGAATTCGCCCTGACTTCGTTGGTTCTGATTGGCCTTGTGTTCGCCGTTTTTAATTGGATGGTCGGAATGTACACGTATCACTTTACGACCTATGCGGCACAGCAAGCCACGCGCTTCGCCATCGTGCGCGGTTATACCTGGAGCAAAAATACGACCGTAGGTTGCAATACTTCGGCGCCTCCGAACTTCACGATGCCCTACAACTGCACGGTGTCGGCGACCGATATTCAGAATTATGTTCAAAGCCTGGCGGGCCCGTGGATTGTGCCGAGCGGTCTGACGATTGATACAACGAGTTCGGATGTTTGGCCGGGTCAGACGCCGGATGGCACCACCAGCCCTTGCTCACCAAACGCCAATAGTAAAGGCTGCCTGGTGAAGGTTACGGTTAGCTACAACTATACCTTTCTGCCCTTACTGAAATTGTCCGGCCAGGAGATGCGCGCCACGTCGGAAAAGGCGATTCAACAGTAGGATTCGGCGCCCGCTGGATGCCCCAGCACCCAGTTGGAGCGGATTGTCGTAAACGTCAGATGTCGAGGTTCTTGACGTCGAGGGCGTTATCCTCAATGAACTTGCGACGCGCTTCCACGTCTTCGCCCATAAGGGTGGTGAAGATGGCTTCACACTCGGCGATATCTTCCAATTTGACCTGAAGCAAAGTGCGGCGATCGGGATCCATGGTGGTTTCCCAGAGCTGCGGCGCGGTCATTTCTCCGAGGCCCTTGTAGCGCTGGACTTGATAGTCCTTCTTGCCCTGCTCGACGACGTAGTGGAAGAACTCGCGGGCGGTGGCCTTCTCTACAGGCTCACGCGGTGTGCGTGCGGTACGACGAGCGGCCTTAGCTTCGGGAGCTTCACTTTCCCCGGAAGCCTCTTCAGCCTCTTCAGACTCGGGGGTTGATTCCGCGGCGGCTTTGGTAACGTACTCGATGAGGAAGGGCGGCTCGAGGTAGTCCTTGATCTGGGAGTACTTGGCCATCATCTGGCGGAACTCAGGGCTTGAGGCGAGAGTCCAGTCGATGGGGCGGACAGCGCCCTGCGAGTCGGTGAAGCTGATGGACCAGGTGTGGTGTTCTTCGTCTTCGGCGGGCCTTGCGACCTTGATCTGGAATTCCGCAGCAAGCTCACTTAGCTGGGCAAAGAGGGAAGCAAGCTTCTCGGGGACCTGGCTTCCGTTGGTGGAGCTGAAGTCGGAGCGATGGGTTAGCTCGGCGCGGGCAAGAAGCTCGACGAGCTTCTCGTTGCGGATGCGCTTGTCAACGCGCTCGACGAAACCGAGGTATTCGCCGAGGGAGCTCATGAAGCGGGTGCGGTCAGCGCCTTCGATCTTGCTGGCGCTCTCTCCGTGGCGGATGACGGTCCCTTCGCCGGCGCGCTGGATCATGACTTTGACCAGTTCGCGATCGTCCTTGATGTATTGCTCGAAGCGCCCCTTCTTGATTTTGTAGAGCGGGGGCTGGGCGATGTAGATGTTGTCGCGCTTGATGAGCTCCGTCATGTGGCGGAAGAAGAAGGTGAGGAGCAGGGTGCGGATGTGAGAGCCGTCGACATCGGCATCGGTCATGAGAATGATCTTGCCGTAGCGGATCTTGGAGGCGTCGAAGTCGTCTTTGCCGATGCCGCAGCCGAGGGCAGTGATCATGGCGCGGATTTCCTCGTGGCCGAGCATTTTGTCGTAGCGGGCCTTTTCGACGTTGAGGATTTTGCCCTTGAGGGGGAGGATGGCCTGGAAGCGGCGATCGCGGCCCTGCTTGGCGGTGCCGCCTGCGCTTTCGCCCTCGACCAAGTAGAGCTCGCAGCGGTCGGGGTTGCGTTCGCTGCAGTCGGCAAGCTTGCCGGGCAGGCCGCCACCATCGAGAGCGCCTTTGCGGCGGGGAAGGTCGCGGGCCTTGCGCGCGGCCTCGCGAGCGCGAGCTGCCTCAATGGCTTTGTTGATGATTTTTTTGGCGACGGGCGGGTTCTGCTCAAGGAACATGCCGAGGCGCTCGTTGACGAAAGCCTGGACGATGCCTGCGATGTCGGAGTTGAGCTTTCCCTTGGTCTGGCCTTCAAACTGGGGCTGGGGCAGCTTTACGCTGACCACGGCGACCAGGCCCTCGCGGACGTCGTCGCCGCTGAGGTTCTCTTTCATGTCCTTGAAGAGTCCGAGCGACTGGCCGATGGCGTTGATGGTGCGGGTGAG
>PMXB01000256.1 GCA_003165935.1 Acidobacteriaceae bacterium | reverse complement strand
GCCGTGCCGTAGTTACAAAGCTCTGCAGGGGCTAAAGCCCTCATCAAGCACGCGCCTTTGTTGCCAGGGATGAATCCCTGGCCTACCGCCCCACTTGTAATCTTGATCCGTGTGAAATCCTTGGCAGCCTGAAGCGGCGCGCGGCTGAGACGCCGGGGGTGTATGGGTTTGCTGAAGCGTATTGAAGTATTGATTGGAGCGAGAAGTGAACTCTCATCCCGCCTTTGACACAGCGTTCTTCGCGGAAAGGGCGGGATGCCACGATTTCATGCGGGCTGAAGGCTAGTCTTCGCCAATCTCATAGGGGATTGAGAACCGCCCGATCTGGATGATTGCCTTGTCGTTGGGCGGCCAGATGTGCAGGCTCTCCACGCGGCTTGATCCTGCAATGCGATGGGCGTCTGTTGTTCCCACGAGCACGCCCGACGCCGCCTCGTGAAAGTGTACGCTGAGGGTATCGCCGCCCTGCCCGCGGGTCCAGCCAAACGCATACTCTCCCGGCTTCAGCGCGATTCCGCCCACTTTGATCGGCACCTGGACCAAAAAATAGTGCGAGTACTTTCCATCCGCGGAGTAGCCCGCCGTTAGCAGCACAACTCCGGCAATGTAGTGCCCGTGAGCGTTCACGATTCCGCTCGCGGTCCGCATCTCCGTCTCGATGTGTTCCTTCTCCACGGGAGCACGCGCCGGCAAAATGGTTGCCAGTTCCCCATCCGTTGCCTGGCGCCAACCCGACCGCTGCCCCTGCGCAATATCCTGCCCGGCAATGCACACACACGCCGCAATAAGTCCAACAAGAATTGACCTTCCTATCATTGCTTTGGTTTCCTCAAACTCTCCAGCGGCACAATGCCGCGCTGAATTGCCGCGGTTGCCGCTTGTGTTCGATCCGTTACACCCAGCTTGCCCAGCAGCGAGTTGATATGCGTCTTCACCGTCGCTTCGCTGATTTCCAACTCGGTCGCGATTTCTTTGTTGCTTTTGCCGTGCACAATCTGTTCAAGCACGTCGAACTCGCGCGGCGTCAGTTCCTCTGTCCCCATCCTCTCGGCCAGCCTCTGCGCAATGGCTGGAGGAATATGCTGCTTGCCCGCATGCACTGCGCGGATTGTCGCGATGAGTTCGTCGGTGGTCATGCCCTTGAGCAGGTAGGCGCGGGCCCCGGCCTGCAAAGCGCGGTAGATATCCTCGTCGCCGTCATAGGTGGTGAGCACAATGAACCGCGCCCCGTGGGTCTCCATGCGAAGGCGCTGGATTACGTCCACACCGCCCATCCTGGGCAGGCGCAGATCGATCAATGTGATGTCAGGCTGGCACTTTCTGAAGACCGTTATGGCCTCAACGCCATCGGCGGCTTCGCCGACCACTTCGAGGCCATCCACCACATTCAGCAGCGCTACCAGCCCCTGCCGAACGACGTGATGATCCTCCACGACAAGAACGCGAATCGTCTCTTTGCTCAATTCTCAACTCCATTCTGCTCGTCCGGCACACGGACTTCTTTCGCCACCGTGGCGCGCACCCTAATTGTTGTTCCGCGACCAGGGCCGCTGTTGACCTCCAGCGTTCCGCCCACCGTTGCTGCCCGTTCCCTCATGCCCGTCAGTCCGTAGTGGCCTTCGAGGTCGGACGCCTCCTTCATATCGAATCCACGCCCGTCGTCCCGGATCTCCATGGTGACCGCCCCCGGCAGGTATTCGATCTGCACCGAAAGGCACTTTGCGCCCGAATGGCGCTGGACGTTCTGGATCGCCTCCTGCGCAATTCGAATAAGCTCTTGTTCCGTGCCTGGGCTGAGTGGCCGGTAGGCTCCAAAGACATTGAATTGCGTTTCCAATCCGCCGCCGCCTGCAAACTCGGCCATGCGCCTGAGGCGGACCGGCAGTGTTTTCTCTCCCGAGTCCTGCGAACGGAGCGCCCAGATGGATTGCCGCGCTTCGGCCAGCCCCTCACGGACCTGGTTGCGGGTCTGATCCAATTGCTTGACGGCCGGCTCCATCCGGTTCTTTCTGAGAAGCTCTGCGAGCACCTCAAGTTGCACGCTTACACCCACATATCCCTGCGCCAGCGTGTCGTGAATCTCGCGCGCGATCCGGTTGCGCTCGCCCAGCACCGCATTGAACTCGCGCTCAGTGCGCAGCATCTTTCTGCGCTCCACCAGCATTGTGGCGGCCACGACCAGCCCGGCGGCCAGCAGCGTCATCAAAGCATAGAACCATAACGCCTGGTAGAAGTGCGGCTTGAGTTCGAAGACCAGCGCCGCGCCTGCCTCGTTCCATAAGCCGTCGTTGTTGGCGGCCTGCACCCTGAAGGTGTAGTGTCCCGGCGGAATGGCCGTGTAGAAGGCTACGCGCCGCGTCCCCGCTTCGGTCCAGTCCTTGTCAAAATTCTCCAGCATGTAGCGGTAGCGAACCTTGAGCGGCGCAGTGTAGCTCATCCCCGCGTAGTCGAACTCGAAGTGCCCGCCCCCGGCCTTCACTTTCACCGGGGAGTCCATCAGATTCATCGCTACGTCGTCCACCACAAACCGTTCCAGCGCCACCGGCGGCGGAATCGAGTTCACCGGGAAGTGTCCGGGATCAACCACTTCGACAAGCCCCTTCGGCGTTGCAAACCACAAGTGCCCATCCGCGCTGCGCCACGCGGATGGATGGCTGTTGTTCGCGGTTTCCTGGCTGCGCAGCCCATCCGAGGTTCCAAATCCGATCCAGTGGTAGCAGCCGCCTGTCAGGTCGATATCGCAACGCCCGATCCCATTTGAGGTAGCAAACCATAGGTGATCGCCGCCGTCGTCGAGAATTGCGTGAACGCTTGTCCGCTCGAGCCCGGTGTACTTCACCGCCGTGATCTGTCCGAGGGCATCCAACAGATTCCAGCCATGGTCCTGCGTTCCGATGACCATGCTGCCGTTGCCGCGCGGCATTAATGCAGTGATCACGTTGCTTGAGAGCCCGTCCCTGGTGGTGTAGTTGATCATGTTTGCGCCATGGAGACGGGCAAGGCCACCCAGCGTGGCCACCCACAAGTTTCCCCGCCGGTCGCGCACCAGGGCTCCCACCAGGTCGCTGCCCAACCCGTTGGCGGTGGTAAATGTCGTCATCGGCGCGCCTGGCTTGCCGCTCCAGTGCGCCAGGCCGCGCCGGGTTCCAACCCAGAGGCTTCCATCGCTATCCACGAGCAGTGAGCGGATAAAGTCATCCGGCAGCCCGTCGGCCGAGGTGAAGGCCTCGACCTTCCCGCCTTCGATCCGGTTCAGCCCGTCGGGTGTGCCCACCCAGAGCTCGCCATGCGGCCCAGCCGCGAGCGACAGAATGACGTCGCTCAGCAGCCCGTCCTTCACCGTGTAGGTCTTTACGCCTCCGCCCTGTTTGACCGCATTGAGGCCGTTGGCCGCTGTGCCAACCCACAGGGTACGATTTTCGTCCTCCACCACGGTGGTTGTGTTGTCGGAACTCAGGCCGTCGCGCGCTCCCATCAAATGGAAACGCTGGTCGCGAAGAATGTGCAGCCCGCCCGTCTCCGTTCCCACCCAGAGATTGCCCTCCTGGTCTTCCATCACGCTGAGGATGCTCTCGGTTGCGAGGGCGTCGTTTACCGGGAACCGCTGGAGCTTTCCGTCAGACCACCGAACCAGGCCGGCGTTTGTTCCGATCCAGACGCTGCCTTCCTTATCTCCAAAGATGACCTGGATACGGCTGCCGGGCAGTTCCATTCCCACAGTGAGCCGTTCGATCACACCGTTGACATGTTCGAAGGCGACGACATTCTTGCTGGCCACGGCGAGAGCTCCGCCCGGCCGCACCGCCAGGAACTGCACTCCCTCGTTCTGAAACAACCCGGCGAACGTTGGTCCGTTCCAACTACCCTTCCAGCGGGAGTAAACGCCCGTGGTGGTGCCCACCCAAACGCCGCCGCCGCTGCCCGTCAGCGAGGTCACAGTCCCGTGCGGCTGCCCTTCAGCCTCCGGCACTCCGATGAACTTATCCCCGGCGAGAACCGAAAGCCCTCCATCGGTCCACACCCAGAGCTCTTCGTTGTTGTCCTCAACGAGCCCGCGAATTCCGTTCGCCGGCAGCCCGTTGGCCATCGTCAACAAAGCGATCTTGCCGTCCTGCCAGCGAACCAGCCCTTCGCTGGTCCCAATCCAAAGCACTCCGGCCTTGGTCTCCATCAGGCAACGGACGTCATTGCCGGGAAAGGGCGGACTGGAGTTTTTGTCGAAGGTCTCGAAGCTGTTGCCATCAAAACGGATCAGGCCGACCTCTGTGCCCAGCCACACAAATCCGCTCTTTGTCTGCAGTACTGCCTGCACCGTGTTCTGCGGCAGCCCGTTCTCCATCACCCAGCTCTGCCGTCCGTAGTTCGCCAGCGGAGTGGAAGGCACCAGCCCCCATGCTGCCGTGGCAAACACCCCCAGCACACCGGCCGTCAGCCAACGAACGATCGGGCCCGGCTTGAGCTTGCGGGTCAACGTGCTGTTCTTCAAATTGGTGTGTCCCCTACCCACGGATTGGTACAGTGTCGTCATTAAATTGAGTGCGTGCTTCGCCGATCTCGGCATCCGATTGAATCCCAGGCGCGGGAATCTCCGGAATTGGCCCCGGAAGAGCAGCCTCAGCTGCAACCGATCACGGTGCGGCGCTCGAATTCAATCAGACTAACGCAATCATCACTCATCTGGCCGGGGTTCTGGCCGGGGTCTCGGCTGTCGGCCGGGCCATCTCCATCGAAAGGTGGAGATGGGACTCACCCATCCGACTCAAGACGCTTCGCCGCCCCAGGGCTAGTCTTGATTTGACTCCTGAACTTGCTCCTCCTTGTCTGATCATCACGAGCTTCAGCAGCATTCCTCGGGTGGCGCCCACGGGCAGCCACCCGATTTTCTTTGCGGCGAAGCTTACACCCTTCCGTGGACCTGCGACACATCCCCAACCCAATCATTCGGCTTTGATCTCCGTCGCCCGGTTCTTCACGTACGTTACATCCCACTTCTTCCCGTTCACGTCATACGTCACCGTCCGGTCGCCCTCACGATCCCCATCCACATGCACCTTTGAGCCCAACGCCAGCCGGGTCTCCAGTTCGCTCATCCCCGGCTTCACCTGGTGCGCGTCAATCGCCGTCCACACATCCCTGGGCCAGTAGTCGTAGATGGTGTGCGGATCGTCGTAGAAGAACAGCATGTCAGTGTAGTAGCCCTCTTCTCCGTGCAGGATTACACCCACCGGCGTGGCGTACGTCTCTTTGCCGCCGGCCCGCGTAAACACCGCAAGCGCCTGCATCCCGCCCGGCTCAATGCCGTCGTGCACAGCAGCCGGAGCCAAGGCCTTCACAATCTTCTTGATCTCCAGCCGCTCCAGCGGCGGCACCAGCCCCACCTTCTTCGTGAAATCCACCCTCCCGCCCACGTAAGGGAAGTAGGCCATCGAGTACCCGTTCTTCATCCATACAGTCGTGCCCTCGAGCCGCTGCAGGTCGTCGAAGTGCTGTGGAAAGTACTCCTTCATCACCACCAGGTCGTCCTTGCTCAGCGTGCCGGCTTCATCCGCCTTTCCGTGCCCAACCATTCCGGGATTTGCCCGCTCGTGAAACACCCACGCCAGGTAGGCGCCGCCAATCAGCAGCGTCACCGCCGTCATCGCTAAAATCCTCTGCCAAAGCTTCACGCCATCCCTCTCCATCAGCCCGCACCGCGTTTCGGACGAGCGCGTTCTTTGCCGTTCAAGTTTCATTCGGATTCTACCGCCCGGCGAACGGCCGACTGGAGCTCTTGACTGGCTTTTCCGCCAACCCACGCCAGCTCTCGCGCTTGCCAGCCTCAACCGCGTCCTCTATAAAGGTCCCCGAAGCCTGTCGAACGTAATTCTTGTCTCAGTGAGGTACGCCTCACATCGCGCCTTCGCCATCGCTCAAGCGCCACTCGCCGGAAAGGGCCCCTTCATGATCCTCCGCGCCGCAATTCACACCCGGATCACCCGCAGAGAACTTCGGTTCGCCGTCCTTGGAGCACTCATCGCTGCCATCGCCACCACACTCGCGTGCCACCTAGCCTTCGGCCCCGCCACAGTCCGCGCCGATGCCAAGGTCATGGGCTCAACTGTCTTCGACTGGAACGCCATGACGGTGAAGACCACCAAGGCCGGCACGGTACGCTCCGTGGTCTCTTCCCCCACCGCGACGCTGGAGAACCTCGAGATTCACGTCACTACGCTGGACCCCGGACAGATGCCCCATCCGCCCCATCGGCATCCCAACGAGGAGCTGATCATCATCGATAAGGGGACCGTGGAAACTCTCTCCAATGGCGAATGGAAGCGCGTAGGCCCCGGTTCCATCATCTTTAACGGGTCCAACCAGGTGCATGGACTGCGCAACGTGGGCACCACGCCGGCCCTTTATCACGTGATCAACTTCAAGACCGCCGCAACGCCTCCCGGCGAAACTGTCATCGTTGGCGACGCAAAATAAAGTCTGACAACCGATCACTGACTTTTCAACGCTTCCGCTGTCAGCTCATCGGCACGGCGCAGCCGAGGGAACGCTGCTGCCCAGATCCCCGCCACGGCCAGCGTACCCACTCCGCCGACCACGGTGGCCCGCACCGCGCCCCACCACTGCGCGGTCAAACCGCTCTCAAACTCGCCCAGCTCGTTTGAGCCCCCGATGAACAGCGCATTCACCGCGCTCACCCGGCCACGCATCTCCGGCGGCGTTCCCAGTTGCACCAGAGTTCCGCGAATGACCACGCTCACCGTGTCTGCCGCGCCGGCAATCGCCAGCGCTCCCATGCTCAGCAACAGGTTGTGCGAGAGCCCAAACACAATCGTCCCCAGCCCGAAGATGGCGACGCACACAAACAGCCGCAACCCCGCTCGCCGCCTGAACGGGAATCTCGCCAGAAACAGGGACATCAGCACCGACCCTGTCGCCGGCGCTGCCCGCAGCAACCCGAGTCCCCGCGGCCCCTGGTGCAACACCTCGTGCGCAAAAATCGGCATCAGCGCCACACTCCCGCCCAGCAGCACTGCAAACAGATCCAGCGAGCTCGCCCCCAGCAGCAGCGGCGACCGCATCATGTAGTGGAACCCGGCCATCACCACCTTTACCGACGCAGCCTGGTGCTCCATCCGTCCCGGGCGCACGTGCAGGCTCAGAATCAGCAGCAGAAACCACACCAGCGTGGCCATCGTGAACACGTAGACAATTCCCGCGCCCTGCAATCCCCACGCCGCCAGTTCACCGCCCAGCGGCAGCGTGAACAAAAGCCCTCCCAGGGCAGGGCCTGTGATGTTCGAGAACTGCCAGGTCGCCCCGCCCCACGTCACCGCATTCACAAAATGCTCTTCCGGCACCAGGTGCGGGACCAGCGCCGAACTCGCCGGTCCGCTGAACGCTCTGGCCGTGCCCATCAGGAAGAGCACCCCATAGATCGGCAGCACCGAATGAGGCAGCGCAAAGCTCAACCCCAGCAGCGCCAGCGTGCACACCATCTGCACCGTGTAGCAAACCAAAATCACATGCCGCCTGTCGAACCGATCCGCCGCATGACCCCCCGGCAGCAGAAACAGGAGCCCCGGCAGAAACAGCGCCAGCCCTGTATACCCCAGGTCGATGGCCCGGTGCGTGATCGAATACACCTGCCACGCCACCGCAACGCTCTGCGCCTCAGCGCCCATGATCACGGCCACCCGCGCCAGTTGATACCGCGCAAAGTCGCGCGAGGCAAACGCCTCCATGCCGCGGCTGTTTTTTTTAGGAGTTGGGGAACTCATCGTCTGCACTTAGGGTATATTGCTTCGCAGACCGTTGGCCCTCCGCACCCTCCGTTGTCTATAGTCATTCCAGCCGCTCTTCACTTCCCCTGAGGCCAACGCGTGGCGCGAAACATGGTCACAAACCTCCGCTGCTCCAGCGCCTTGCAGGGCCTCGCGCTCCTCGCGCTGCTTGCGCCCATCCTGCCTGCCCGCGGCCAAACCCCGCCCCTCGCTCCAGCCCCGCTCGTCCTTGAAGGCCTCGGTCGCGCCACCCTCCCGCTCGACGGCCCCTGGCAGTTTCAAACCGGCGACGATCTTGCCTGGGCATCGCCTGCATTCGACGACTCCGCCTGGCAGCCCATCCTAACTGGAAGCCCGTGGGAAGCCCAGGGCCATCACGGTTACACTGGCTACGCCTGGTATCGCCGTCATATCGTTCTTTCGTCCGACACGCCCGCCGCCCTCAACCTCGCTCTCTTCCTTCCCGCCTGCGACAGCGCTTGCGAAATCTACTGGAACGGCGCCCTCGTCGGCGCCCTCGGCAAACTCCCGCCAAATCCGGTCTGGTATCAATATTTCGACGCCCCTCTGGGCCTCATCGCTCCACTTGGCCGCGCCCAATCGGGCGTGCTCGCAATCCGCGTCTGGAAGGCCCCAATAGTTTTTCTCGCCAGCGCGGCAGAGGGTGGACTCACTCAGGTCCCGATCCTCGGCAGTCAGCAGGCAATCGCCAGCCATGACATTGAACTCCACTACCGCTGGCTCCGCCGCAATGAATTCGGCCTCGGAGTCATGCTTCTCTCTACCGTCGCCGCACTTCTCGCTCTCATCGCGTGGCTGCGCAACCGCTCTCGGACCGTTCTGCTTTGGCTTGCAATCACCCTCATATTTCCCCTTGAAGCGAATCTGATATCCAACGTTCCCGGACTCGTGCAGTTTCGCTGGTCGTACGGAACCGTCGGCGTCATCATCTCCATCCGCGACCTCGCCGCATGGTTCCTGCTCATCGCGTTGCTCAACCTCGGCGATCAAAGGTGGCTGGTAAAGTGGACCCGCATCATCGCCCTCACCGCGATTGCATTCGACCTTGTCGACAGTGTCCTCATGCTCTTCGACTGGAGTCGGCACTCAGGCGCCGTCCTCCTGTGGACCGATGTCCTTTCGACCATTCCCCCCGTTCTGCTTGAGACCTGGGGCATAGTCATTGTCGTCGCAGCCATGCGCAGACGTCTCGATCTGGCCCGCTGGATTCTTGCCATCTGTGTACTCCTCAGCGATCTCATCACCGCGGTAAGGGACATCACCGGCCTGGGCAATCGCTGGACCCATTGGACAATCGGCAACATGGTCGTCGCACCCATCATCACCATTGGCGGGGTTTCCCTCGCGGCAGAGAACCTCACTGATACCTTCCTGCTATTCGCAATCCTCCTTGTTGCCGCCCGCTTCATCCTCGAACAAAACCACCGCCAAACCGCCCTCGAGCTGGAATACCGCGCCGCTCGCGAAGTCCAGCAGCGCCTTGTCCCTGTCTCAGTCCCCTCCATCCCCGGCTTCGACCTCCGCGCGGCCTTCCTGCCCGCCCAGGAAGTCGGCGGCGACTTCTACCAGATCTTCCCGCAAACCGACGGCTCCAGCCTCATCGTCCTCGGCGACGTCAGCGGCAAGGGCCTCACCGCCGCCATGAAAGGCGTCCTCGCCCTCGGCGCAGTCCGCGCCCTCGCAGAGTCCTGCCCCAGCCCCGCTCAATTGCTCACCAGCCTCAATCGCGAAATGGTCAAAGCCGCCGACGGAGGATTCATCACCTGCCTCTGCGCCCAGATCTTCCCCGACGGCCGAGCCATCATCTCAAGCGCCGGCCATCCCGCTCCCTATCTCAACGGCCAGGAACTCCCCATTGGCGGCGGCATCCCCCTAGGCATCCTTGCCAACACCGAATACTTAGAAACAACCGTCCAGCTTCCCCCCGGCCAATCCCTAATGCTCCTCTCCGACGGCGTCCTCGAAGCCACAAACCCCGCCGGCGAGCTCTTCGGCTTCGATCGAACCCGCGCCATCAGCACCCAGTCCGCCGAAGAAATCGCTCGCCATGCGCAGCAGTTCGGACAGGACGACGACATCACCGTCCTCACCCTCGTTTTGGGGGCGGCATGATGCTTGCGCTCCTCATCGCGGCGCCGGCCGCGAACCTTGCCCAACAGATCGCCGATCCCCTCCGCGACCGCCCCATCCTCGTTCTCGGCGTCCTCGAGTCCTGTCTCGCAGTCGCCTTCCTTGCGTTGTGGCGCACGGCGCGCGATTACCGCGTCTTCGCCTGGATGGGCCTATACTTCTCCATCGCTGGGCTCCAACAGTTCTGGCGCTACTTCGCCGGAGTCGAATACGACTGGCTCTTCACCGTCTTCTCTTCGCCAATCATCGTCCTTACCGCTGCTTCTGCTCTCCAAATCAGGCGCATCCGCTGGACCTGGCTCCTGTTTCCGGTCTACATCCTCAACCTCCTGGCCAGCTGGCTTCCCGCGCTCGCATTCGCACACACATGGTCGGTCGACGTCTCTCAGGTTGCCATCGCGGTGTTCATTGTCAGAGCCTATCGCCGCCCCAATTCTGAGCTGCGATGGGTTGCGGCAGCCTTCACGGTTTTCTTCCTCGTGCGCTGCACGGTCTCTGACGAGTTCCGCGCATGGACGCATCTTCCGCGTTACGTCGAGATCGGTGATTCGCGCTGGTACTTCACCACGCCCACCATGGTCCTGCTGGGCACGGTCACCCTCGTGGTTTATGTGCGCGCGCTCATCGAGGATCGACGCGAAAAACAGCGCCTCGCCGGCGAACTCGAAGCCGCCCGTGCTGTTCAACAGGTGCTCGTTCCGGCAGAAATCCCCCAAATCCCCGGCTGCAAAATCGACGCCATATACCTGCCCTTCGGCGAGGTCGGCGGCGACTTCTTCCAGATCGTCCCCGTCGGCTCCCACTCCGTCTTGGCCGTCATCGGCGACGTCAGCGGCAAAGGCATGCCGGCCGCCATGGCCGTCTCTCTGCTCGTCGGCGCCTTCTCGACGCTCGCCCGCTACACCCATTCTCCTGGCGAAATTCTCACCGCGCTCAACCAGCTCATGACCGGCCGCAACAGCGGCGGCTTCACCACCTGCCTCGTCCTCCGCATCGACGCCGACGGCACAGTCACCGCCGCCAACGCCGGCCATCCTGCGCCCTATCTCGACGGCGAAGAGCTTGTCCTCCAGAATGGCTTGCCCCTTGGCCTCGCCTCCGAGTCGAACTACACCGAGATCACCCTCCGTCTACCTCCGGCCGCAAGTCTCACTCTGCTCACCGACGGCGTAGTCGAAGCCCGCAACCACCTTGGCGAGCTCTTCGGCTTCGATCGCACTGCCGCGATCAGCACGCACTCGGCCGAGGCCATTGCCCATGCCGCCCAGCACTTCGGCCAGGACGACGACATCACCGTCCTCACACTCGCCTTTGCGCCCGGCACGCGGTGAGGCGCTTCTTCACCTCAGCTCTTCCCCGCTCGTCTCCTTGATCATCAGCAGCCCCACGATCGTCAGCACCGCCGACGCGCACAGGTAGTACCCCACCCACTGCAAGCCCCAATTCTTCGCCAGCCACGTCGCAATGTACGGCGCAAGGCTCGCCCCCAGAATCCCCGCAAAGTTGAACGCCAGCGAGCTCCCCGTGTACCGCACCGACGTCGGAAACAACTCCGAAACCACCGTCCCCAGCGGCCCATACGTCATCCCCATCAGCGCCAGTCCCAGCGCCATCATCCCCAGCGCCCCGCCCGTTCCCGCCTCAAACATCGGCGCCAAAATCAGCCCAAACAGAAAAATCGCCCCCGTAATCCCCAGCATCGCATTGCGCCGCCCGCGCTCCGCCAATATCGCGCTCACCGGAATCATCACCGCAAAGAACAGCGTGTCGAAGAGCTGCATCAGCAAAAACTTCTCCCTGCTGAATCCCAGCGCCGTCGTCCCCCAGCTCAGCGCAAACACGATCATCAAATAGAACAGCGTAAACGTCGCCAGGCTCAGCAGCGTGCCCGCCACCAGCATCTTCGTGTGTCTGCGCAGCACCGTCAGCGTCGGAATCCTCACCCGCTCGCCACGCGCTTTCGACTCCTGAAACCGCGGCGTCTCCGTAATCGTCAGTCGGACCCACAAGCCCAGAAACACCAGCACTGAGCTGGCCAAGAAAGGCAGCCGCCACCCAAACGCAAAGAACTGCGCGTCCGATAGCAAATGCGACAGCACCAGAAACACGCCGCCCGACAAGAAGAATCCGATCGGCGCGCCCAGTTGCGGAAACATCCC
>PMXB01000083.1 GCA_003165935.1 Acidobacteriaceae bacterium | reverse complement strand
ATGTTCATGTGGTCCTTGAGCAGTTTAGCGGCCAAGCCGACAGCATCGGCGGGCAGCACGGCTCCGTTGGTCCACACTTCAATGGTCAGCTTGTCATAGTCGGTAATCTGGCCAAGACGGGCAGCTTCAACCAGGTAGTTGACGCGGCGTACTGGCGAGTGGACCGAGTCGACGGGGATAAAGCCCAGGCCAAGGTCGGCGTCGAAGTTTTTGTCGGCGGAGATGTAGCCGCGGCCGCGCTTGAGGCGCATTTCCATGTCTAGCTTGCCGCCTTCAGACAGCGTCGCCAGGTAAATGTTCTTGTCAAGAATCTCCACATCGCCGTCGGCTTCGATCATGCCAGAGGTGACAACGCCGGGCTGGTCGGCGCGCAGATACAACGCCTTTGGGCCATCGCCGGCAAGCTTGAAGGGAACCTGCTTGAGATTCAGGATGATGTCGGTCGCATCTTCTACGACACCAGTGATCGACTGGAATTCGTGAAGCACGCCCTCGATGCGAATGGCGGTTACAGCCGCGCCCTCAATGGAGCTGAGCAGAGTGCGGCGAAGTGCGTTGCCGATGGTCGTGCCAAACCCACGCTCGAATGGCTGTGCGCTGAATTTGCCGTATGTATCGGTCAGCGTCTCGGCTTCAACTGCCAGGCGCTTCGGTTTTTGGAATCCTCTCCACAACATAGGTCTCTCTCTTTTCCCGCGCGGCTGGATGCGTCGCGATGCATTCTGCGGCGGCCGCGCAAGTTCTCCTTCGTTTTGAGTTCGTAGTTCACAGTTCGCAGTTGGTCGTTGCCAGCCGAAGCGCGTCGAGCGCCTCAGCGAGAACTAAGAACTACGAACCGTGAACTGCATTCTTACTTCGAGTACAGTTCGACGATCAACTGCTCATTGATGGGCAGATTGACGTCCTTACGCTTGGGCAGCGAAAGCACACGGCCCGAGAGGTTTTCGAAGTTCGCTTCAAGCCAGACGGGGACGGGGTTCTGCGCGGCATACTGCGCACCCTGCTCGACGATCACCAGCTTCTTTGCGTTTTCGCGGATGGCAATTTCGTCGCCCACGTTCACCTGGAATGAGGGGATGTTGACCTTCTTGCCGTTCACAGTGACGTGGCCGTGGCGAACCACCTGGCGTGCCTGACGGCGCGAGATGGCAAAGCCCAGGCGGAACGCTACGTTGTCCAAACGGCGCTCGAGCTGCTGGATAAGGAGCTCGCCGGTAACGCCNNCCGTAGCCAACGATCTTGGCCTTGCGGTCTTTTCCGTGCATGCCGGGCGCAAAGTTGCGCTTCTCCAGCGGGCAGCGATCGGATGTACATTTGGTGCCCTTCAAAAAGAGCTTGGTGCCTTCGCGACGGCAAAGGCGGCATACTGCTCCGGTATAACGTGCCATTTCTTCTCCTACTTCGGATGTCGGCCGGTTTACGTGCAACGGTGCGCACTTCGTCCCGGCCCATGTTTGAGTTCTCAGTTCAGAGTTCGCAGTTCACAGTGCCAAAAACTAAAAACTGTGAACTATCTACTGTGAACGGCTTCTTAGACGCGGCGTCTCTTCGGCGGACGGCAGCCGTTATGCGGCATCGGCGTAACGTCGCGGATGGAGCGCACTTCGATGCCGGCTGCTGCGAGTGCGCGGATGGCCGACTCGCGGCCCGAACCGGGACCGGCTACACGGACATCGACTGCACGCAGACCGTGATCCCGCGCCATGCCGGCGGCGTTCGAGGCTGCCTGCTGGGCCGCAAACGGAGTGCCCTTGCGGGATCCGCGGAAGCCAAGCGAGCCAGAGCTCTTCCAGCTGAGCGTGTTGCCCACCGGATCGGTAATGGTGACGATGGTGTTGTTGAACGAAGCCTGAATGTGCGCAATGCCAAACGGCACATTCTTGCGTTCGCGCTTCTTGAACTTCTTGTTCTTGGCGGCCTTGCCGCCTGCTGCCTTCTCTGGTTTCGCCATTTAGGTTTTGCCCGTCGCTTTCTTCTTGCCGGCAATCGTTCCCTTGCGCGGGCCCTTCCGAGTGCGGGCATTGGTGTGGGTACGCTGACCGCGCACCGGCAGAGAGCGCCTATGGCGCGTGCCGCGGTAGCTCTGAATGTCGATGAGGCGNNACGTCCTTACGCAGGTCGCCCTCGACGTTTCCTTCGTCCTCGATCACCTGGCGGATGCGGTTGACCTCGTCTTCGCCCAGATCCTGAACCTTCTTGAAGGCATCTACATTTGCCTTCTGCAGAATCTTGAGCGCACGCGGATCGCCGATGCCAAAAATGTATGTGAGCGCGATTCTTGCCTGCTTGTTACGGGGCAGATCGACGCCAGCAATACGTGCCATTGGTTATCCTTTGCTGCTACTGGTTGTGTGCCCACGGCCTTAACCGGTTCGCACGGTGGGGCGGAATGTTTCCAGAGGTTCATCGCAAGCCTTGACTCAAGCTAACTAGCCTCTTGCCAGTGATCAGTGATCAGTTGTCAGTTTTCAGTCTGTTCTTGCTGCGTCTCTCTGCATCGACTGATAACTCAAAACTGAGGACTGACAACTGCTGTGGAACTTCCGCCATTGCCAGGCTCTTCTTAGCCCTGACGCTGCTTGTGCTTTGCGTTTTCGCAGATCACCCTGACCACCCCACGGCGGGTGATGACCTTGCACTTAACGCAAATCTTTTTTACTGATGCACGGACTTTCATTGTTGATGCCCTTCTCAGCGACCCTAAAGAGCGGCCGCGCGGTTGAAAACCAGCGACTTGTAAGTTGCGAATAAGGGCCATTTGAGCCCAGTTCCCCGCTCACTCATTCACTTGTAGCGGTACACAATCCGTCCGCGATTCAGGTCGTAGGGACTCAGCTCCAC
>PMXB01000236.1 GCA_003165935.1 Acidobacteriaceae bacterium | reverse complement strand
AGGCCAGCAGGTAGAGCGCGCCGAATCCCATGCCGTGAATGAGAGTCCAAAGGGCGCGGGTCGTGATTTCCATTGTGGGTCTCCATTGCTTGGCTGGTGGAGATTGTTGTCTCCCACCCTAANNGTTTAGGATGGGGCACCCGGCTGGCTCGAATTCACCCGTGCGCATTATCAATTTCCGATGCGGGGGGAACGTGCGGAGATCATAGCGTCTGAGGCGGACTTCTTGTCGGTGTCCTTATCGTTTTTGTCTTTGCCCCAGGTTTTGTAGAGGCCAAGGTAGGCGTAGTTTTCGGTTTGTCCGGCGATGGAGTGGCCATAGGCGAAGAGGAGTTGCAGACCGGGCTGCTTGAAGTGGTAGTAGCCGCCGGCGTCGATCATGGTTGAGGCATGTGTTTGGGCGGCGGCGATGCCTTCGCCGGCGTGGGAGAAGACTTCAGCGGAGAGTTCGAGGCGCTCGTTGACGGTCTTCTTCATGAGGTAGCCGCCGTAGAGGTAGTTCTTGTAGCCGGTCTGCGGAACGACTGTGTAGCCCATGCCGCCGACGAGGCTCCAGGAGCCGAATTCCTTTTCAGCCCAGATGGGCAGCTTGTACCAGACCTTGCCGACGCCGAGGCCCTTGGTGTAGCTGCCGGTAGGGATTTCAAACATGGTGAAGCTGCCGATTCCGGGGCGGTGAGGGGTCTGTTTGATGAAGTTGTATTTGACGCCGAGTTCCATGTCGGTGAGGCCGAAGGCGCTGGGGCCGGCTCCTGCCGGAGCATAGGAGGGGTTGTTGGAAGGGACGACTGCGCCGAAGGGTAGGATGGCGTGAAGCTGGATGTTGGGGATGGCTCCCCAGTTGAATTCAAAGGCGGGGCCAGTGGGGTCAGCTTCGACGGGGGTGCCGTCGAATTGGCTGAAGATGTAGAACTCGTAGTGGTGGAGGTCGACGGGGGTGGGGTCGTCGGTCTGAAAGGGTGGGCCGGCCTGGGCGGTGATCTTTGGGCAGGCGAAAACAAGGAGCAGAAGAATCGCGAGGCTTGCGATGGGGACGGCGGCGCGAGGGGGCGCAATCAAGTTCGGAGAGCGATGGTGATTGCTACCGTTGGGGCGACGGTTCATGAGGAGAATATAGCGACTTTGGAGATTACTTGTGTGAATAGCTCTTTGTTTGGGCGGTGCGGGAGTTGAAGACGGAAAAGCTGCCGTCGGCGTTGGCGGAGACTTTGAGGTATGCGCCGTCGGGGGAGCCTTTGAGATTGGCGATCAGCGGGTCGGCGCTGTTGTGAGCGGCGTCAGAGCCTTCGGCGGTGTGGAGCATATAGAGATCCTGAAGGCCGGGGCTTTCGTGGATGGTTTGCCAGGCCTCAGGGCTGCCGGCTTTGTGCGCGCCGTTGTCCATGATGGCTACGCGGGGGTGAATGGCATCGACGAAGGCCTTGGAGTTGGAGAGATTGAAGCCGTGGTGGTTGACGAGATAGAGATCGACTGAGCCGATGAGGTTGGCGGGGCAGACGAGGGGAATTTCTTTGGCTTTGGTGAGGTCGCCGAGATCGAGGAAGCGGAACCTGCCGTAGGTGAGCAGGAAGCCGGCGGAGCGGGGATTCTCGGTATCGTCGAGGTCCCAGTGGGGCTCGGTGGCGCAGAGGGGATTGGGCTCGGGCTTGATGCCGGGGATTGCGGTGATGTGCTCGCCGTCGGCGGTGAGGACGATGGTTTTGAGGCCGGGGAGGTCGATGGTGTCGCCGGGATGGATGATTCGGCGGGGGGTGGCGCCGATGGCTTTGAGGTAGGCGGCGAAGTCGTGGCGGGTGATGTCAGAGTCTTCGCGGTTTTGGCCGTGGTCGATGAATTCGCCGATGGGGACGCCGGAGGCGACGAGATTGGGAACGCCGCCGACGTGATCGACGTGGAAATGGGTGATGAAGACGTGATCGAGGCGGGTGATGCCGGCGTCGTGCATGGCGGCCTGGATGCGTTTGGTGTCACGGGAATCGGGAGTGGGCCAGCCGGTATCGACGAGGAGGGATGCGCCGGTGGGGGTGACGATGAGGGTGGACTGGCCGCCCTCAACATCGATGGCGTAGATGAGGAGCGGGTGTTTGGCCTGGGCGGAGGCGGGNNGTTTTGCGGGAGCGAGTCATTTGCGGGGAGTTTATACGCTGGAGGGGCGTGGGGGAAAGGGGCAGCCGTCAGGAGGGCTTCTTTACTCAGGAATCAACAGGGGGGTTACCTGGCAAGATTTGATTCGATGATTCTTTACAACTGGGCGAGCTTTTTTTACTCGGCGCTTGCCAAGGGCGCGCAATGCAATGAAACTATGGTGTTGAAAAGCACAAGTGAAAACTGGTAGCCGGGCTAGACTCTCTGCATCTTTCCGGCCGAGGAGAAGTTATGCGAATTCGTCCATTGATGTTTTTTGGGGTTCTTTCAGGCGTGTTTCTTCTTCCAACGCTGATGTTTGCACAGTTTCAGCAGCCGACGGATGAAGAGTTAAAGATGACGGCGGATGCGAAGTATCCGGATGCCGCGGCGGTGATTCTTTACCAGGAAGAGAAGGCAGATGACACGCTGCACTACCACAGCAGGTATATGCGGGTGAAGATCCTGAAAGAGTCGGCGAAGGAACTTGCAACCGTAAGCGTCGACTACATCCGTGGGTACAACACGATCGACGCAGTGTCAGGACGGACGATCCATGCGGATGGAACCATTATCCCCTTGAACGTGAAGCCGTCGGACCTGATGGCTGTGAAGGCTGGGGAGACGGAGATTCGCCAGGTGACATTTAACCTGCCGAGCGTGGAGGTAGGAAGCATTCTGGAGTACTCCTACCAGGTCCGCTACCCTGCGAACTCGTATTCGTCTCCTTTCTGGGAGATTCAGGGGCAGTATCCAGTGCGGAAGGCGAAGTATATGTTCGCGCCGTTCCCCGACTTTCTGGGCGCAACGGCGGGGTTGAGCTCACGGGGGATGGTCGGTGCACATGGGGAGGAGCTTACGGATCTCATGTGGTATCCGCATCTGCCAGCCGGGAAGTCAATTTCGCCAAACGCATCGAAGCGAATCGAGCTTGAGTTGAGCGATGTTGGTCCGCTGCCGCGCGAGCGTTGGGCGCCGCCGATCGAGGCCGAGCGGTACGAGGTGCGGTTCTACTATGCGCCGGGGAGCTCAGTGGCGCAGTACTGGACCAATGAAGCGAGTTACTGGCTGAAGGAAGTGGGCCGCTTTGCCGAGGTGTCGGGCACGATCAAGACAGCGGTTGCAAGCCTGGTAGCGCCGGGCGACAGCGATTTGGACAAGGCCAAGAAGCTTTACGCGGCCGTGCAGGGGCTCGAGAATACGACCTTTACGCGGGAGAAGAGCGACGCCGAGCTGAAGCGCGAAGGATTGAAGCCAGTGAAGCGTGCGGAAGATACATGGGCACAGAAGAGCGGGGGCGGAACTGATCTGGCACTGCTGTATCTTGCATTGCTGCGCGGTGCGGGACTGACGGCCTATCCGATGAAGGTGGTTGACCGCGATTTGGGGATATTCAACGCGAATTATCTTCAGTGGAACCAACTGAACGACACGGTGGTGATTCTGAATACGGGCGGGCAGGATATCGTGCTGGACCCTGCGGAGAAGATGTGCCCATTTCAGTTGGTGCACTGGAGGCACTCAGGTGCGGGGGGAATCCGGCAGCAGGAGAAAGGGATTGCGCCATGGGTGACGCCGCTTTCACCTTACACAGCCAACACGATCATTCGACGCGCCGAAGTGACGCTGAGCGCAGATGGCCAAGTGACAGGAAAGCTGAAATTCACCATGAGCGGGCAGGATGCACTGTATTGGCGACAGCGGGCGCTGCGGGTGGATGACGAGACTCTGAAGAAAGATTTTGACGATTGGCTCAAGACGCAGGTTCAGGCTGGAATGGAAGCACACCTGACAGGCTTTTCGAATCTCGACAATCCGAATGCGGATCTGAACGCCACTGCGATAGCGACGGGAAGTCCTGGCTCGGCAATGGGCAAGCGCATTCTTCTTCCGGGCTCGTTTTTCACTACGAGAGAGGACAATTCATTTATTGAGCAGCCCAACCGGCAACTTCCTGTAGACATGCACTACGCGATGCAGGTGAAGGATGGGGTGTTGTACCACTTGCCTGCGGGCTTTGGATTGGAGACGTCGGGGCCGGCTGCATCGGTTCCGTGGCCGGGATCTGCGACGTTCGTGATGAAGTCGACGACGAATGGGAACGATTTGACGGTGATGACGACGCTGGCACGAGCGTTCACGATCTTGCAGCCAGAGGAGTATGGTCAGTTGCGCGACTTCTACCAGAAGGTAGCTGCGGCGGATCAGCAGCAACTGGTGCTGCACGCGGTGGATGCACCGAAAGGAAACTGAGAATGGGGCAAGCGAAGGGATTAGCGAGAGGAAATGCGATCCGATTTGGTGGACATTTGCTTCGTTGGGCAGCTTTGGCCGCGATTGTGTTTGTGTGCATGCCGGGTTTTGCGGGGATATTTGGGAAGGCGCCTGTGCCGGACTGGGGGATGCAGGCCTACAAGACGCGCACGCCGGAGTATGCGAAGGATTCGGCGGCGGTGACTTTGTACGACGAGATCGTGGAGACGATCGACAGCAAGGGTCGGGCGGTGGAGCGGGAGCGTGAGGCGATCCGCATCCTGAAGCCGCAGGGGCGCGGACACGGCTGCGCAGTGAGCTACGACGTGGACGAGAAGGTGAACTACTTCCGCGTGTGGACGATTGCGGCCGACGAAAAGCAGTACTTCGCGGAGGATACGGACTTTGTGGAAGAGGGCGGTACGGGGATTCCGGTGATGCTTTCAACGCGCAAGGTGAAGGTGGCTCGACCTCCGGCGGTGGATGTAGGGGCGACGATCATTTGCGAGTCAGAAGAGTTGATGCGACCTTACATGCAGGAGAAGATCTGGGATATCCAGGACGACATCCCGGTGGTGTTCCAGGCGCTGGAGATTGATCTTCCGGCCGGAGAGAAGCACTGGCAGTCGTGGCACAACTACAAGGCAGTTGACCCGGTGGAGGTTGCGCCGAATCACTTCCGTTGGGAGATCAAGGACATGCCGGCGCTGGATTTGAGGGATATTCCATCGCATCCGGTGTGGCAGGCACTTTCGGCACGGATGGCGGTGGACTGGGGCGATTCGGCCGCGGACGGCGTGGACAGCGAATGGAAGTCGATCGGGCAGTGGATGACGCAATTGGAAGCGGATCGTCCGACGCCTTCGCCCGAGATAACGGCAGAGGCGCAGACACTGATTGCAGGTGCGCCGGATTTCTACACCAAGCTGAGCCGGATCACGGAATCGATCCAGAAGAATATCCGGTACTTCATTGTGGAGCGGGGCATTGGCGGCTACCAGGCAAACCGCGCGGCGGACATCTACAGGAACCGCTATGGGGACTGCAAGGACAAGACAACGCTGCTGATTTCGATGCTGCAAGTGGCGGGGATTCATGGGTACTACCTGATGGTGGATGACCGGCGGGGCGTGGTTGATCCGCAGGCGCCGTCGCTGGCGGGAAACCACATGATCACGGCGATCGAGATTCCGCCGGATGTGAATGACCCCCGGCTGAAGGCGATTGTGACGGGGAAAGACGGCAAGCGTTACCTGATCTTCGATCCGACGAACGAGCGCGTGCCGGTGGGGATTCTGCCGGAGTATGAGCAGGGGAGCTACGGTTCGCTGGCGGCAGGAGACGCGAGCCAGGTGATTGCGCTGCCGGTGCTGCCGCCCGATGCAAACACCAATGAGCGCACGGGCAAGTTCACACTGGGAGCGGATGGAACGCTGACCGGGAGTGTGGATGCGATACGCAGCGGCGCAAGCGGCGGCGAGTTGCGGAATGCGCTGAAGTACTCGGACGACAAGGAACGGCGGGAGGCGCTGGAGACGTCAGTGGCGCACGATGTTCCGGGCGTGGTGCTGAATTCGTTTGAATATGTTCAGCCGCCGGCGCTGGACAAGCCGATTGAGATTCACTACAAGCTGACGGCGGCGCAATATGCGCACACGGCGGGACCTCTGCTGCTGGTACGGCCGCGGGTGGTGGGGTCTCTGGCTCATGCTTTTGACGACAAGCCGAGGAAGTTTGCCATCGATCTGGGCTCGACCGGGCACTGGCACGACAGCTTCGACATCGCGCTGCCGCCGGGGTACGTGGTGGATGAGACGCCCGATCCGGTGGACCTGGACGTTGGATTCGCGACGTATCACTCGACGATCACAGCGAAGGACAATCAACTGCACTACGAGCGGGATTACGTTGTGAAGAAGGTGGAGCTTGCGGCGAGCGAGGCGGGCGTGTATCGGAAGCTGGAGGGCACGATTCTGGCGGATGAGAAGGGCACGGCGGTGCTGAAGAAGCAGTAGGGCGGTGGAGGGGGCACAGGGCGATCGTGAGGCTTGGCGGTTATTGATTGCGATCTGAGGTACGAGCGGGGATGAGTCATGCCGTCCCTACAGGACGGCGGAGTTCTTTTGGGACACTCTTTCCCCGGGTTTCACCCGGGGCTAAATTCGTGCCGCCCCTCCGGGGCGTCGCTGTGGTGCGGGGTCATTGGTCTGCCACCCTTGGCACAAGAACAAAGGCGTGCCAAGGATGGGGCACCCGCAGGTTTCTGTATCCCACCCTTGCGACAGGAAACAAGAACGTCGCAAGGATGGGGCACCCGGCCAGGGTGAATCTTCATTCGACGAGGTTCATCCAACTGAGCATGAGTCTTAATCTGTTTTCTCCTCTTAAGTTGCGTTCGGTTGAGTTTTCGAATCGCATTGGTGTTTCGCCGATGTGCCAGTACTCGTCTGAAGATGGGTTTGCGACGGATTGGCACCTGGTGCATCTGGGCGCAAGGGCGCAGGGCGGGGCGGGGCTGGTGATTGTGGAGGCTTCGGCGGTGACGCCGGAGGGGCGGATTTCCGACGGCGATCTGGGGATATACAAAGACGAGCACATTGCGCAGTTGAAGCGGATCGTGGATTTCATCCACTCGCAAGGTGCGCGCGCGGGAATTCAACTGGCCCATGCCGGCCGGAAGGCGAGCATGAGTGTGCCGTTTGGCGGCGAGCGGCTGCTGAAGCCGGAAGAGGGCGGGTGGCAGACGGTTGGGCCGAGCGCTGTGGCGTTTTCGCCGACTTACTCGGTGCCGCAGGCGCTAGACCAGGCAGGGATTGATGCGACGGTTTGGGCATTTGGCGCGGCGGCGAAGCGGGCGGTTGAGGCCGGGTTTGACGTGGTGGAGATTCACGCGGCGCATGGGTACCTGCTGCATGAGTTTCTGTCTCCTTTGGCGAATCAGCGGACGGATGCCTACGGTGGCAGCCTGGAAAACCGGATGCGGTTGCCGCTGGAGGTGGTGGAGCGGGTAAGGGCGGTGTGGCCGGAACATTTGCCACTGTTTGTGCGGATTTCAGCGACGGACTGGGCGGAGGGCGGCTGGAACGCGGATGAGTCTGTTGAGCTGGCGCGGCAACTGAAGGAGCGCGGGGTTGACCTGGTGGATTGTTCTTCCGGAGGGCAGGTGCCGAACGCAACGATTCCAGTGGGGCCAGGGTTTCAGGTGCAGTTTGCGGAACGAATCCGGCGGGAAGCGGGGATTGCGACGGCGGCGGTGGGGCTGATTACGGAGGCGGCGCAGGCGAACGAGATTGTTGCCGAGGGAAAAGCGGACCTGGTGCTGCTGGCGCGTGAGATGCTTCGCGATCCGTATTGGGCGGTGCACGCGGCGGCAGCGCTGGGAGAGGCGGCGTCGTGGCCGAAGCAGTACCTGCGAGCGGCACCACACAAATCGCCGGCGCGGGGGGCGGTTTAGTGGGTCCAGGGTGTGGGGGTGTGGGGCGGGCGTCGATTTTGCTTCACAAATGGTGCAGAAATGAGCCTATACTCTTGGGTAGAGCGGGTTTTCCGGGAAAAGCGGAGGTTCGCTCGACTTCCTCATGGCTGTGACGCAACCCCAAAAGCGTGCCGGTGATCAGACGATCATCCCCAACCGTCTCTATTTCAAGATTGGCGATGTGGCGAAGATCTGCGACCTGGAGACCTATGTTCTGAGGTTCTGGGAGTCGCAGTTTCCGCAACTGAAACCGAATAAAAGCGGGACGGGCCAGCGGCTTTACAGGCGGCGGGATGTAGAGCTGGTGCTGGAGATCAAGCGACTGGTTCATGGTGAGGGGTACACGCTGGCCGGGGCGCGTCAGGCGTTGGGGCAGATACAGCATGGCCGGCGGATGGATCCGAAGCGGGAGCCGCAATCGCTGCCATTGGCGGTGGGAGAGAACACCGCGCATGGTGATGGCGTGGCGGCGACAATTGGCCGCGTGCGCGCGGAGCTTCGCGAGCTTGCGGCACAGCTTGCTGCGCCGGTTGTTTCCGGGTCGCTGCGCCGACGGGGACGCGTGACCACGCTGCCGCGTTCTTCCGATACTCTTTTCCCTATCTGATGTGGTTTCTTATTTGGGGCCTGGCGGTCGACCACAGCGCTGGGCTGCATGCGTTGCTCTGCGGTTTGGCGGGGTTGTGCTGCAGGTGCTTTCCCCCGGCGAGGGGCGGGCCAACGGGTGCATAGTCCGACGGGTTCATTCAGGAGGAGTTGCAGGGAGGTCTCTGAGGGAGGGGAACTCTCGAACAGTCAACAGGGATGGGAAGAATGTGCTAGTTTGTAGCATCAATCATTGCAAGCCAAAAGCATTTTTGGAAAATCTGTAGACCGAAAGTCCATTGGCATCCCGACCATTCCGCTGAAGAACCGCGGAATGGATGGGGCACGGAGATCTACCGCAAATCCGAAAATGCTCCAAGAGCGATTCGGAGGGGGCTGCGGAGAAGAGCGGAGACTGCTCCGGAGAGTGTGGCGGGATGAAGTGCTTCTATTGCAACTCGGTGATTTTGCGGAGGTCTCGGCTTCGGAGGTCGGACATTTTCTGGCTGCTGAAGTTTCAGTATCCGATCCGCTGCCGTGAATGCCATACGCGGACGCATGTACCGGTGCTTCAGGCATTGAAGCTGAAGGCAGCGGGCAAAGGTCGCGAGCATGGGCAGGGCGATAGGGCTACGGAAAGCAAGGAGTCCGCGCCGAAGTCGACCTGAAGAGCGGCTCGCCGGAGTTCGTTACCTGGCTTCGCCGGGACAGACGGCGACTTTGCCGCACTTTCCTGTTGCCATGAGGGCGTAGGCATCGGCAGCCTGGTCGAGTGTAAAGCGATGGGTGACGATGTCTTCGGGATGGAGATTCCAGCGGACCAGCTTTTCGACCAGCTCCTCCATGCGCCAGATGGAGCTGACCCAAGAACCGTAGATCGTTTTCTGATCGTGAATGATGTCGGGCGAGGGGTTGAAGGTGACTGAGCCACCTTCACCGATCATGACCATGCGGCCCCACTTGCGGGTGGCGCGAATGGCGGTGGCGCGGGCTTCAGCGTTGGCAGAGCAATCGACTGCGCGCTCGACGCCGTGGCCGCCGGTGAGGTCGCGGACCTGCTGGACGTTGCCGGGGCCGGAGCGGAGAACGTGATCGCAGAGATCGAGGGAGCGGGCGATCTCGAGGCGTTCGTCGAGGACATCGATGCCAATGATTTTTTCAGCGCCGAGCTTGCGGCACAAGGCTCCGGCAGCGAGGCCGACCGGGCCAAGACCGGTTATGAGCACTGCATCGTTGCCGCTGATGCCGATCTTTTCGAGACCCTCGTATACGGTGCCGAATCCGCAGGCGACTTGTGCGCCGTCGAGATAGGTGAGTGAGTCGGGTAGCAGGATGAGGTCCTTCTCTTCAGCGATCATGAACTCGGCCATGCCGCCGTCGCGCTGCCACCCGTAGGCGCGACGATATTCCGCGCTGGTGCAGGAGATCATGAAGCCGCGGCGGCAGTCGGGGCAGAGTCCACAACCGGATATGTGATAGACGAGGACGCGATCTCCAACCTTGAAGCGCCGGCATCCGGGGCCGGCCTCGACAACCTGACCGGCGGGCTCGTGGCCGGCGATGACTCCGCAATAGCCTTCGGGACCTTTGCCGAGATGCTCGTGATAGATGCAGCGGATGTCGGACCCGCAGATGGTGGATGCCTTGACGGCAAGGAGAACTTCGCCGTGCGCAGGCTTTGGCACTGAGACGGTGCGCATTTCAACCGTGCTATTGCCGGGCAGGTATGCGGCTTTCATGGAGTTGGGCATGGATTGAATTCTCCGCGAGTTGATGAGGATTCTCCGCGAGTTGTTGAAGAAAAGGTAGAGGGGCGCGGATGGGACTTAGTGAGGCTCCGCACAAGTGTTATTTTCGTTGAGCGAAGATTTGCAGGGGCTAAAGCCCGGTCATTTTGTTGGCGTTTTCGGCGCGGCTGAAGCCGTGCCCTGATACAAGGCTGGCTTGATCTGAGGCTGCTTATGGAGGGGTGATGACGCCGTCGATATCCCAGAGGTCTTCCCAGGATTGATTGTCTCTCCAAAGGAAGACCTGGCCCTTGATGAGGCGGCAGTTGCGATCGATGGCGGCGATGGCGCGCATTTCTTCGCCGGTGAGGGGATCGCTGATAACGCCGCGCAGATTGGCAAGGTAGTTTGACCGGCGACTGGAGAAGGGGATGGGAACTTGTCCACGCTGCGCGGCCCACTTGACGCAGATGACGGCGGGATGGACGCCGAGGCGCTGTGCGATGCGGACGATGACGGGATCTTCGGTGGGCGAGGTGTCCTCAGGGGTGCGATCGCGGTCGGGGCGTCCAGGTGAGCCGAGCGGCGAGTAGCCGATGGGGACGATGCCCTTGTTGACGAGGTAGCTGAAGAACTCGGACTGCTGGAAGTGGGGATGGAGTTCCATTTCGTTGGCCGCGGGAAGGATGCGCGCATCGCGGAGGAGCAAGTCCATTTTGGGGATGGTCATGTTGGAGGTGCCGATGTGGCGAACGAGTCCGCGATCGACGAGTTCTTCGAGCTTGCGCCAGGTGCGCATATAGCGCTCGTGGATGTAAGGGACGGCGTCGGGATTGCGGGCGCTGACATCGCAATGCGGCGGGTGATGGTTGGGGAAGGGCCAGTGGATGAGATAGAGGTCGAGGTAGTCGAGCTTGAGGTCGCGGAGGGACTTTTCGCAGGTGGGGATGACGTCGGCTTCGTCATGCTTGTCGTTCCAGAGCTTGGAGGTGATCCAGAGCTCTTCACGCTTGATGCCTGAGCGCATGATCTGCTGGAACGACTGACCGATGAGGTCTTCGTTTCCGTAGACGGAGGCGCAGTCGAAGTGACGATAGCCGAGGGCGGCGGCGTCGAGGACGGCGGCGGCAACAGCGGCGTGGGGGACGTGGTCAGAGCCAAAGGTGCCGAGGCCGATGGCGGGCATGGATGCGCCGGAGCGAAGGCGGCGCTGAGGGACGGTGGCGGGGTCGACGGCATCGGCTGCCGGGAAAGTGGGAATGGAAGGATCGGACATTGAGGCCTCATCTACATCGTTAACTGTAACGAACAAGGATCAGGGCCGCGGGGAGGGGATGTCAAGGTTGCGAGATGGACATGGAGGGGGCGCGGCAGTCGAGGAGGAGACTGCCGATGCGGAATGGGATTGGAGATGGGGAAATGAATGGTCGGGACGGGCAGATTTGAACTGCCGACCCCTCGCACCCCAAGCGAGTGCTCTACCAGGCTGAGCCACGTCCCGACACAATGCAGCCGGCCCTGAGGAGAGCCGGCTTTGGGGTCTCGATCAGTTTACACCAGCCTGACCGCGCGCGCCCAGCGCAAGAGCCACAAACCATGCGACCAAGTCGCGGCCACGATCGACACCCCTTCGCCTCCCAGCCAGTTACCGTGTACACTTTTCCGCACATGCGAATTGCCGCCGATCACCGCTCCCAACTTCCCCGGCCCCTTGCGGGCTTTGCCGTCTTCCTCTGCAACACGGATGAGGATCCCGAGAAGGAGGCCCTTTACCTTCGCCATCTCGCGGATGAAAATGTCGCCGGGATCATCTTCGCGCCCACCGGCAGAATGGCCCGCGATTCCGAAAAAATGAGCGAACTCTCCATGCCGCTGGTGGTCATAGACCGTGCCATCGGAAAGGAACTGGCCGACACCGTTGTGATCGACAATGCGCAGGCGGCCTTTGATCTGACCGAGCACCTGATCTCGCATGGCCGAACGCGGATTGCCGGCATCTTCGGCGCCCAAAGCTCCACCGGGCAGGAGAGGCGAAAAGGCTTTCTGATGGCATTACAGAAACACGGCCTTACGGAAAAAAAGAAATTGGTGCATTCCGTGCCTCCGCGCGAAGAAGAAGGCTATAAGGCGGTCCGCGAGATGCTCTCTTTGCCCGAGCCTCCCGATGCGATTCTCGCCAGCAATGGGCTTCTTGGCTTGGGCGCCTACCGGGCCTTGATGGAAAGCGGAAAGAAGTGCCCCGAGGAAGTGTCGTTCGCCGCCTTTGATGAAGCCGCCTGGACCTCCCTGGTCAAGCCCTCGGTCACGGTGCTCGAACAGCCGACCTACGAGATAGGCTCGACGGCGGCGAGCCTGCTGCTGATGCGGATCGAAGACCCCAAACGCTCCATCCGTCAGGTGCAACTCAAGCACAACCTGCTGATTCGCCATTCCTGCGGCTGCGCATGATTTGTGTCGCGGCGGCCTGCGCAGGAGAGCACGATCATCCGGTTGCCGCTGCGGGGGCGGCGCGCCCGGAGTTCACGCTATGCGCGAAAATGCCCCGGCGGTTTCAATCGCCAAAGGAAAATCTGGTTGTACACTGGCCCTGTGTTGGTTACGGAGCCTGTGATGCGCCGATTCTTTGCTTTTTCCCTGCTCGCTCTTATTATGCTGTCCGGTTGCCGCGCCGGCCAGCAGACGCCCGCGCAATCCGGCGCCAGCCCTCATTTCAAGGTCTACCATTTGCGCGGCAAGGTCATCTCGACCGACGCGGCCAAGGGCGAGGTCACGCTAGCCCATGAGGCCATCCCCGGCTTCATGGAGGCCATGACCATGCCCTACAAGCTGAAGGACGCGAGCATTCTGGGCGAGCTGCATCCGGGCGACGTGCTCACCGCCGACTTGCTGGTCTCGCAGGACCCGGACGCGGATGTACTGCTGGATCACATTGTGGTGGTGGCGCAGGCCAAGCCGGATTACAAGCCGGCGGTTTTTTATCACGTGCC
>PMXB01000020.1 GCA_003165935.1 Acidobacteriaceae bacterium | reverse complement strand
CCTGGTATGAACTGAATAAGCACTTCAACCTGGGCGGCGGCATCGGCTACTTCGGCGGCGGCGACTTCCTGACGAACGTGACAACCAGCCACTCGTACAAGTACTACTACATTGCGCTGAACTTCAAAGACAATGGAAAGCACTAGTCCAGGCCGAAGTTAAGCCTGGAGCTGGAATGATCCAACTGAATGAGGTGAGGGCAGTCCACGCGGACTGCCTTTTCTATTTGCGACAGACAAGAAGCAGGAGGGATGGGTCCGGGGAGATCTCAGGCGGCGGTGGGCTCATCCTCGTGATTGTGCTTTGATTCCTTTTCTATCTCGCGAGCCAGAGCACCGACCTTCCTGCTGGGCACATAGGTTTCGAGCTGAGCGATGAGCACCGTCGCGAGAAAGAGGACCGCGGAGAAGCCGGCAAAGAGAATTAAAAAGATCCAGGGGTCTCGAGTTCCCATTGGATTTGGTCTCCGGGGAGGGGAATAGAAATAAGCTCATCGAGGTCGCTGCAACCGGTGGACCAATAGCGGAAAAGAGAAATAGTGGAGTTAGCGGCGGATGGAACCGGGGCAGGCGCGCAAAAATTGCGCAGGCAGGTAAAAATGACCTATCGCGGAATACTCGCCCGAAGCAGGCGAGCGGTGCTTGTCAGGTTCAACCACGGACTAAGGAAGTGTTGGGCGAACTCGCTCACAGGGCCAGTTAAGGGCCACTTCGCGAGATCCGGTCAACCCAACTGCTCAAGAACCCGTTGAAGAGCTTGCTGCCAGGACGGCAGGGTCACACCAAAGGTCTGGCGCAGATGCTCGCAGGAGAGCCGCGAGTTGGCTGGGCGGCGTGCCGGGCGCGGAAACTCGGCGGTGGGGATGGGGATCAGCGTGGGTAGAGGGGTGCCTGCCGTCTCGTCCGCGCGGGTGAGGAATTCCCTGGCAAAGCCAAACCAGGAGGCTGCTCCCGAACAAGTCAGGTGGTAGATGCCGCTCCAGTCCGTGGGCAGATCCTCTGCGGGAGGCTGCGATGGCGCCTCAGCTTGTGCCGGATCACCCGAAAACACGCGAGAGAGAACAGCGGTCGTGGCCTGGGCGATGGCTTCGCTTGAGGTTGGTGCGCCGACCTGATCGTCGACGATACGAAGTTCGCTGCGCTCCTTTGCCAGGCGGAGCATGGTGAGCAGGAAGTTGTTGCCGCGGGCGCCATAAACCCAACTGGTGCGGAAGACCAGCCAGCAGCCATCGGACCCTGCCATGGCGCGAGCAATGGCCTGCTCCCCGCCAAGCTTGGTCTTGCCGTAGATGTTCAGCGGGTTGGTTGTGTCGGTTTCGACCCAGGGCTCTGGCTTGGTGCCGTCGAAGACGTAGTCGGTGGAGTAGTGAATGAGCAGGCTGCCGAGACTGGCGGCTTCTTCGGCCAGCGCGCCGGGGGCTTCGGCGTTGATGGCCCAGGCGAGATCAGGCTCGGATTCGGCCTTGTCGACCGCCGTGTAGGCTGCCGCATTGACGATCAGCGAAGGACTTACGGAGCGGACAGCCGCGCGAATCGCCGCAGGGCGCGTAAAGTCAACGTCAGTTGAGCCGAATACCGTCAATTCTCCGAGAGATGCAAGTTTGTACGAGAGCTCCCACCCGAGCTGGCCGGTGCGGCCAAATAGCAATATCTTCGCCATGTCTTCCTTCAGGAACGACTCTAAAGGGAATGGGCCGAGCGAGCAAGGTATCCGGGGCGGTCTGGATTTGGAAAAGTGCGACGTGCCGAGGGCCTATGCGCGGACAGGCTCAAGGTCTTCAGCGCTGACCTGAATCGCCGCGTGCTGATTGATGGTCTCAAAGCTCAGCACAAAGCGGTCACCGCCGCTGCGGCGAACCAGGGTTCCCTGCACGCCTTGCAGAACGCCGCTCTTGACGCGGACCTTTTCGCCGATAACGAGATCGCGATAGGGCTCTACGAGGCGGGCGGTGACGCTTGCACGGAGGGTCTCAATGTCGGCATCGGCAACCGGGATGCTCTCTCGGCCGTTGCCGACGATCTGAAGTACTCCGGGCGACTCGAGGACACGGACGCGCTCGCGGGCGCAGATATGGACAAAAAGATAGGTCGGAAACAGGGGCAGGATGGTCTTGACGCGCTGACGGTTTTTCCAGACACGGACGGTTTCGTAAGCGGGGAGGAAGGACTCCACCTCACGCAGGCCGAGATGGCGCACCACCGATTTCTCATTTTGCGGCACGGTGAAGACGGCATACCAGCGGCGGTCTGGAGCTTGATCGCAGGCCCGACCAGAAAGTATGGGGATAAAGGGGGTCGGCGAGGGATGGGAAACGGCAAGTTCAGATAGCATGGGTAGGCCCCTTAGCTTCAATTCGAGAGTAAGCAAGTGCTCTCGTTTGTGAAAGCGACAATGTGCGACATTCGTTGCCAATGGATGTCACGGAATGCGGTTTTGCCGGTCTGCCGCGCAACGGGGACACGGTCAACAGCAGCAGAAGCAGTTGCAAACGGTTCAGGATGAGGGATCACTAACCCACGCCCGGGCGTTAGCCCGCCCGGGTGATCAACTCGAGGTGGCCGGCGTAGGCGCTGTTGCCGACTTGGACTCCACTCTTGCGCAACAAAGCCTGGAAACGCGGATCCTCACGCAACGGGATCAGGATGGGGTCGGAGCGGAAGGCGAGACTCCAGAGCGAGCCCTCGGCAAATGCGGTCTCAAGCCAGCGAATGGCTTCAGACTCGTTGCCGAGACCCACGGCCAAGAGCGCCATGCCATAGGCGTTGCCCCTCTTCTTTTGTGCGTTCATCGGCTCCACAGCAGCGCGAATCTCTCGAGCGCGGGCAGACTTGCCGGAGCGGGCATACTCATGGGCAAGAACGCACTGCAGGGTGAGACTCTGCGGATACTCCGATGCGAGTGCTGCAATGCGCTTCAGAGGAGCGCCATTGGGGCCTGTCTGAATGAGGGCGAGCGACTCGATGATTGCGAGCGTTCCGCCGCAGGCGCCGCTCATGCGCATTTGCTCAGCCATATTGAGTGCGGCATCCGACGCCCCGGCCAGGTATTCAATCCAACAGACCAGCGCGCCCAGGATGGGGACCAGAGTGTTCCGCTGCCATGCCTTCCAGACCCAGGCCCTGGCGCCCTCAAGATCGCCCTCTGCAACATGGGAGAGCGCCATTCCGCCCAGAGCGAAGGAACTGTCGGGCTGGCGGGCGAGAACATCCTCGAAACCGGCGCGCGCCTGAGCGCCCTTGCGCTCGTGGACCAGCCTGAGCCATGACCCCGCGCAACGTGCGTCCACCTCATCCGCATCGAGCTGGGCGGCGCGGCGTAACGCCTCAGTCGCGGCCGGGAAGGCGATCGCCCCGTCCATCACGCCATGAAGTGCAGCGGAGATCATGGCGTTGGCCAGGCCAGTCAGAGCCTCAGTGTTGGCCGGGTTCTGCTCGATGCCTTTGCGATAGAGACCGGCAATGGTGTGCAGGCTCTCCTCAGTGCGCGACTCCCACATCTCATGGGCCCGCAGCACAAGCTCACGCGACTGCAACCTGCGTGCCGCAAGCGAGTCGTCGCCGCCTACATCGCTCAGTCTGTTCTCCTGCGCAAGGCTCATCAACCATCGGTCGATCTCCTCGGTGTAGGCAAAGACAGACCCTTTGCAACCACCAAAATGATGCACCGGCAATGCGTGGTACGCATGCCAGCGCTGCACCGTGCGCGGACTGCGCTCAAGATAGTCCGCAATCGATTTCCAGGAATCCAACCGCACCTTAGGCATCTGGCCTCCAAACCTCTGAGAGGTAAGCCGGGTTAGGCAGTCATGGGAGGAAAAAGAGAATCAACAAAGGCCGATGCTTCCAAGGCTCGGACTTAGGCTCATTCTTAGCAAATGCTTGGGCCCTGGAACAACACTTAGTTCTGGATGAGCAAACTATAGTCGAGGTTCGGACGAGAACGCAATGACTTCGGACAAGAATCTGAGCAATTCAAAAAGGGCGAATCCGGAAATGAAACATGTGAGTGCAAACTGTCAGGTTCTTTCCCGATTTGGCTTCAAATGGCGGCGCATGACGTTATCTGACGCTATTTGACGCGATCTGGCTTACTTCGGACGGCCGCATGTGCTCACCCCGGACACCTTCGCTTCCACCCGCTCTCCCTTAATCAAGAGGATGCCATTCTAGCTGCTCGCATCTCCCGGAAGCTTGTGACGCAGAACACACTCATTCATCAATGAGTGAAAGCTAGCTCACAGAGTTACTGGACTAAGGTAACTTGAAACTGCTCTATTGGACCTTGGGAGGAGGTAATTGTGAGCGTGGCTCGCCCGTGGAGAGGAAGCTCACGCCAGAGAAGTCGCTGCCAGAGGCGAGCACGTCGCGGAGCTTTTCAGGGCTGGTGCCGCTGGTCCGTTCGGCAGCTTTAAGAAGTTCGAGAGCCGAGGCGGCAGTCGTTGCGGCGGGAAGGCGGAAGATCCAGGGGACGTTGTTGGTGGTGAGCGATCGGTCATCGGCGAGCGCCACGACGGGGACGAAGGCCTTGAGCGCGAGCTGTTCGGCAAGATGGGCACTGTCTCGATCGAGTGCGAGGATAGCAAGCGCGTGCTGATCCATAAGATCGTGAACGAGGGCGGTGGACGCGGCGCCCCAGCTTTGGTTGCTTGAGACGGGCAGGAGCTGCCATGTAGCGAACATGCTCTGCCAATTGCGGCTGCCCTCGAGGGATGCGGCAACCGAATCGGCATCGGGTCCGAAGACAACGACGCGGACCGGGCCGCCGAATGCGGTGAGTTCGGCAGGCGTGCGACGCGGACCGGCGAACTCAACGCCGTCCTCGCCGACACGCGCATAAGGGATTGAGCCTGCGAGCGGGGGAGCTTTGACGGAGGACAATGGCTCGGCGGGTTGCGGGGGGACGGACTCAGAAGGCGTGTGCTGGCCGCCAGGCGCAGTCTCGGCGGCAGCGGGAGCGGGGGTCTTTTCCATTCGAGCGATGCGATAGGTAATGCTCCCGTTGTGGACGGTACCGAGGTAGAGAGGAGCCGTGTTCTTCAGGTTGGGATCGAAGACCATGTG
>PMXB01000289.1 GCA_003165935.1 Acidobacteriaceae bacterium | reverse complement strand
ACCGTAAATGTCTCCACCACCGCGGCGCCCCGGTGGGGCGACATGAACTTAGCCCCGGGTGAAACCCGGGGAAGCTCGCCCCTAAAAACCCTAAGCGTCCCGTAGGGCCGCTGTGAAATCCAAACTTCCGCTCATCAACCCCTGCGGGTTTCTCATTTTCCTTTCAACGAAATTCAAATTCTGGAACCTGCAACATATGAGTTACAATACTTACAACACTGGCATTCGAGGAGTTCTCATGCCCACCCCCCAGTCCACCGTCATCAGCATGCGCCTCCCCGCCGACAGCGGCCATCGTCTCAAGCGCATGGCCCGCCGCCACGGATGGACCCCCAGCGACGCCAGCGCCCGCCTCGTCGAAGAGGGCCTGCGCCGCTCAGAATTCGCCTTCCTCGATTTCCGCGACTCACCCGCGGGCCGGCAAGCCTGCATTCAGGGCAGCACCCTCGCCATCTGGGAAGTGGCGTTGCTGGCGCGAAGCTACAAGGGTGACGCAGTTGCAGTGGCCAGGCATCTGGAATGGCCGGCCTCAAAGGTTCAAGCGGCTTTGCACTACGCTGAGGCATTTCCAGACGAGATCCAGGAGGCCCTGGCGGAGAATGATTCGATAGACTTCAAGGCTCTGAAGCGCATGTTGCCGCAGGCGGTCGATTTCACGCAGGCTAAAGCCGCGAAGCGCTGAAATGCTCAAGCTCCTGCTCGACGAGCACATCTCCCCGCGGGTCGCTCGCGGTCTTCGTCGCTCCACCCCGCGAATCACGGTTCACGCCCTCGTGGAGTGGCAGGACGGCAGTTTCCTTGGCCAAGACGACGAAACTTGCCTGCGAGCTGCAGTCGCCCTACAGCTCACCTTTGTCACTTATGACCGCCGCACCATCCCCCCTCTGCTCAAATCCTGGGCGGAAGCGGGCCTCTCCCATGCGGGCGTCATCTTTGTCGATGAAAAGACGATCGCTCCCTCGGATATAGGCGGGCTCGTAAAGGCTCTGGCCGCAGTGGCCAAGGGTTCTCAAGATTGGGACTGGACCGACCGGATTCTCTTCCTGCGGCGATAATGGCTGCAGCAAGCCCCTACCGCCCCTCCACCTTCACCACCCGAACCTCCGGATACGCCCCATCCCAATCCGGGCTCACCGCGTCGAAGATCAGCCGGAAATCTTGGCCCTGGCCCGGCTTCAGCGGCGCAGCCGACACCGGCTCCACATCTATATANNAGCACCTGCACCGTAATCCCCGTGACAGTCCTGTTCCCCGTGTTGGCAATGTGTCCGTCCACGTAGGTCGCCTTGCCGCCCGCCAGGTTCGCCGATTCGCTCATCACCAGCCCGGTTATCGGCAAACTCGCCGCATAGCCATCCGGCGCAGCCGAGATCGGAGTCACCGCCACCGTCTTCTTGCCGTGTTCCAGCATGAAAAACGTCGCTGCGGCCACCACCACAACCACCGTTGCTGCAATCCCCAGCGGCAGCCAGTTGCGTTCTTCGCGCTCAGGGGGCGAAACGAGTTGCGGACCTGTGCTCACGACCGGATTTTACACCCGTTACAAAAGGAATTGTCTTTCGTACGTCGTTCTAGGTAGTAGACGCACGCTTTTTAGCCATTGGCCGATATCCTCTGCAGGCCCATACTTTTCACCGAATCTACACGGGATTCCAAACATCTGAACTAGCTAACGCGGCGTCTAAGCTTTCAAGCAGCGCCAATGCGTGCCCGGACGGTTCCGGCCACCCAAGATTCACAAAGGCTCATGAGCGATGTCTTCCTCCCCCGAATCCGCGAACCCCATCCTGCCCGGCTCTCCCGCCGCAGCCACCGCGCGCCCAGGCTCTTCCAACTCACCAAAATCAGATGACCTGCCCTACATGACCATGACCGTCGTCGCCATCCTCCTGCTCCTCGGCAGTCTCTGGATCTTCTAGCCCCCCGCGGTTCTCCCCTTCTCAACCCCCCAAAACAACTCCAAGAAAACTCCGGGGGCCCCACCCTCGCCACGTCTTTGTCTTTGTGGCTAGGGTTAATACTGTTTAGTTAGTGGAAATGACCCGCGCGGCGGTTTGTAGCGCCGGTCTCCAGACCGGGGTCCCCGGCGACAGGTCTTCGTCGATGGGGTCGAGACCGGCTGTCGTGCGGGCGTCCCCGCCCGCACCTTTCCTTAACTGAACAGCATTGTGGCTAGGGTGGGATCCACCACACACCCGCTTCAAAACTCAAACTCCCGCCCTCACACTTCCCGCCGACCCGCGCCTGCTCCCCGCGCCGTCCGGATCATCCCCACCACATACCGCCCAATCGTCAAAAACACCACCGCAATCCCAATCGGAAAAAACCACGGAAGCACGCCCTTCCCGCTGCGTGCCGCTGCGATCGAGAACCACTGCATCCCCGCAAACAGCCACACCAGCTCCGTCTTAAGCCAGGTGATCATTCCAAGCGCAAGTTCCTCCAGCCGCGCCCCATTCTCCACCGTCACCCGCACCGGATAGTTGAACGCCCCCGGAAACTGCGCAACGATCGTGATCACCAGGTAGAGACCGAGCGTCACCAGCGGCAAAATCAGAAGCGTGTGCGGCTGTCCCCAACCATTCGGATTCCCGGCACTGTCAAAGTGAATCGGTATCCGATCCCCCAGCTTCTCCGGCCCCGCAAACGCCCCATAGGTCAACCACCCCTCCACTGCCAGCCCAATCAGAGCTATACCTTCCAACTGCTTCCGCACGGCCAGCCTCCCTATCAAGCTTCTCCGAAACAATAAATCATTCCACGATCTCCATCACCAGGTTCGTCGCTTCAAATCGCGCTCCCAATCCTCAATCTTGTATCGATTCGCACCGTGATATAACGGTCAGATCGAAGATTAGACACTTAGATCTGTCCCACAAAAACTGAGCCTGTCCTCTAAAGGAGTCTCCACCTTGATCTCGTCCCTCACAATTCGGTATTCGCCCCGAGCCGCCATCTTCGCGCTGCTGGCCACCGCATGCTTCCTCCACCGTCCCAGTCTTGCATCTGCGCAGCAGGCCGTCGTCGAGCAACCCGACAAGTACACCTGGCTCGAAGACATCTACGGCGACAAGCAACTGGCCTGGGTCAAGGCAGAGAATCAGCGCACCGCCAACGTAATCGAAAAAGATCCCCGCTGGGCCACCAACCGGGCCGAAGCCCTCAAAGTCCTCGATTCCCCCGAGCGCCTCGCCTTCCCGGTCTTCCGCTCCGGCGACATCTACAACACCTGGCGCGACGCCGAACATGTCCGCGGAATCATCCGCCGCACCACTCTCGAAGACTACAAGTCCGCTGATCCAAAATGGCACACCGTCGTCGACTACGACGCACTCTCCAAAGCAGACGGCAAGAGCTGGGTCGGCAAGGGCGTTGAGTGCCTCCAGCCCGGCCAGGAGCTCTGCCTGTTGGACCTCTCCAACGGCGGCGAAGATGCCATCACCATGCGCGAAATCGATCTCAAAACCGGCAAGTTCGTCGATGGCGGCTTCGTTCTGCCCACAGGCAAAAACCGCGTCGCCTGGGTCGACAAAGACACACTGTTGATCGGCCGCGACTGGGGTCCCGGAACCATGAGCGAGGCCGGTTACCCCATCACCGTGCGCGAATGGAAGCGCGGTGAGCCCCTCGAGAAAGCTCGCGAAATCTACCGCGGCAGCGTCAAAGACAACGGCTACGGCGACAACGCCGGCGTTCTCAAAGATGGACAAGGACACCAGATATCGGTCGTCGAACGAAGCATGAGCACCTTTGAGCGCGAAACCTACCTCCTTGAACCTTCCGGTCCCGTCAAACTGGCTCTCCCTCTCAAAGGCGGCCTCGATGGTCTGCTCGACGGCCAACTGCTCGTCACCATCGACGACGACTGGACTCCCACCGGCTCGGCCCAAACCTTCGTCAAGGGGTCCGTGCTCTCTATGGACCTCAAGGAAACCGAAAAAGATCCCCTCCACCTCAAGCCAACTGTCATCTTTGCTCCCACTGCTACAGAGTTTCAAGAGGGGATGGACTCCACCAAAAACCATCTCTTGATTACCACCCTCGACAACGTCCAGGGCCGCGCCTATGTCTACACCCACAATCACGACGGCAAGTGGACCCGCAAACGCCTCCCCGTCGAAGACAACAGCACCGTAAGCATCGTCTCGGCCTGCGCCACCGACGATCGCTTCTTCCTCACCGTCTACGGCTTCCTCACCCCACCAACCATCCTGCTCGGCAACGCGGCAGAAGGCTCCCTCTCCGTCGTCAAATCCCAGAAGCCCCTCTTCGATGCGAGCAACGACGTCGTCGAGCAGTTCCACGCCACATCAAAAGACGGCACCAGCATCCCCTACTTCATCGTCCATCGCAAAGACATCAAATACGACGGCTCAAATCCAACCCTGCTCAACGCCTACGGCGGATTCCAGGTCCCTTCAACGCCCAACTACTCCTCCGTCATCGGAAAGCTCTGGCTTGAGCACGGCGGAGTCTTCGTCCTCGCCAACATCCGTGGCGGCGGCGAGTTCGGCCCCGCATGGCACGAGGCCGGACTCAAAACCCANNCGCCAGCGCATCTACGACGACTTCTACGCCGTCGCCCAGGATCTCATCGCCCGCAAAATCACCTCCACGCCAAAGCTCGGCATCATGGGCGGCTCCAACGGAGGCCTTCTCATGGGCGTCGAGTTCACCCAGCACCCCGACATGTGGAACGCCGTCGTCATCCAGGTCCCCCTGCTCGACATGCTCGCCTACGAGCATCTCTCCGCTGGCGCATCCTGGGTCGGCGAATACGGTTCAACATCCGTCCCCGCGGAGCGCGCCTTCCTCGCTTCCATCTCGCCTTATAACCAGCTCCATCCCGGCGTCAAATACCCCGAGCCCCTCATCTTCACCACCACCAAGGACGATCGCGTCGGCCCCGTCCACGCCCGCAAATTCGCCGCCCGCATGGAAGAGTTCCACGATCCCTTCTTCTACGACGAGATCACCGAAGGCGGTCACGGCGCAGGCGCAGACAACAAGCAAGCCTCCCAAATGTGGGCCGACACCTACACCTACCTCATGATGAAACTCATGGACTAGCGCGATCCCAGCCGAAGACCACATCGCAGAGATTTCGAATGATCTCGCAGGGTGACAAATGAAGTTCAGGAGTTGAAATGCCACCGGACGAATCTGCTACCCCGCGTCAGGAGATCATTCTCTATTCCAACCCGGACGGAGCAGTGCGCCTGGAAGTGTTGTTTGAGGGCGAAACCTTCTGGATGACACAGAAAAAGATGTCAGAACTCTTTAGGGTAAACCTGAGAACCATCAATGAGCACCTCAAAAACATTTATGCCACCGCCGAGCTGCAGGAACTGGCAACTATCCGGAAAAACCGGATAGTTCAAACGGAGGGGACGAGGTCGGTCTCCCGCGAACTGGAATTCTACAACCTCGACGCCATCATCGCCGTTGGCTACCGGGTTAACAGCCGGGAGGCAACCCAGTTCCGCATCTGGGCCACCCAGGTTCTTCGCGAGTACCTCATTAAAGGCTTCGTCCTCGATGATGAGCGCCTCAAACACGGAAAGCGCCTGAGCAAGGACTACCTCGATGAGCTGGACTTACGACCGCTTCGGCAACCGCTGGTCGCAAGCGGGTGTTCTACCACAGTCCTGGTCCTATACTGGGCACAACAACCGCATCGATGGAGCGACCTATGATCCCTCTGGCAACATGCTCACGGCCAATGGCAACTCCTATTCGTACGACGACGAAAACCGAATCGTATGGGTTTCGCTGATCCTTGGCGGTACGGCCACCTATTCCTATGACGCCGATGGGCGGCGCATCCGCAAGGTGGCAGGCACCGCGACGGAGGAGTACGTGTACGACAGCGCCGGACATCAGTTCGGAACCATGCAGCCCAATGGAACGATGATTCGGATGGAGCTTTATGCGGGGGCACGGCATTTGGCAACATACGACAGCGCAACCAACGCGACCTACTTTATCCACGGGGACTGGCAGGGGACGGAGCGCTTGCGCACCAACTCCGCAGGCGCCTCCTACGAGACCTGTTCCAACCTGCCCTTCGGCGACAGCCAGCAATGCTCGGGCGGGACGGATGTGAGCCCCATGCACTTCACCGGCAAGCCTAGAGATCCTGAGACGAATCTCGACTACTTCGGCGCGCGCTACTACAACTCAGGCATGGCGCGATGGATGAGTCCCGACTGGGATGCAAAGCCCGCGACCATTCCCTACGCGCATTTCGGGGACCCGCAAAGCTTGAACCTGTATGGCTATGTGACCGACAACCCCGTCAGCAGGCAGGATGGCGACGGGCATCTGATGACGATCTACCAGCTATACAGCGGAAGCGTCGATGTCTCACCGATGGGCAACGGGCCTCTGTCTAAAATAGCCGACGATTCTATGAACGACCTCATAGCAAAGTTGCAAAATACAACGAAACAGCCCGCGCAACCACCATCGACCGCGCCGCCACAAAGTGGACAAACGGCCCAACAGCATATATCAGCGAGAGATAAAGCCTACCTCGACAAATACTACGGTCCTGTTGCCGCAAAGGCGAAAGAATACGGAGTAGATCCTGCCCTAGTCTTGGGACTCGGAGGCGAGTCCGGTTTCGCCGACTCCAGCATAAAAAACAACATGTACAACTCGACCGGGGATGCCTTCGGAATGACAGGAGGGTCCACCACAAATCCGGCAACAGCGACCAGCCCGCAGGACGACGTGAACCAGCTATTCGCAAATTGGGGAGGGCAGATGCGGGGAGCGGGAAGCGATACTATGAAGTTTCTCCACGGTCTTGAACAAGAAGACGCCAATGGAAATCAACTTACCGGACCGCCAGACAAAAATGGAAATCGGAGTAACTTAGGACATATATTCAATTCGAAACAACTACCGCCGACAGGATATATCAGGGATGCAACGCGGTGGATTAATCAAATGAAGAGGGAAATCCCTATCTATCTCTCCCAATGAACGAATGCAGTCGATCCGGTGTTACGAAATATACGAAATGGAGCCATGATGATGAACCTTTCACGAGTACTAATCGGTCTTCTCGTCTTCTGGTCGGCAGCCTGGGCGGCATCGCAGAAGCCAATTTATCGAAACCAGCAGTATGGAATTCTTCTTCCTGTTCCGCCCGGAGCACTGCCCTGTATGCCTCCCATCTACATGGGAAGTGGCGCTGACCACGGAGTACAAATGCTTCTAGGAACTGACGATGCGACCCTTTGTAGTAAGTCAACAGGGAAGAGGTATATGGACGTATGGGCGTCCTATACTGTTACCGACGAAGAAAAGACTTTGCATGGGTACCTTGAATCGGAGTGCGAAATCGATGTCCAGAGAAAGTGCTCCTCAGCTCCGGAGGGTTTGCAAATCAATGGATTAAAAACTGAGGCTGGAAGATTGGATCATTCAGACGGCTCGATCGAAATCATTCTAGTTACCCAGGCGGGAAAGCCTGATCCAGATTTTGACGCTTCAGTTCCCGCCATTAGCTACTCATTAAGTCTGATCACAGACAAACAACATCTTAAACAGGACTTGACGGCATTTCGCGCAATGCTGAAGGCCATCAGGATTGCACCAAAGGGCAAATGAAAAAGACTCGGCCCAACAGCAGAACGACAAAAGCACGGATGTCATGATGATGGCGAATAATGGATCAGGCCCTTCGGCCAATCCTCATCCGTCTATGCACGGCATGGATGGGACAGCCTACATGGACTGGGCTTTCGTTCCGCAAACTAACAACATTTCACAGCGTTCGGGAGACCTGGAAACCTGGAAACCTGGGAAACCTGGGGAAACCTGGGGACAGACGGGATATTCCCCACGACCACAAGCTCGGCACCCAGTTGTATGGAGCAAACGTCTGCTGGACCTATGAGCCGCTTCGGAAACCGCTGGTCACAAGCGCAGGCGGATGTCCCGACTCAATCGTGGTCCTGACCTGACCCACTGAATCCGTCGATTTTGAGACACGATTTGAAACCCGGGGACAGACGGGACGTTCCCCACGACCACAAGCGCAACACCCAGCTCCTCGGAGCAAACGGCTGGCGTGTAGCCCACCCTTGACGCGCCAATGAACTGGGGATCCCCCAGCCCCCCACCCTTCGTTCCCTTACCCAAACCGCGCCCGCTTAACCGTCTGCCGAAAATCCTCCCCCGTCATCTCCACCCGCACACACATCTCCGCCAGCCGCGACCTCATCCGATCCCCGATCCGATCCCCCAGCGTCTGCTCCCGCGCCGCCCGCTCCGGGTCCGTCAGTCCCCCGCCCCCCGCCGG
>PMXB01000065.1 GCA_003165935.1 Acidobacteriaceae bacterium | reverse complement strand
TCTGCACGACGAGTAGACGTCACGCCAAAGCCAGCGCAACCGACACTGATCGGTGCCTCAATCGTAGCCCCACCTCAAATCCTGTCAAGATTGAAAATGTTTGCAACATTGGGGTTGATGGTTGCAAGTTTTTGCAACATTCTGCGGACGCGGTACTCCGGGTCATCATTCTCCGTGCGTTGCTCCTTATTCCTCATTAGGTAGGCGTTGCCAGGATGAGGTAGGCGTTGCCGGGTGCCCGACGGATTGCGTCAGCAGTCTCCTCACGTCCATTCTGAGAAGATGGTTCCCATGGCCCAGCATCGCAGACCGCTCGCTCTGATCCCGGTTGCGCTGCTCGGGGTCTTGATTGCCTCGCTGGCGCAGGCGGCCGCGGCGGTTACGGCCACAGCACAGAGTTCCGCAGTCCCGGCCGGTGCGCCGTTGCCGGATATTCGGCAACTGATTGGGCAGGTGCGCGATCACCAGCGCCAGCTCGACAAGGTGCGCGAGAACTACACCTACACTTCGGCGCAGACGCTGCAGGACGTGGATTCAGACGGGCGGGTGAAGAAGACCGAGACAAGCGAATACGAGGTCTTTTTTGTGAACGGCCATGCAGTGGCCAGAAAGGTGAAGAAGGACGGCAAGCCGCTGGACGAGCACGAAGAGAAGAAAGAGTCGGAGCGGGTGACCAAAGAAGCGGAGAAGGCGGACAAGACTCCGCCCGACCAGCAGGTCGAGGGTCAGCAGCAGGTGAGCATCACGCAGATGCTTGAGCTGATGGAGGTGCGCAATCCGCGGCGCGAGGAATACCGGGGGCGGCCGGCGATCGTCTTCGATTTTGTGGGGCGCAAGGATGCGAAGACGCATGGGATGGTCGAGGATGCGTCGAAGAAGCTGGAGGGCACGCTTTGGATTGACGAGGCCGACCGCCAGGTGGCGCACATGGACGTGAAGTTCATCGACAGCTTTCGTGTGGCCGGGGGACTGGTGGCAACGATTCAGAAGGGTTCGAACTTTCACTTCGACCAGTCGCCGGTGAACGGGGAGCTGTGGTTGCCGACCGGCGCGGAAGCGAGCGTGGATGCGCGGGTTCTGCTGGTGAAAGGCGTGCGGCAACACTTCACCGAGCGCGACTTCGACTTCAAGCGCTTCCATGTGGAGGCGCAGNNCGCGAAAAGCATGGGGCACCCGGCGGCGATGGCTCTTCCGCTAGAGTGGAAGCATGTTTGTGCGGCGGATCTCGATCGAACGGGTTGACTGGGCAGGGAAGCGGACTCCGTGCCCCATCAAGTGGATCGACAACTTCGCCATGCGCAACTTCACCAACGATCCGGTCTTTGACGACACGCTTCCCGTGGGGGATGGGCTGCTGGAGGCGGGGCTGCGGGTTCCGCTGGAGCGGCTACAGTTGGCGATGGAGGACTGGTTCCGGCGGAAGGGCTATCTGAAGCCCGAGGACCGGCTTGTGGTGGAAGAGCTGACGGCGGGCAAGCCTTGAAGTGGCAAGAAGGCGGATGAACGTTGTTCCCATCCCACCCTTTCTGCAAAGAACGCAGAAAGGATGGGGCACCCAGAGGATTGAGGTTCGGGCCTAAGACGCTGATCAGGCTGCGGCGGATTGGCTGGCCCGGTTCCAGAGGACGAGCTCGGCCAGTCGTCGCGCCTTGAGAGCGGGGCATTCCTGGCCACCGGCTTGATCCCAGCGGAGAAGCTGCTCGGCGGCGTCGGCGTAGCGGCCGTCGTTCAGCACCTTGAGCAGAGTGGATTTGGCCAGACGGCCAGCGCCGAGGTTGAAGCAAAAGTCGACCAGCGCGTCGAACTGACCCTGGGTGAGCGGCACGCCCACCACTCGCCCAACCGCCTGCTCGGCATCGCGCACGTCGGCAGCGAGGATCTCGGCCGCATCGGCCTCGCTGATGCCGTCGGGGAACGAGCCTGGGTGAATGAGCCGATGGCCGTAACCGATGGTTGGAAAGCCGGCCACGTCGAGGTAAGTCCGGCTGCGAAAACCCTCCTGCTGCTTGATCAACTGCAAACCTTCTGCGCTCAGTTTCACTCGTTACTCCTTTCTAAAGCGATCCGAAAAATCGACCGCGCGGCCTGCGTTTTTGAAGTTGGTTTCAGCTCGTCTGAATGTTCACGTTCGGGTGTTTACTCTTATGTAAACATGTTGTGATAACGCTACCCGAGGCATGATTTTCCAAGCTAGCAGAATGGGCGAATTAATCTGCAAAACTGACACGAATTGAGCTGCGGACGAAATGGAGGACGGTTTGGGGGCAAATAAGGGGCAAAAGTCGCAATTTGCACTAGTTTTGGTGCAAATTGAAGTCGATTCTTAAGTAACTGAGATCGCAGGGTTTAGCCAAAATCGCCCTGATAATGCGCCGATTTCGGGCATTTTGCCTAGCTTTTCTAGCCCGAAAATGGGCGAAAAGGGTTGGCGATTTAGTAAAATGGGTGGATGGTGATACGAGGAAAAAATCGCAACATGAGCCTGAGAATTCCTATCCAGGTTGGCGTACTGGCTGGGGTTTCTTCGATTGCTCTGGTCGCTGGGATCGTGAACTTTTCGACTCCGACCGTGCAGGCGGATGTGCGTCTTTCGAGACCACCAGCAACCCTTCCCCCGAATGCCCCGCTTGATATGCCTCCGCCGGTAGATGTTCCCCAACTGACGGCTGCGGAGCAGGCAAAGGTGAAGGCAGAAGAAGATCGTCGGGCCGATACCCTGCGTGGAATCGCCAGTTGGTACGGAGGGCCGTTCAACGGGCGCCGGACCGCCAGCGGCGAGCGCTACGACATGTACGCGATGACGGCCTGCCACCCCACCCTCCCCTTCGGTTCTATCGTTCGGGTGGTCAACTCAATGAACAAGCGCTCGGTGGTGGTTCGCATTACCGACCGGGGCGACTTGATTGACGAGGACCGGATCATCGACCTCTCCTACGCAGCAGCCGATAAGCTGAAGATGACGCACTCAGGATTGGCTAGCGTGGAACTCCAGGTGATCTCCCTGGGACGCCGCAAGTAAAAGAGCGACTGAGCTTTCCAGGTCAGCAGAAACAGAAACGGCCATCCCAGGGAGCGGGGTGGCCGTTTTGCTTTGGGTCAAAGGTTGTGAGTTGGGGGTCGGGCGGGAGCTACTTCTTGCGAGCCCGGCTGCGGACCAACCCGGCCAGGCCCATGAGTCCGGTGCCAAGCAGCAGCAGCGACGAGGGTTCCGGAGTGGCCGTCACCTCGATGTTCGGGCCGAAGAAGACATTCGGATACAAACCATTTGGGTCCACGTTGTTGTTGTTGTTCGGGCCCACGTCGTAGACCGGAAGGCTTGGGTCCGCGCCGCTGTAGTAGTCGTTGACAAAGGTGACGCCATCTATCGGCACGGGCCACCCGTCGGAATAGAACATGGTGTTGCCGTTGACCTTAACGGCGACCTCGTAGGTTCCGGGGTCAATGGTTACCTCCGATACGGGGGCCCAGGTGTATCCCCCCGAAGCCGGATCGCCGGGGCTGACCCAGGTCTCGGCCAGTTCTGTGCCAACAGAGTTGAAGAGGGCCACGTCCTGGGAGTTGCTGGTTGAAAAGGACTCTGAAAACACCCCCAGATCGACCACGTTGAAGGGGACGCTGGTGGTGAAGACGTAATCAAAAACCACCGTCTGGCAGCAGTTGCCCGACTCGGTGTAGCCGGGGGCGGACCAGAGGCTGAGACTGATGGGGTCTGCTGAAACCCTGGAGACGCCCAGCAGCAGGAAGAACAACGAGGCGGATGTCACTCTCAGAAGCGAGAGTCTGCGAGAACTGGTACGCAAAAAACTTAGCATTGCGGGAACCCTCAACGATGCAGACAGAGAAGTGTTTCGAATGGATACAAGCCGCGCGGCCCAGAGGTAGCCCGGAGCGCAGCTCGCAGGAATGGCTAACCCCCTTGGTTCAGCAATTTGCAACCCGTAAAAGGGCAATTGATAATAAATGGGTTAAGGGATTATCCTCCCTCAATGTGCAAAGTATTGCAGATCCGATGGGAGGGAAATCGCACTCGAGGACCAATGGAACCAGTGGCTTGGCGAGCGGATTGAGATCGGTGCGGCCTGATGCATTTCCCGCGAACGCAGAGGAGTGGAGTACCAAATGGCACGGGAGGATTCGGGCACGGGGGCCAGCTGGAGCAAGTTGCACGTCCGCAATTTCCTGCTGTTGCCGAAAAGAGCGCGAGGGTCTCCGCGAATGGCGAAGACCCCCGACAACGATCCGTGTTGGCGTAGATTTACTTGTTCTTTGGTTTGAAGGCCAGAGTGAAGCCGAAGCCCGACATGAGCGCGCCCGGCACCAGGAACGCGGCGCCAAATGCGTTCTTGAGACCGGCGCCTTTGCTGACCGAACGCGTCATGACATAGGTTCCAAACGCGATCAGCGGAATGCCGCAGATGCCCACGATCAACTGCCCCGGCCGCTGGACGCCTTTGCTCTTGGTGGTTGTCTGAAGGCTCTGGCTTCTCTGGGTGGCGTCGTCCAACATTGCACGCACATTCGGCGGCATGGCAACGCTAGCCGTGTCCTGGTTGCCGGCCATCGCCGTTGGAGCCTCGGGCAAGGCATTCGATTCACTCTTCGCGGCATCCGAGGGAGCGGATGAAACGGCAGCTGCGGCCGTCGTGTTGGATGCCTGTGTCTGGACAGAGCTGGTATTGGCGTCGGCGACCTGCTGTGTTGCGGCCCGTGGAGTCACGGCTGGCGCGTTTTCAGCAGGCATTTGGGTTGCGGTGAAGACTGCGGCCAGGGCGAGCACGCCAAGCCGGACGGGGTTGCTGCGAGACGCCAGGTTGCGGCGCGACGGGGTTGCGGGCGAATCGAGATGCAGTTTCATGGGTGAGGCCTCCTCTTTGGGTGAAATTGAAAGCCGAGAGCGTGGTTCGGGCTCCCCCGGGGTCCTTCGTCTCACGCTCTTATTCCGGCTTTCATCTCCTAGTTGCGCAATCTCTGCGAAAAGGAGCTCATCTTTTTTCGAGATTCCACAAAAAGCGTTTCGACCGGCCATGTCTCTGTTTAAGCGGCCAGGTTCCATCGGCGTTGACTTTCGTCCTCGAGGAAAGCTATCTTCATTGCCAGCAATCACCCCCGGGGGCATACGCGTGCCGCAATCGACCGATTCGGCCACTCAACTGCTTGTTCGCTGGAGGAGCGGGGATCAGGAGGCGCTGCAGGCTCTCATTCCCCTCGTCTATAAGGAACTGCGGCTCGCTGCCCACCGATGCTTGAGGGCTGAACGACCCGATCACACGCTGCAAAGCACGGAGCTCGTTCACGAGGTATTTCTCCGTCTGGCAGGTGAACGGCCGCCGCTCAGCGTCAGTCGTGCGCATTTTGTTGCCATAGCGGCAAAGCTGATGCGGCAAGTTCTGGTTGACTATGCTCGCCGCCGCGCAGCCGCAAAACGCGGGCAACTGTACAAGGTGGAATTAGACGAAAGCTTTTGTCTCCCGGAATATCGGGATGTCGATGTCGTCGCACTGGACCACGCGCTGACCCGGCTTTCCCGACGGGATCCGCAGCAGGAACAAATCGTCGAAATGCGCTTCTTCGGCGGCCTGACGGTGGAGGAAACCGCCGCAGCCCTGGAGATTTCACCGGCAACTGTCAAGCGCGACTGGAGCATGGCCAAAGCTTGGCTCACGCGCGAAGTGGGGAGAAGCCTGAGTGGAGAAGACCGGCGAATGGGAGAAGATCAAGGAGCTGTTTGATGCGGCTCTGAAGCGGAATCCGGAGGATCGCCCGGAGTTCCTGAGCGAAGCCTGCGGCTCCGACGGCTCGCTGCGCCATGAGATTGAATCGCTGCTTTCGGCCTATGAGCAATCCGACGGGCTCTCGCGGCCCGGAGTTCAAGTCTCCGCTCATCAGGAGCACCAACCTCTCGATTCAATCGGCCCGTACCGTCTTGTTCGCAAAATCGGCGAAGGCGGAATGGGCCAGGTGTGGCTCGCGGAGCAATCCGAGCCAATCCGCCGGCAGGTTGCGCTCAAGCTTATTCGGTCAGGAGCATTCGACGAAGCGCTCCTGCGTCGCTTTCAGGCCGAGCGCCAGTCATTGGCGCTCATGGACCATCCGGCAATCGCCAAGGTCTTCGATGCCGGCGCCACACCTGGCGGGCAACCGTACTTCGTGATGGAGTACGTTCCCGGCGAGCCCATTACGAAGTATTGCGATCGGGAAAAGCTGTCCATTCCCGAGCGCCTGGAACTTTTCGTCAAGGTTTGTGAGGGCGTCCAGCACGCCCACCAGAAGGCGATCATTCATCGCGACATCAAGCCGGCCAACATCCTTGTGGTCGAAGTCGACGGCAAGCCCGCGCCGCGACTGATCGACTTTGGCCTGGCCAAGGCCGCCGCGGGCTCACCTTTCGCGGGCGATTCCGTGTTCACAGGTGTCTGGGGAATCGCGGGCACGCCCGGATACATCAGCCCCGAGCAGGCGGCCGGCAGCGACATCGACACCCGTACCGACGTCTATGCGCTCGGCGTTGTCCTCTACGAAATTCTCACCGGTTCGATTCCCTTCGAGGTCGAAAACTGGCGCAGGCAGGCCCTCGAAGAGGTACTGCGCCAACTGCGCGAGGAAGATCCGCCCAGCCCCAGCATGCGCCTTGCCACGGACTGGCAGCTCGCAAGCTCCGCTGCTCCGCTACGCGCATCCGAGCCCGGGCAAATCCCAAGCCAGCTCCGCGGCGATCTCGACTCCATCACTATGAAGGCGCTGGAGAAAGACCGTGCGCGCCGCTACCAAACCCCATCCGAGCTCGCCGCCGACATTGAGCGCCATCTGCACCATGAGCCGGTCCTCGCCCGTCCCGCAAGCGTTGCTTACCGGGCGCGCAAATATGTTCGCCGTCATCGGCTGGCCGTAAGTGTCGCCTCGGCTCTCATCGTCCTTCTCGCCGCATTCGCCTTAGTTGAAGCCGTCCAACTCCGCCGCATCACCCGCGAACGCGACCGCGCAAATCGCATCACCAATTTCATGACCGGCATGTTCAAGGTCTCCGATCCCGGCCAGGCTCGCGGCAACCAGGTCACTGCCCGTGAAATCCTCGACAAGGCGTCGTCGCAGATCGATGCCGGCCTCGCCAGCGATCCCGAGCAGCAATCGCAAATGATGATGGTGATGGGCCTGGTCTACGAAAACCTCGGCCTGTACGATCGCGCCGAGGCGCTCTACAGGAAGGCCGCCGGCAACCGCCTCCAGCGTCTCGGCGCTGAAAACGACGAGACGCTCAAGTCGCAGGCTTCGCTTGGCTGGATACTCTACCGCCGCGGGCGCCTTCACGACTCAGAAAGCCTCCTGCGAAGTGTTATTGACGTCCGCACGAAGCGCTACGGAGAAAAGAACCCCGACACCATGGCCGCGATGGGATACCTGGGCGTCGTGCTCATTGATGAAGGTCATCCCGCCGCGGGCGAATCGCTCGAACGCGAAGTGCTCGACTATCGCCGCCGCACCCTCGGTGACACCAACACTGACACTCTTGCGGCCATGAATCACCTGGCTCTTGCACTCACGGGCGAGGGCAAATGGTCTGAAGCGGAAGCTCTCGACCGCGAGCAGCATGACATCCTGGTACGAGCTGAGGGCAGCGACTCACCGCGCACGCTGATGGCGGCTGAGAATCTCGGCATCGTCCTCTACCGTGAAAACCGGTTCGCTGATGCTGAAGCGCTGGATCGCCAAACCCTCGAAGCCAAACGCCGCGTCCTGGGGTCCGATCACCCTGAGACCATCCGGACCATGAACACACTGACCGCGGTGCTCACCGACGAAGGCAAGCTGGAGGAGGCGCAGTCGCTCGAAGAGCAGGTGATTGCCGCAAGGACACGCGTACTTGGGCCAGACCACCCACTCACACTTTCGGCCATGAGCAACCTTGCAGAGATCCTCACGCGCCTCGGCAACTATGCCCGCGCCGAGCAGCTCCTTACACAGGCTCATGCCACTCAGGTGCGCGTGCTAGGCCCCGCCAACCCCGCCACTGCGCTGAGCACCTATAACCTCGCCTGCCTCAAGCTTCGCGAGGGGGATCGCAACGACGCGCTTCGCCTGCTCCGTGACTCCGTCGACCATGGTCTGGCCGGCTGGGTCATCAAAGGCATGCCCGAAGACCCCGACCTGAAGCCGCTCCAGGGCGATCCTCGCTTCACCGAGCTGCTCGCCTACGCGAACTCACACACGCCCTCGCCTCCGGCCAAATAGCTGCCACCCAAGCGCCGCGAACCATTGCGGCGCTTGGGTGGCAAATGAGGGATCTGCTCTATTGGCCGCCTACTGGTCGCTATCGGGCAGCTTGTAGGGCCGTTG
>PMXB01000101.1 GCA_003165935.1 Acidobacteriaceae bacterium | reverse complement strand
GTGCAGAACCCGGTGACCATGATGATGGACGATTGGACCTTCAGCGACCCGAAACATGCGATCTCGGGCAACGTTGCGCAGTGCCATTACGTCAAGCAATAGATGCTGCTCTATGCCCCTCAGGCCTTCGGTAGGCTCAGCGCGCCCCCTGCGGCCTTATGAATGGCCGTTCAGGGCTTGAGCAGGTTCATGCCCGTCTAAAGCATCACGGCTGGAAAAGCAATTGCTGCGTCGGTATGCTCATGTGCATGCCCCACTCAGCGATGTTTGACAGCATGTTTCACCTGCCGCTTTCCATTCTGGAGAAGCTTGCGCGACCGGTCATTGTTTACCTTGTGCTTGTGGTTCTTCTGCGCATTTTTGGGAAGCGCGAACTGGCGCAGTTGAACCCCTTCGACCTGGTGGTATTGCTTTCGCTTTCGAACACCGTGCAAAACGCGATCATCGGGGACGACAACTCGGTAACGGGCGGGATCATCGGCGCGTTTGGTCTGCTGGCGATCAACTGGCTGGTGGTTCGAGTGCTGTTTCGGTCGCCCAAGTTGACGCGCACCCTTGAAGGAAGATCGACGGTGTTGATCCGGGACGGCCAAGTCGACCAGAAGGCCCTGGATCGCGAGTCGCTCTCCCGGGAAGACCTTCTTTCCGTCATTCATAAACAGGGATTTTCGGGTATCCACGCGGTGAAACGCTGTGAACTCGAGCCGAACGGAACGTTTTATGTGGAGGCATTTGAGCCGTCCACTTACGAAAAGCACCAACTGGAACTGCTGGCCAAGATTGACGCGCTGGCAAAGGAGGTTGCGGCGCTGAGGGCACGGCCGGGGCTGGGAGCCGAGGGTTAGGCGAAGGCTGGAGCGGCGCGGAATTATTACCGTTGCGTATATATCCGTAGTGGATATATATTGGCGATGGCCTGAATGCGCGCCTGCGACGTTGAATCCGGCCGAGGAGGAGATTGGATGGATCTGAAGTTCAGATTCAATTCCCTTGCTGCCCTGACGCTGACAGTGCTGTACAACGAGTTCTTCAGTTTTACGAAGCACGATCCGGCGGTGTCGGCAATTATGCCGTTCGGAGACGATCCTTACGACTCGGTTGCATCCGTGGCGCTGATCGTGTCGATTTTGCTGACAGTGCTGGCCCTGATTCGCGCCTTCAGGCCATACGGGCAGGGAGGCGCACCGGCGCTGAGCAAGCTGTTTCTTGGGCGCGCGCAAATGGCGATCGCGCTTGGCCCTTTGGTAGCGCTGGTCGGCGATGCGATTGCGATGGCGCGGCACACATCCGCGTGGATGGGAAAGGCGGCAACAGGAGAGCTGCTTGAGCTGATGGCCGGCATGGCGGCTGCGTCACTTGCGCTGGTCATTTCGATCCGCTTTTCGATGCGGGGTATGGGGCCGCGGCCATCTGCGCAGGTGCCCTGGAGATTGGCAACGATGATCGGCATCGTCTGCGCCGTTGCGCTTGCCACATTTCCCGAGGCTGCAATCGCGAACGTCTTCCTCCATTTCGTGGCGATCGTTGCGGGGTTTGTGATTTTTCTCGCACCACTGTCTGCGCTGGTGGTTGCCCTGTTGCCAGACTCGACCGAGGGAACGGTGGAGCGCGGTGGTCAGCAAGGGGCTCGGGTGTGGATTCAGTGGGCCTCGGTGGCGGCGGTGGGAGTTGCGATCGGCACATCAGTCCTGCTGCTGGAGTTGCTGGTGGATGGGAACCAGGAGATTCCGGCGAGGAAGATCGTGCTGGTGTCAACGATGTTCATTGTCGCGGGCACAGCAGCGTTGCTCACTGCCTTCGCGTTTCTCAGAAAGCCGTTGGGGCTATTCCGCAAAGTTACGGAGGCCTGATGGCAAGGCTTTCGGGGTTGGCTGAGTGCATTTCAAGAGCTCTTCTAATTTCTGTTGCAGATATATCCGTTGCGGATGTATATTGCATTCATGGCTACTGAAACCGCACCCGATGCTCCGCTTTCCCCGGCCGTGTTTGCGATTCTGCTTTCGCTGGCCGAGGGCGAAAAACATGGCTACCAGATGATGAAAGACGCTCGATCGCCGGAGGGCGGCGGGGTGAGGCTTGGCCCTGGAACGCTTTACGGGTCGATTGATCGCATGATGCGCGATGGGCTGGTTGAGGAGTCGGGCACCTCCGATGATGAACGACGACGGTACTACCGGCTGACGCAGCATGGTCAGACTGTGCTGGCTGTGGAGTTGGCGAGGCTCGACGCCGCAGTGAAAGCGGCACGGCGGATGGGCCTGATTCCGCAGGGAGGCCGGTCATGATGAGAGCCGAACGACTGGAAGGTCTGTATGTGGTGGCGCTGCGGCTGTATCCTGCGCGGTTTGCAGAGGCCTATGCGCCGGCGATGCGGCAGAGCTTTCGCGATGCGCTGGGGGATCGCACGGTGGCGCGTCGTGAGCTGATTCCGCTGGTGCTTCGGGATTTGATTACTTCCCTTTTCAAGGAGAATTTCGCCATGTTGTATGAAACGTTTGGACGTCCCGCGNNAACACGATTCCCCAACAGGTGCTTCGGCAAGGAGCGAACGATCCGCAGATTGCGATGGCGGGTGACCTGGCGGCCCGTCTGGAGAGCGGAGTTGCGCCGTCGGCGGCGGTTCCTGCAACTGATGGTGTGGATATGGCGCGGAGCTTGTCGCCGTTTGTAATTGTGTATGACGAGCAGGGGAAGCCGGTGGCTAGCCAGGGGGTGCTGAATGGGCAGACTCCTGCACCGCCGCAGGGTGTTTTCGATTATGTTCGGCAACACGGCGAAGAGCGAGTGAGCTGGCAGCCGGTGCTGGGGACAACGTCGAACAATGACGAGAAAACTGTGTTGAATGGCGGAGGGACGCCGCAGCGAGGCCATGGAGTGCGGATTGCGGCGGTGATTCAGCGGGTGGGCGGCGCAGGCGGCGGGTTTGTGCTGGCCGGGCGCAACATGCGCGAGGTGGAAGCGCGGGAGGCGCAGGTGGGGCAGTTGGCGCTGCTCACATGGATCGGGATGATGGGCGTGATTCTGGTGGGGACGGGGGCGTATGGGTGGTGGACTAGGGCGAAGGCGGCGTGAAGGAAGGCTAGCGGCCCTCTCCCCACTCGCGCCGTGCTTCTTCGTGCTTTTCCGCAAGGAACTCGTCCAATATGCCGTCCAAGCTCCCGCGGCTTTTGATGATGTCGTCTCTGATGCTCTTGAGTGCCATGGCTTGGCTTATGAGGGTGATCGTGCCGTCCATGGCGAACACACTCAGACGATCGCATGGCTTGAGGCCAAAGTGGTCGAGGATTGGCTGAGGGAGGTTTACGCTCCCATCATCGCGGAGAACTACCAAGTCCGTCATAATGTCCATCCACTCATAATCATTGCCGATCGCAGTGTAGCCATGCAGCCTTCCGCCCATGGACAGTCTGCACGTGAAGAGAATTCGTTGGGCGAGGATTTGCAGGGGCTGAAGCCCAACATTCTTTTTTGGCCTTATCGGCACGACTGAAGTCGTGCCCTGATACAGAGCAGGACTGTTTGATTTATCAGTACGACTGAAGTCGTGCCCTGATACAGAACAGCTTGCACAGAAATCTCCAAAAGCAATTCTTTCGCGGGCTGGCTATTCGCACACGTCGAGATCACTCCCACTCGATGGTGCCGGGGGGTTTGCTGGTGATGTCGTAGACGACGCGGTTGATGCCGCGGACTTCGTTGAC
>PMXB01000383.1 GCA_003165935.1 Acidobacteriaceae bacterium | reverse complement strand
GTGCAGATGCAATCGGCGCAGACGAAGATCGACCAGGCGAAGGCGCTGGTGGATCTCTATCAGAAGCAGTCGGCAGCGCTCGAGGTGAGGGCGGGGATCTCGGGAGCGGTGGCAGCGCTTCCGACGCCGTTACAGGTGGGCCAACACGTGACGGCTGGGACATCGGTGGCGGAAGTGATTCAGCTCGACAAGCTTAAGGCGGCGCTGCAGATTGCCGANNGTTGACGTAGCACTGGATGGGCCGTTGCCTGCGGGCGCGGTGCCGAACCTGAGCGTGGAGGGAACGATTGACCTGGAGCGGATGGCAGATGTGCTTTACGTTGGCCGGCCCGCTCTGGGGAATGAAAACTCGACGCTGAGCCTGTTCAAGATCGATCCGGACGGCAAGGGCGCCGTGCGCGTTCCTGTAAAGGTTGGACGAGCATCGGTGAACTACATCCAGGTGCTGGAGGGATTGAAAGAGGGTGACATGGTGATTCTGTCAGACATGTCGAGAGAAGACGCATTCGATCGCATCCGGCTGGACCCAGCGGTGACGGCGCATTGAGAAGGGCAGTGGCTAGTGGTTAGGGATTAGTGGTTAGGGAACAGGGAATAGAAACAGGGATCAGCTGCGAACAAGGACGACGGACGACGAAAACAAAATCGGAGAGGGGCAGACGATGGCATCCAGGGACACGTTGATTGAGATTCAAGACTTAACCAAGGTCTTCTACACAGACGAAGTAGAGACGCACGCACTTTCGGGCATTCACTTGACGATCAGCCGAGGCGAGTATGTGGCGATGTCGGGACCGTCGGGCTGTGGGAAGTCGACGCTGCTTTCGATTCTTGGGCTGCTGGACACGCCAACCGGAGGCAAGTACCTGCTGAACGACAAGCCGGTTGAGAACCTTAGCTTCAGCGATCGCTCGCGGATCCGCAACCAGGAAATCGGATTCATCTTTCAAAGCTTCAACCTGATCGGCGACCTGACGGTGGAAGAGAATGTGGAGCTTCCGCTGACGTATCGAGCGGGCATGCCTTCAGCCGAGCGCAAGCGGAGGGTGAAGGAAGCGCTGGAGCGCGTGAACATGGCGCACCGGATGCGGCATTATCCGGCGCAGCTTTCCGGCGGGCAACAACAGCGCGTGGCCGTAGCGCGAGCGCTGGCGGGTTCGCCTTCGATCCTGCTGGCCGACGAGCCGACGGGCAATCTCGATTCAAAGAACGGCGAGGCAGTGATGCACCTGCTTGCCGATCTGCATCGGGAGGGTTCGACGATCTGCATGGTGACGCACGATCCGCGATTTGCCAAGCATGCCGAGCGCGAGGTGCACCTTTTCGACGGAAAAGTTGTCTCGGAGGATGAGCTGAAGAAGCTGACAGAAGAAGTAGAGGCATAGGGAAGTGGAGGCACAAGTCTCTGCTTGATTCGTGCGCCGCGGCGCAGGCCCTTTCCAATTGATGCAGACGAAACCGTCCGGAGGCCTTGCCTCTGGAGGGAGTGCCGATGAATTCTCTAATTCAGGATGTTCGCTACGCGCTGCGCCAGTTGCGCAAGTCGCCGGCATTTACGATCACTGTGATTGTTACGCTTGCGCTTGGCATTGGCGCGAATACGGCTGTGTTCACACTCTTCGATCAAGCGCTGCTGCGCATGCTGCCTGTTGAGCGGCCGAAGGAACTGGTTCGCTTCGATTGGAGCGGCGGCTTCTCCGGGTCCATGAGCAGCTTCGGCGGTAACACCCCAGACAGTCACCCCTACTTCTCGTACCCGATGTACAAGGACCTGCGCGATCAGAACCAGGTATTCAGCGGCATGCTTGCGGCCGACAAGACGCAGGTGGGCATCTCGTGGCATAACCAGGCGGAGAGTCAAGACGCAGAAGTCGTCACCGGCAACTACTTTCAGATGCTCGGCCTCAGGCCGGCGCTGGGCCAGTTGCTTACTCCGCAAGACGACACGGCCAAGAATGCCAATTCTGTATTGGTTCTGAGCTACGGCTATTGGAAGACGCGCTTTGGCGCGTCGCCGAACGTCGTAGGCCAGACCGTTCTCATCAATGGGCACACCTTCACCATTCTCGGCGTGGCGCCGCAGAACTTCGACTCCGTGATTGGCGGCTACAAGCCGGGCGTGTTTATCCCGATGAGCATGGTTGATATCGCGATCCCGTGGATGACGCCCAACCGTAACTTGACCAATCATGCATCGGTCTGGCTGACACTGGTTGCGCGACTCAAGCCGGGTGTTTCCGCAACACAAGCTCAGGCCAGCCTGGGGCCGCTGTGGCATTCGCTCCGGGTTAATGAATTCGCTCTGTACAAGTCGACGTCGGAACGGTTCAGGAAGAGCTTCATCGACAAATCGAGCCTCCATGTTGTCGACGACTCGAAGGGGTTCAATCCCGGCCGCATCGATCTTGAAAAGCCGCTCGTCATTTTGATGAGCATGGCAGGGTTGCTGGTCGCTCTATGCGCCATCAACGTGGCTACGCTGCTGCTGCTGCGCGCCGCGGGCCGTGCGCGCGAAATGTCAATGCGGTATGCCCTGGGAGCAAGACGGAGCCGAATCATCTCGCAACTGATGGTTGAAGGCGGTTTGCTGGGCTTGGCCGGAGCTGCTGTGGGTCTAGCGTTGGCGCCCGTGGTCACAGCGACGCTGGTACGGCTGATGACCAGCGCCGACCCTGGTCAGGAGCCTTACTCGACCTCGCTCGATGGGCGCATTCTTCTGTTTACCCTTGCGGTTTCGTTGGTAGCGAGCCTGCTGTTCAGCATCGCTCCGGTGTTTCACTTTTTGCGGCCCGATCTGGCCAGCGCTCTGCGGCAGAATGCGGGAACCGCGTCGACAAATTCGCAACTGTTCCGCAAGATCGCTGTTGGCGTGCAGATTACTCTGAGCGTGTTGCTGCTTGGCGGCGCAGGACTCTTCGTGAGAACGCTCGACAATCTCCGCCATCAACCGGTCGGGTTCGGGACCTCGAACATCGCCACATTCGAACTCGATCCCACGAGCTCGGGCTATGGCGAAGACCGCACGCCGCAGATTGTGAGCAGTGCGATCGAGGCCCTTCAGCGCATCCCCGGCGCTACTTCAGTGGCGGCAACCAGTGACCCTGAGCTCTCTGGCAACTCAAGTGTCTCCAACTTCTCAGTGCAAGGCTACAAGGCTGGGGAAGAAGAGAATATGGACTTCGAGCAGGCGCACGTCACGCCAGGGTACTTCGCTACATTGCGTCAACCGGTTCTGGTGGGCAGGGAGTTTACTCCTGCGGACGCGAAGGGACAGCCCAAAGTCGCCATCGTCAGTCTGGCCTTCGCCAAGCGTTTCTTCGGTTCCCCGCAGAGCGCAGTCGGCCGTACGATCGCTGAAGGCGAAGGCAACGATGTGAAATTCGATACCACCATTGTCGGTGTCGTCGGCAACATTCGGCACACCGACCTGCGCACGGAACTCGGCGGCGCAGTCTATCGGCCCTACCTTCAAGCGTGGCATCCAGGCAGAGTCGCCGTCTATCTGCGGACCGCTCAAGCCCCCGAGGCGATTGAACCCGCGATTCGCGGGGCGATGCACCAACTGGATCCCACGCTTGTTGTGGATGGCCTGCGCACTATGGACGAGCAGGTCAGCCGCATCGCGGGGGACGAGCGGGCCCTGGCCTATTTGGCCATCGGCTTTTCGGCTCTCGCGCTGCTGCTGGCGGCGGTCGGTTTGTATGGGGTGCTGGCCTACTCCATCGAGCAGCGGACGCGCGAGATCGGAGTGCGGCTGGCGCTCGGCTCGCAGCGCACCGGCATCGTTCTGCTCGTAGTCCGCGAGATGGCGATTATCGCTGCAATCGCCGTAGTGGTCGCCTTGCCTGCGGTTGTTGCATTGGCGCGCCTGTTCAAGAGCCAGCTTTACGGAGTGTCCACTTTCGATCCGGTTTCACTGGCTGCTGCGGCCCTGGTCACGGGTTTTGCAGTCTCTCTCGCTGCTGCGCTGCCTGCTCGCCGGGCAGCATCCGTTGAGCCAATGCAAGCTCTTAGAACTGAATAAGGAGAGCCTCGATGATCGGACATGACCTTCGATACGCACTGCGGCAGCTTCGCAAATCAACCGGCTTCACCGTCACCGCCATCCTGACGCTCGCGCTCGGGATCGGCGCCACAACGGCGATCTTCACCGTGGTTTACGCGACTCTGCTCGCGCCGATGCCGTATCCGCAACCCGATCAACTGGTGATGGTCTGGTCGAAGATTCAGGGCGGCCGCAACAGCATCGCCGCGCAGGACTTTGTCGACTGGAAGAATCAGAACACGGTGTTCCAGGACATTTGTGCGTTCAATGGCGGCAACTTCAACCTTGCGACCAAAGAGCAGCCCGAATACATCCAGGGCCAGTTCACTACGCCTGGCCTGTATCGAATGATGGGGAATCAGTTCTTATATGGTCGCGATTTTCTGCCGGAAGAAGGAACGCTCGGCAAGGACCACGAAGTGATCCTGATGAACAAGATGTGGAGGCGTCTCGGCTCCGATCCGAACATTGTTGGTAAGACAGTGCAACTGGACGGAACTGCGTACACGGTTGTAGGCGTGCTTGCTGCGGGGCAGCCAGACCGGCTGGATAACTGGCTGGTTGTGCCGCTGGCCTTCAAACCTGAGCAACTGAACCACGACTTTCATTGGCTCGTCGCCATGGCCCGCCTCAAGCCCGGCGTCACATTGCAACAGGCGCAGGCCAATATGGATGCGGTGACGGCCAACATTGCGCAGGCGAATCCTAAGAGCAACAAGGGCTGGGGCGCAACGGTTGAGCTGCTCCACAACGACTTCCTGCCCAAGGAAGAGATCAACATGTTGTGGATTCTGCTTGGCGCTGTGGGGTTTGTGTTGCTGATTGCGTGCGTGAACATTGCCAACTTGTTGCTGGCCAAGGGCACGACGCGGCAGAAGGAAGTGGCCGTTCGGGCAGCTCTGGGCGCCTCGCGCAAGACAATCTTCGCGCAGTTTCTGACGGAGAACCTGGTTCTTGCGATCTTTGGCGGCGGGCTTGGGGTCGGGCTCGGATGGGCGCTGTTGCGCGGGATTCAGGCCATCATGCCGCCGAACACGTTGCCGTCGGAAGCTGACCTCTCACTGAACCTTCCCATCCTGCTCTTTACGCTGGCGGCTTCTACGCTTTCCGGCTTGCTGTTTGGCTGTGCGCCCGCATGGATTGCGACGCGCGTCGATCCGGCTGAGGCACTGAAGGAAGGCGGACGATCGGGCACGGGAGCCAGCCGTCAACGGATACGCCGAATACTGGTGATCGGCGAATTTGCGCTGGCACTCTCGCTGCTCACCGGCGCAGGGCTGGCGATTCACAGCTTCTGGAATTTGACGCAGGTCGACCTCGGGGTAAGCACGACGAACATTCAGACATTCTTTTTGCCTGTTCCTGACTCACGGCCGAAAGATCCAGCAAGAATCAATGCGTATTACCAACAAATGATTTCGAGCATCAAGGCGGTTCCCGGCGTAGAAGACGCAGCCGTGTCGGTTGGACTTCCGCTTGAGGGCACAGCTTTCGGCATGCCTTTTACGATTGCCGGACAGCCCGATTTTGCAGATCCGTCGCAGCGGCCCGGCGCGGGCTTTGATATGGTGACGCCAGAGTTTTTCAAGACCTACAGCATTCCAGTTCTTCGGGGCCGGGTATTCAACGACCAGGACACCGCGGCTTCGGTCCGCGTGGTGATGGTCAACAAAAAATTCGCCGACAAGTTCTTTGCCGGAAAGGATCCGCTGCAGCAACGGATCAATGTTGAGGAACTCATTCCAGGCGTGACCAAGCTCGGGCCTTACATCACTTGGCAGGTGGTGGGCGTCTTCAACAACGTACGCGCGGGTGGATTTCGCGACGACTTCCCGGAGATGGTGATTCCATTTGCACAGATTCCGTGGCCCAGCGCCAGCATCGGTGTCCATACTACGGGCGACCCTGCGACGATGATGCGCAGCATTGCCGCCGCAGTGCATTCTGTCGATCCGCAAATCGCTCTCGCCGAGCCGCGCACGCTCGAGGAAGTGAAGCACCGGAATCTGGGCAGCGATCGCTTCATCATGACGTTGATGGGCTGCTTTGCGCTGATCGCTCTGCTACTTGCCGCAGTGGGCATTTACGGTGTGATGTCCTTCACGGTGGCGCAGCGCGAACATGAAATCGGCCTGCGCATGGCCTTGGGAGCGAGCCGAAGCAACGTGGTGAATCTCGTGCTCAAGGAGGCGCTGGTGCTTGCAGCCATCGGTTTAGGCATTGGCCTGATCGGGGCATTTTTCATCGGGCGCGCGTTACACAGCGCAGTCTACGGCGTTGGGACGGTGGATTACGGAGCAATCGTCTGCGTGTCGCTCATTTTGCTCGGCGCGTCCATGATCGCAAGCTGGATTCCCGCGCGACGGGCCGCTGCTGTTGAACCCATGCAAGCATTGAGAACCGAGTAATTGAAGATGATGGATGTTCCCCACGGAGGAGTTTCAAGATGAATTCTTTGATCCAGGACGTTCGATATGCGCTGCGTCAGCTACGCAAGTCGCCGGGATTTGCGCTGACGGTGGTGATTACGCTTGCGCTGGGGATTGGCGCGAATACGGCAATCTTTACGCTGGTGCACGGGATACTGTTGCGGACGTTGCCGGTGGGGGACCCCGCTCAGCTTTATCGGATCGGCGACAACGATGAATGCTGCGTAGATGGCGGATTTCCGGGTAACTCAAGCGAAACAGGCGACTTCACCATTTTTTCCTACGATCTATACAAATATCTTCGCGCCAACACACCGGAGTTTGAGCAACTTGCCGCAGTGCAGTCTTGGAATGGTCAATGGGCGGTGCGGCGCGGCGATGCTTTGCCTAAGGCTCTCCACGGCGAGTTTGTGTCTGGTAACTACTTTTCCACACTCGGGATCGGCGCATCGGAGGGCCGTGTATTTACGGACAACGACGACACTCCAAGTGCATCGCCAACGGTCGTGCTCAGCTATGACACGTGGCATGGCGATTATGCAGGTGATCCCACGATCGTGGGGTCAACGATTTACATTCAGGCCAAGCCGTTCACGGTTGCCGGGATCGCACCACCGGGTTTCTTTGGCGATCGAGTGACCGACACGCCCCCTGATTTCTGGATGCCGCTGCAGACCGAGCCGCTGGTTCATGCTGACGGCGCGTTCCTTCATCATGCGGACTCTCATTGGCTTTACCCGATCGGCAGGGTGCGTCCAGGGACGAACATTGCCGCGCTCCAGGCGAAGATTTCGGCAACGCTGCGCCAGTGGCTCTCGGCAAGTTCTTCCTACACGGCCAACGGCGGTGGAGCGCTGATTCCCAAGATGCATGTTGTGCTTTCTCCCGGGGGCGGAGGCATTCAAAACCTGCAGCAGCAGGCGGGAATGGGCATCAAGATGCTGATGATCCTGTCGTCTGTTGTGCTGTTGATTGCATGCGCAAATATAGCGAACCTGACGCTGGCGCGCACCACGGGCCGGCGTGGAGAGATCGCGGTAAGGATGGCGCTTGGCGCGGCCAGGCAGCGAGTGATGCGCCAGGTACTGACGGAAAGCGTGCTGTTGAGCGTTCTTGGCGGGATTGCAGGTCTTGGGGTGGCATACGTGAGTTCGCGTTTCATGCTGGCGCTCGCGTTTCCCAACGCTCGGAATATGCCAATCTCTGCCAGGCCTTCGCTGCAAATACTAGGCTTTGCTTTTTTGATTTCGTTGATTACCGGAGTGCTGTTTGGCGCGGCTCCCGCCTGGCTCTCGTCGCATACGCAGCCAGCCGAGGCGCTAAGAGGAGCCGGACGAGGCACGCGCGATCGGTCTTCGATTCCGCAACGAGCACTCGTGATCCTGCAGGTGGCGCTCTCTCTTGTGTTGTTGGCGGGGTCCGTCCTGATGACCAAATCGCTCATCAACCTGCAAAACCAGAATCTCGGGCTCGCGACGGCGAATCGTTACGTCGTCCATTTCGATCCGGCGGGTGCGGGCTATACGGCTGAGCGTGTAATGCCGCTCAGCCGCCAGATTGAAGAGCGATTCTCAGCGCTTCCTGGCGTTGCGAAGGTTGGCCTGGCCATCTACAGTCCGCTCGAGGGCGGCGGCTGGGGCGAATGCGTAATTCAGCAAGGTCATGGAGCTCCAAAGGCAGGCGATCACTGCGGGTCCCGATGGGACCGTGTGAACGCGCAATTTCTCGACTCGATTGGAGTGCCGATTGTGCGCGGCCGCGGCATTACAGCACAGGACACAGCAACATCGCCGCAGGTGGCGATCGTGAATCAGACATTTGTGAAGAAGTATTTTCCCAATGTCGATCCGATTGGCCAGCATTTTGGTATCGATCATCCTGAGTATTCAGGGGCGTGGGAGATTGTAGGCGTATTTGCCGATTTCAAAATGGAGAACCCGCGCGACGTTGTGCAGCCGGAGTACTTCCGTCCGATGACCCAGTACTACGCCGCGTATAAGGAACCGGAGATGATCGCGGGGGAGAAGAGCTCGATGTTCCCCGGCGCGATGATTCTGTCATTCAAAGCGAAGCCGGCGAATGCGGATGCGCTGATTCGCCAGACGCTGGCCGGGATCGATCCGAATCTGACGGTCATGGATCTTCGCTCGTTTCGATCGCAAGCGGACGGCCTGTTCATTGAGGATCGCTTGATCGCGCAGCTTACAACTCTGTTTGGCGTTCTATCGCTGATTCTTGCCTCAGTTGGTCTCTATGGCGTGATGTCGTACTTTGTTGCGCGGCGTGGCAGCGAGATTGGTATTCGAATGGCGCTGGGCGCTACGCGGGGGAGTGTGATCAAAACAGTGATGCGCGCGGCGCTGTTCCAGGTTCTCATCGGGCTGGTGATCGGAATCCCGGCGGCGCTCTATGCAGGAAAGTTGATGGAGAGCATGTTGTTTGGAGTGGGGAGATACGACTGGATGGCGCTTGCAGGCGCACCCTTGATACTTGTGATTTGCGGAATTACAGCAGGGTTCATTCCGGCGCGGCGCGCAGCGTCGATTGAACCTATGGAAGCTCTTCGAACGGAGTAGCCGGAATTGAAGTGCAACGAAATAGATCGGAGTGGCAAGATGATTGATTTGAAGGGCGTTGATCGCAGTTATAAGACAGGGCACACGGAGACGTGGGTGCTGCGCAAGATTGCGCTCACGATCGAAGAAGGTGAGTTTGTGACCGTGATGGGACCATCGGGGGCGGGGAAGTCGTCGCTGCTGAATGTGCTTGCGCTGTTGGACGATGGATGGGCGGGCGAGTACTGGTTTGATGAAGCGGCGGTACACAAGCTGAACCGCAAGCAGCGGGCAGATCTTGCGCGGCAGCGGATTGGCATGGTCTTCCAGAGTTATCACCTATTGGACGACCTGACGGTGGCCGAGAACATCGACCTGCCGCTGTCGTACAAGAATCTTCCGGCGAAGGAGCGGGCTGGGATGGTTGCTGACATTCTAGACAGATTTCAGATTGTCGCGAAGAAGGATTTGTATCCGAATCAGCTTTCGGGCGGGCAACAGCAACTGGTGGGGATTGCGCGGGCGGTAGTTCATGCGCCGCGGTTGCTGCTGGCTGATGAGCCGACGGGCAATCTTCACTCGACGCAGGCACGGGAGATCATGGAACTTTTCAAGCAGCTTAACAAGCAGGGAACGACGATTGTGCAAGTGACACATTCGGAAGAAAACGCGCGGTATGGGAAGCGCATCCTGGAGTTGCGGGATGGGTGGATGACGCGGGATGAGCGGGTGGAACCGATGAGCACGGAGGTTGGCGCCAAGTGAAGCAGCAGGATGGAAAGTTCGTAAGGAAAGTGCAGGCGGGAGCCGCGATACTACTGATGCAGGTAAATCTAGCATTTGCGTCGGAACCGGCGACTCAGCAAGCCACGCCGGCTCCCCAGCAAGGCGCGACGCAAGCGCAGGCTGCAGCGAGTTCGGTATCGGGAGCCACGCAGACGGCACCGGATGCGCCATCGCCTGCTTCGAGCGGCGGGGCCGCGGCGTCGCAGCCGACCCTGGCGCAGCAGATCAAGCAGTTGCAGCAGACGCCGCAGCCGCTGTTTGCTCCGTCGCAACCTTTTCACGTGCCGATGCCCCACTCGCGCAACCCGCTCGCACCGTATATACCCAGCACCGCGCCTGAATTGGACCTGAGCAACTCGCCGCGCCTGGAGAACCTCATCCGCGATGGCAAGATCTACATCTCACTGCATGACGCGATTGCAGTGGCCATTGAGAATAACCTCGATCTGGCATATTTCCGCTATAACTTTCCCATCGCTCAGACGGATATCCTGCGCACCAAGGCAGGCAGCCCAGCGAATGGCGTGAACACCGCGATCTCCCAGGGGACACAGGGCGGCTTTGGGGCATCTACTGGCGGTGGAGGCGGCTCGTCGGGATCCGGATTCTCTGCCGGCGCGGGCGGCATTGTTACCTCGACACTCGGCGCCGGTACCAGCGTTTCGTCGTTCGATCCTTACCTGACTTTCAGGGGCTACGTCGATCACACTACTGTGCAAGAGGCGAACGAGATCACGACGGGCGTGCCGACATTGAAGAACAACACGATCGAGGTCCTGTCGAACTACTCGCAGTCATTCCCCATCGGCACCAACCTATCGGTCAGCTATCTCGGCAATCGTGTCGCCAGCAACTCGCCTTACAACCTGATCAACCCCGAGCTGTATTCCAATTTCCAGGTGCAAATCTCGCAGCCGCTTCTGTACGGGTTCGGGGTGGCTACCAACGAGCGCTACATCCGCATTGCCAAGCGCAACTCGCAGATTACAGACCTCGCATTCAAGGCGCAGGTGATCGCCACTGTAACGCAGGTGGAGAATATCTACTGGGACCTTGTGAATGCCTTCGACAGTGAGCGGATCAGCGAACAATCACTCGGTTTCGCGAACAAGAATCTCTCCGACGATCAGAAGCAGCTGAAGCTGCAAGCGATCCCCGCCATGCAGGTGATGACGGATGAGTCTGCCGTGGCCACCGCGGAAGGCAACCTGACAGTGGCGCGCGCCAGCCTGAGACTGAACGAGCTGCTGATGAAGAACGCGCTCACCAAGGTCGATGATCCAACGATCGACGAGATGCCAGTGATACCGCTCGACCTGCATGGGGAGGCCGACCCGAATGCCGACAAATCAATGGACGACCTTATTTCGGATGCGGAGAAGAAGCGGCCGGAGGTTGCCATCTACAAGATGACGGCCGAAGTTCAAAAGCAATCTCTCAAGGACATCAACAGCGAGCTCCTGCCGACTCTCAACATGTATGGCGTCTACGCCGGCGCTGGAACAGCCGGTCCGGTGAACCCCTTGTGCAACCCCAGCACGCAGGATTGCAGCACCAATCTGCCCACGGGGTTCCCCAGCATGTTGGCGAACACATTCAATTACTCGTCGCCGGAATACCAGGTTGGGATGACGCTTTCGATCAATTTGCGCAACCGTCAGGCCAAAGCCGATCAATTCCGAGCGGTGCTGCAGTACCGCCAGAGCCAGATCTCTTCAGAACAGCAGCAGAAAGGCATACGCTTCGACGTTCGCAACTCGAAGTTCGCACTCGAACAGGCTCAAGCACACGTTGTAGCGGCCCAGAAAGCGCGCGACCTTGCGCAGAAGACCTTTGACATCACCAAACAGGAGCAGGTTCTGGGAGCGAAATCGGGCTTCGATACGCTGACCGCACAAGACGCACTGGCCCAGGCTGAGCAAGCCCTGGACACTGCACAAACAGCGTACGAGAAGGCGAAGGTGGATATCGATCGCGCCACCGGCGATACGCTGGAGCGGACCGGAGTATCTATCGATGATGCGAAATTGGGCGTGGTGAGTCGGTAGAGCGGAACCTGGTTCCGCCGTAGCCGTAGAATCAGGTGGAGGCAAGTCATCCAAAAGGAAGATCAAATACGGAAGCAAGAGCAAATTCGGGTGCTGGTTGCAGATGATCAACCGCACATTCTTGAGGCAATCGAGCTGCTGCTGAAGCCGCAGGGAATTGCGGTAGACTGCGTGCGATCTCCGCGGTTGCTGATGGAAGCGCTGGGGGAGCGCGACTACGATGTGCTGCTGATCGATCTGAATTACACACGCGACACCACGTCGGGCCAGGAAGGGCTGGAGTTACTGGCGCGGATTCAGGAGCACGACTCGCGATTGCCGGTGATCGTGATGACGGCGTGGGGCAACATCGATCTGGCGGTGGAGTCGATGAAGCGCGGGGCGCGGGACTTTCTGCAGAAGCCGTGGGAAAACGAGCGGCTGCTTGCCATGGTGCGAGTGCACGCGGAGTTGCGCCAGGCGCTGCGCCGGGCGAGGAATCTGGAACTCGAGAACAGGTTGCTGCGCGGGGACGGGATGCCGGAGTTTGTGGCGGGCGCGCCCGCGATGCAGGCAGTGCTGGAGCTGATTGAACAAGTAGGGCCTTCGGAGGCCAACGTGCTGATCACCGGGGAGCACGGGACGGGCAAAGAGATCGTGGCGAAGCTGCTTCATGCTTCGTCTCCGAGAAGCAAGATGGCGCTGGTGGCTTTGAATGCGGGCGGCCTATCAGAGGGAACCTTTGAGAGCGAGATTTTTGGGCACGTGAAGGGTGCTTTTACTGATGCCCGCACAGATCGGGTGGGGCGCTTTGAGCTGGCCAACGGCGGGACGCTGTTTCTGGATGAGATTGCGAACGTACCGATGCGGCAGCAGGCCAAGCTGCTTCGCGTGCTGGAGACCGGCGAACTGGAGCGGGTGGGCTCGTCGCAGACTCGGCGCGTGGATGTGCGTGTCCTGTCAGCTACGAATGCGCAACTACACGAAGAGGCCAAGGCGGGGAATTTTCGCGAAGACCTGCTGTTTCGATTGAATACTGTGGAGATTCACTTGCCGGCGCTGCGGGACCGGCGTGGAGACATTGCGCCGCTGGCGGAGCATTTCCTGGGGCGGAACCGCACGCGATATCGCAAGCAGGTAATGGGATTCAGTTCGGCGGCAATGCGGATCATGATGGAGTACGGCTGGCCGGGCAACGTGCGCGAACTGGAACACGCCGTGGAACGCGCGGTGTTGCTGTGCCGGGGAGATGAGATTGAGCCGTCGAATCTGGCGATTGCGTCGGGGCCCCCTGCGCCGCAAATGCTGGAGGAGATGAGCATCGACGAGATGGAGTCGGCGCTGATTCGGAAGGTGCTTCGGCGGTGCGATGGGAACATCTCGCAGGCTTCGGAGTCACTGGGGCTGAGCAGGGCCGCCCTCTACCGCCGCATTGAAAAGTATGGGATCTGAGCGACAAAGACGCCGCCGCAGGTCGGCTGTGCGCCGGGCATGGCTGTATTGCCTGTTCCTGGCTTTGCCGACACTGGCGACGGGTGTGTTTCTGTTGGCGAAGGAGGAGCTGAGCGCTACGAGTGCGACGTTGCTTGCCTTGTGCCTGCTGATCTACCTCCTGCTCGTGGCGTCGGCGCTGATTGAGGGATTCGTTCGACCATTGCAAACACTTTCCAACGTAGTTTCGTCTTTGCGCGAGGGGGACTACTCGTTTCGCGCGCGCGGAGCGGGGACGCAAGACGCATTTGCGGAACTGGCGGCGGAGGTGAATGCACTGGCCGACCTGCTGCAACGGCAGCGTGTACGGTCGCTGGAGGCGACGGCGCTGCTGGGGCGAATTCTCGAGGTGATGCATGCGCCGCTGTTTGCGTTTGACCGAGAGAACCTGCTGCAACTGGTGAACAGCGCGGGAACCCGGCTGCTGGGGCTGAGCTATGCGCGCTGCTTTGGGCGCTCGGCCACGGAGCTGGGATTGGCAGATCTGCTGGAGGCCGCAGACCAGAGCATTCATTCCTTTGGAGACAAGCCCACGCGCTGGTTGCTGAGGAAAACGACGTTCCGGCAGTATGGCGCACCGCATACGCTGTTGCTGCTCGACGATGTGAGCGTACCGCTCCAGGAAGAAGAACAGGCGGCCTGGAAGAGGCTTGTCAGGGTCCTCGGGCACGAGCTTTCAAACTCGCTGGCGCCAATCAAGTCGATTGCGGGAAGCCTGCTGGCGCGAGTTGATCAGATGGGCGGAGATGAAGCGGAGCTATACGATTTCAAGCGTGGACTGAGCGTGGTGGAGAGCCGTGCGGATTCGCTGCATCGATTCGTGCAGTCGTACCGGCTGCTTGCGCAGTTGCCGCCACCCCATCGCAGAACGATTCAACTTGGGCCGCTACTCGAACGGGTTGTACTGCTGGAGCAGCGGCTGCCGGTTGAGCTGGATGCGGGACCTGCGGTGGCAATGAATGCCGACCCGGATCAACTTGAGCAGATGTTCATCAACCTGCTGGCGAATGCAGTGGATGCCTCGCTGGCTAATGGGTCGCATCCTGTGCGCGCGGCATGGCAAACAGCAGAGACGGATCTTCTGGTGACGATTGAGGATCACGGACTGGGGATTGCGAATATCGAGAATCTGTTTGTGCCCTTCTACACGACGAAGCCAGCGGGGAGCGGAGTGGGGCTGGCGCTGGCGCAACAGATTGCGCGAGCGCATGGCGGGGAGATTACCCTGGTGAATCGGGAAGATGGGGAAGGGGCGCGCGCGACTGTGAGGCTACCGCTGGGGTAGGGCCGCGAGAGTTGCTGAGCAGGTTTGACTCAGAGATCTGAGGACGGATTTGTTCTTTGATACCGGGCTGCCACCTCTTATGATGGGAGGAGCGTGGCCCTGCCGGAGGGGTACGATACGCAGCTTTCCTATTCGATAAACTGTTAGCCTCTTGATAATGGGAACACAACTTACTCGATCGTCAAATTATCGGCCCGACATTGAAGGCCTTCGCGGGCTTGCGGTCGCATTGGTTGTCGCATTTCATGCGTCGCCGCGGCGCATGAGCGGCGGTTTTATTGGCGTCGATGTTTTCTTTGTCATTTCCGGATACCTGATTACGGGGCTTTTGCTGCGGGAGATCGAAGAGACGGGCCGGCTTTCGTTTGCAGGCTTTTATGCACGAAGAGCGCGCCGGCTTTTGCCTGCCTCGGCATTGGTGTTTCTCGCAACGCTGTTGGCGTGCAGTATCTTCCTTTCTCCGCTTCAGCAGTTCAAATTGGGTGACTCGGGTACCTACGTAGCGCTGTACGCCAGCAACTTCTGGTTTCTGCATCAGGCGACCAACTATTTTGCGCCAACCATCGCCACGAATCCATTTCTTCACACCTGGTCGCTTGCCGTTGAGGAGCAGTTCTACCTGGTGTGGCCCGCGATTGTCCTGCTGGGAATGCGCGGGCTGCGCTCACGCAAGGGGCTGCTTGCGCTGATGGTTGTGATTACGGCGGGGTCTTTTGCAGCGTCGATCTGGTACAGCACAAGGATTGCGCCGCTGGCTTTTTTCAGCCCGTTCACGCGTGCCTGGGAGTTCTCTATCGGAGGCGTCTCTCTGCTGCTGGCGCCGCAGGAAGCGCGGATTCCCCAAGTTGTGCGTACTCTCTTAAGCTGGCTCGGAGTTGCAGCGATTCTTGGCGCATCCGTGATGCTTCACGACCAGATTGGCTGGAGAGGTTGGCATGGCCTGATTCCTGTGCTGGGAACCGTGGCGATTCTTCACGGGTGTACGCCGCAATTCAGCGTGGCCAGGTTTCTCGATCTTCGCTTCATGCAGTATCTGGGCAGGATTTCATACGTTTGGTATCTGTGGCATTGGCCGGTCTTTGCGGTGTTTGCGGCGGCGAGTGGAGTGCTGACGTTTACCGAGCGCGCTCACATGATTTTGTATTGCGTGCTGGGTTCGCTTGCGCTGGCCGCGATTACTCACGTGCTGGTCGAGGATCCCATCCGGTTCAGTCGCTTTCTGGGCCGGCACCGGGCACTCACCCTTGCAGGGGTTGGCCTGGTGACGCTATTGACGGCCGGGACTGCGGCCCTGTGGCAGCACTCTGCTGTGGAGGCGGCTAATTCCTTGCAGGGGGGGAAGATTCTCGCGGCATTGGGAGATCCGACGAAGGCGACAACATCGTGTCCGGGGGTCGGATTTCTTGGATCGGACCTGGCAGAGTGTATTGGAGGGGATGCGAATTCAAAGTACACGGTTGTGCTGTTTGGCGACTCGCACGCGAGGATGTGGTTTGGGGCGTTTGCCGCAGTGGGCAGCGAACGCAGTTGGCGAATTGACTTGATTCGCAAACCTGCCTGCCCGACTGCCGATATTACCGTTTCCAACCCAATGCAGAACCGGGCATACACTGAGTGCGACATATGGCGGGCAGCGGCGATGCAACGGATTCTTGAATTGCATCCAACTGCCGTGGTCATCTCCAATCGTCAATTGCAGACATTTGTCCCCGGCATTCATGGGCCGAACGAGACCTGGCGAGAAGCCTCGCGCAAGACTCTGAAAAAGTTAGATGACGCCGGTATAACCACGATTCTGCTTAGGGATACCCCCACACCAGGAGTCGATATCCCCGATTGCCTGAATGGTGATTCGTCTTGGTGGGCACGCCATCACTCGACAGAGAAAAACCCGTGCATGCTCTATCGCTCCAGCGCTCTGAATGAAGGGGTGTTTCAGGCGGAGAAGGATGCTGCGTCTGGCTTGAGCCACGTGCACATTCTCGATCTGACGGACTTGTTCTGCGACGGCGCCGTGTGCCCGCCGATCAAGGATGGGATGATCGTCTACAGCGACGACAATCATATAAGCGAGGCGTTCTCGCTCACGCTGGCGCCTCAACTGAGCGCGCGGCTGGCGCCGCTGGTCCCCGATCACCAGGCGCATTAGCGATTGATTTGGGACCGGGGCATCCTGCCTCGCTCTCTGAACGATCTTCATTGCGAACTGCCGCGATGAGAGATCGTTGACCGTTGGCTGAATTGCGCGAAGATAGATTTGAGTGGTGGAGAGCGGAATGATTTTCTTGAATGGGTTTCTGCTGGCGTTCAGCGCGCTGCTGCCGCTGATCAATCCGTTGGGGTCGGCACTCGTGTTTATGAGCCTGGTGGGGAGTGCACCGCCGAAGGTCTATCTATCGCTGGCGCGGCGGATTGCTGTGAACAACATCGTTTTTCTGGGGACGATTGAGCTTGTGGGTGCGGCGATCCTGAACTTTTTCGGGATATCGCTACCGATTGTGCAGGTGACGGGCGGCCTTGTGATTGCGGCGATGGGCTGGAAGACGCTAAACGAGAGCGATGCATCGGCGAACACGCGACAGAAACGGGAAGAGTGTGACGAGAAGGACGAGGTGCTGCTGGAGAACCTGAACAAGAAGGTTTTCTATCCATTCACGTTTCCAGTGACGTCGGGGCCAGGGACGCTGGTGACCGTGCTGACCCTGAGCGCGCAGGCTTCGCGGCATGGGCTGAAGGCAAATTTGCTGCAGCATGGAGCGGTGTTTGCGGCTGTGGTGGTTCTGAGCGTAGGAGTGTTTCTCTGCTATGGGTATGCGCCAAAGATCACGACAAAGATCTCGCAGTCGACCGCGCATGGGATCTTGCGCGTGATTGCTTTCATCCTGCTTTGCATCGGGGTGCAGATTGCGTGGAACGGCGTGTCGGAGCTGGTGAGTACGGTGCTAAAGGGATAGGGAACAGGGAACAAGACGCATTCTCAGAGGTTCTTTCTATTCGAGGGAAAGTACAACTGCGAGTTCTTCGACTGTGTTTGGTTCAAAAGACGAGCCAGGTTTCGCTCAGGTTGACAGATCAATTAAATACGGAGGAAGAGTTTGTTCTTGTACATGGTGAAGAGGATAAGCCAGTAGACGAGGAGGGTGAGGCTGCCGACGTAGAGGGGCTCAAGAGAGGGGGGAAAAAGATTGAAGGCGGAGGGCCAGAGTTGGAAGTGGTAAACGGCCCCGTCGAGGAGATCCATGATCCAGGAGAGGACGTAAGCGGCGATGGAGTTGGTTCCGAGGACGATTAGAGGGAAGGCGATGCGGCGATGGCCTCGGAGGTCGACGAGCCAGGAGATGGCGACCAGGAAGAGCAGGCAGACGCCGCCGCTGAAGAGTGTCCAGGAGGGGGTCCAGATGCGCTTGACGATGGGGCAGACGCCGGTGAAGTGAAGGGCGAGGCCGCAGGCGATGAGCAGTGCGGCCGCGATGGAGAGGCGGCGAATGGGGACGGCAGGCGCAGAGTTGAGAAGCCAGCGGCCGGCTATCAGGCCGATAATTTGCGTGCCGAGTGTGGGGATGAAGCTGAGGGTGAGGTAGCCGCCGGGGTTGAAGAGGAAGCGGTGGGGGCGGGGGAAGAGATTCATGAACCAGAGGTCGAAGGCCTGGCCGATGTTGGAGTTTTTGTTCCAGTGGGCGGCAAAGCCGGAGAGCAGATGCCCGTGCCATTCGGGGGGAACGCCAACGGCGGCGTAGTCGAATCCCGGGCCGGGGGCGGGATAGAGGGCCCAGGCGAGCCAGTAGGCAAAGAGGATGGAGAAGAGCGCGATCCACTGCGTGCGCGGGCGGGCGAAGGCGAGGAGGAAGGCGAAGGTGTATCCGAGGCCGATCTGGGAGAGCGTGTCGGTGAATGCGATGTTGGGAGTGGTGCCGGGCAGGGAGTTGAGGGTGATGCCGAGGGCGATGAGGACAAAGCTGCGCAGGATGGTGTGGGCGAGCATGCGGCGGAAGGACTGGCCGCGGCGCTGGCGGCTTAGCACGGAGTAGGGAAGGGCGATGCCTACCAGGAGCGTAAAGGCGGGCTGGATGGTGTCGTGAAGGCTCATGCCGACCCATGGGACGTGNNTGTAGACTGCGATGAATCCCCAGGAACCCAAAGGAGAGTCGATGGCCCAGGTTGTGATCACTGGAACGAGCAAGGGAATCGGGTTGGAGACAGCGCTGGTGCTGGCGCGCGCTGGGCACACAGTGTATGCGACCATGCGGAGCCCGGAGAAGGCGCCGGAGCTGGCGCAGCGGGCTGCGGCCGAGAAGCTGCCAATTCATGTGTCGAAGATGGATGTGGACTCGGATAGCTCGGTAGCCGAGGGTATGGCGGAGATTGAGAAGCAGGCAGGCGTGATCGATGTGCTGGTGAACAACGCGGGCATTGAGCGGCACGGGTCGATCGAAGAGTTGCCGCTGAGCGAGTTTCGCGCGGTGATGGAGACGAACTACTTTGGGGCGCTGCGGTGCATCAAGGCGGTGGTGGCGGGGATGCGCGAGCGGCGGAGCGGCTGCATCGTCAACATCACGTCAATTGCGGGCAAGCTGGCGACTTCGCCGCTGGGGCCGTATGCCGCATCAAAGTTCGCGCTGGAGGGTCTGAGCGAGGCGCTGGCGCAGGAGATGAAGCTGTTTGGAGTGCATGTGGCGATTGTGGAGCCGGGGATCATCGACACGTCGATGGCGCGAGGGCTTGAGGAGATGGAGCAGCCTACGCATTACCCGCACACCAAGAGGATGGAGAAGCTGTTTGCGGGAGCGCTGGCGATGGAGTTGCAGCGCGGGCCGCACCTGGTGGGGGAGAAGATTGTGGAGATCATCGAGAGCGGAACATGGCAGTTGCGGCATGTCGTGGGGCCCGATGCTCAGCAGGTGCTCGACTTCAGGCGCTCGATGACGGACGAGGAGTATGTGGCGCTGCAGGGGCAGGACGACGCGGCGTATGCGGCGGAGATGGCGCGGAGGATGGGGCAAAGCTGAGGCGCACTTTGGAGGGGTTCTTTGTCTTGCCGGGCGGGTGGCCCGGCCTAGGCTTTACAGAAGTTCGTTCCGCCTTGATGAGGGTGCCCCATCCAAGCTCCGCTTGGGTGGGAGGGAAAGAACCCCCACCGGCATCACAGAAATCGAAACCCGGACACAGACGGGACCTCCCCGGTAGATTCCCGCGAGAGCTAGGTTTCAAAAAACAAGCTCACATCGCCGTCCGTCCTCCGCCTGCTTTCCTGGGCGGCCGCCCCGAAGACTGGATTCGAGGTATCATCATGAGCATGGCAACGATCCACATCTCGGAAGCTGACGCTGCCCGCGACTTCGCCGGTCTGCTGGCTCGGGTGCGCGCCGGGGCCGAGGTCGTCATCGAGTCCGATGCGTACCCGGTCGCCGTGCTGCATACGCCCGCGCCGCCGCACCGTTCCATCGAAGAGTGCATCGCCCTGTTGCCCGCCGACTCTTCGGCGACCGTCGACGAGGACTTCGCCAGCGACGTTGCAGCGGCAGTCGCCGCCCATCGAGAACCGCTGAATCCTCCGGCATGGGACTGATCCGGTGGGCCTGATCCTCGACTCCAGCGTACTCATCGCGTCAGAACGCAAAGGCCAGAACGCCCGGCAAACCCTGACCGAAATCGCATTGCGCGCCGCTGGCGAGGATGTTGCCATGTCGGTCGTTACGCTGATCGAACTTGCGCACGGAGTAGCCCGCGCCAACACGCCCCAAAGAAAGGCCACGAGAAGGCAGTTCCTCAACGAACTGATGACCGCTCTGCCGGTCCATCCGGTAACGGTTCCGGTGGCTCTCAGGGCCGGTCAGATCGACGGCGAAAATACTGCCCAGGGCGTCCGCGTTGCCCTCTCCGACCTGTTGATCGGCGTCACGGCACTGGAGCTTGGCTACCGGGTTGCAACCGCCAATGTACGCCACTTCCAGATGGTTCCGGGGCTGGGTATCGTACCCTTCTAAGCACTCAAATCCACTCTTTATCCGGGTCTCAACGCCCGGATACCATGATGGACGCCGCGAGTAATCTTATGTGCAACGAACGGGCAAGGTTCTTCTCCGCGGCGGACTTGTCGCAACGCCGCGAACCCTCAATTGCCCCCCCAAAAAACTTCTCGTGGGTTTTGGATACAATTACCCACCGCCGGCGCACAATGCAAATATCCAAATCACCGAGCGTCCCTGATCCCTAAACCCTAAACCCCAAACCCTAAACCCTGATCTCCGATCTCTGGAGCACCATGCGAAAAGTAAGGAACATCACCGTAGCCGTAGATCCCGAGCTCTATCGCCAGACGCGGCGCCTTGCGGCCGAATACAACACCTCCGTCACCGAGAGGTTGAGGTTTCTGCTCCTGGCCATGCCCGAGGCGCTGGCTT
>PMXB01000395.1 GCA_003165935.1 Acidobacteriaceae bacterium | reverse complement strand
GATGGGCGCCTTCGGCTCGATCATCAAAGGGCAAATGGAACTCTGAATTTGAGTCAAGGAGAGGTCAAATGGAGCAGAATGTAGAGAAGTTGCTGTATTCCCGTCGCGATACCGCTGAAGCACTCAGTCTCAGCGTTCGCTCTGTCGATTACCTCATTACGACTGGGCGTCTCTCCATGCGTCGAATTGGAGGCAAGATTCTCATTCCTGCAAGTGCCGTCCGGCGCTTCGCCAGAGAGGATCACCCGGAATTCGTCCGCGCCGTTGGCATCGACATCCCAATTCGCGCAAAGACCAAGCGGCAGGCCTCGGACGTGCCTCCCAGCCGTTTTGAGCCGCAGAGTGAACCGAACGATGATGTAGTGCCGCTGAGAGCGAATAGCAGTCATTGATTCATTCGTAGGGTTGAAGAAAAACAGGGTTGAAGAAAAACCTGTTGAAGAAAAACCTTGCCACAAAGCCGACTTTTTGTTATCAAACCTCTGTTTCGTGAGCAGTCGGTCACAAAAAGTACCGCATTCGCACAGCACAGAATAGTGATATATCTTCTTACCTATGGCACAGGACAGGTTGGAAGGAAGGAATCTGATTCCCTCTGCGACCGGACCGGCTGGTCCAATCCCGCATCCAGCCTATTGCACTCCCCAATGCTATGCGAAAGGCAAGCGTAAGTTGTCGGGGTCCTGTAAATGCAAGGGTTGTCGCGGCGGCGCGCATGGCCGCGGGAAGAAATATGCGTTTGACCACGGCTATCTAAAGAACGCGCCCCCGGGATCCCGGAAGCCACCGCTTGACCAAGAACCGCTTTTTCCCGAGCAGCCTTCTGCAGAAATTGAAGAACCCAATCAACCGTAATCCGGCCCCTGTATTCGCCAAACGATGCCGGTCCTCCATGGTGACCTAGGAATGGGCACCGAACCTGCCTCTTAGGAAGGAACCCGGCCCAGCATTCCTGTCGGAGGGCCGACTTCTGTGGGAAGGCGGAGTTGTCGATGGCGAGACTGTTGATCTATAAGAATTCGCCTCAGACAAGATCAGACAGTTGCTGTGCGGTCAAGATTTTGACGCCGTACGTTGTTTTCAGCCATGTACGGTTGTTGTCATCAAATATTGAGGGGCCAATTGCGGAGCCTCCACGATCTTCAGTACAGAGAAAGTCATTGCCAAAGGCGACGTGCGCAGCCACTACATCGCCATCGGCAGATTCCGCAAAAACCTTCTCAATCTGTTTCTTCTCTTTGTTGAGATTTGATTTGCGTGCGTACTCGTAAACGCGATAGATGAGCTCACGATCTGATAGCCATTCCGGCCGCGCCGCGTCCAGCCTCTCGGTAAATTCTTTCGCGAGAGCCACATGAGCCCCTTGCCCTACTCCTCTCGAAACAATGGCATTGACGACACTCCCGAATCGCTCGTCGTAGTCTGCGGTCGCAAAGACTTCGGGGGCATAGATGTCAGGATTGCTCCTGAGGCGGGCAGGAACAGGCAAACCGATATACGGCGTCGAAAGTAACTTCATCCCAATCGACAAGGCTTGGCGGAGCTCCTCTTCGAATTCTCCACTCAGACCGGGGTGTAGGTCGTGATTCGCTTTTATTCCGATGGTCATGGAAACGAGTCCACTACCTTGTGGCTTACTCGCCACCTCAACCTTCGGGGTGCTTTGGGCGTGAAATTTCGCTCGGTCCGTCGGTTTTATAGCTTCCAAAGTGCCGAAACTCTCGCAAATAAAGCCGCGCACGAGCCCACTTCGGATTGCGTTGTTGATCCTCACCAACGCTGCATAGTTTGGACTCCTGAGATACCGCTCGGGAAAGACCATCCTGTTCCAGACATTGGTATCGAATGTAACCAGCATTGTCGGACCCTCTTTCGCGGTTTCCAGTTTTACGATCTGCTCGCCTGATCCGTCCGGATCGACGCCGGACAATTGGAGGCTATCAACTCGAAGATTTGAGCTGCACCACCGATAGCATACCTTTGAATTCCAGTTGGTCATGGGATACATCACGGGCTCCGAGAGTCAACGCAGCAGAATCCCATTCGCCATACCGATCTTTCGATCTAAATCCGACGTTCGGTAACGATCCGACCAATTCTTGCAAGAGCCCATGCCGCGTCCGACGCGGTGCGAAAATAGTCGTATGTTGCCCGTCAACTTGAACGACCTGACCACCGCTCATATCGAGAGCCTCATTGAATCCGAGGTACCTGAGAGTTTGACTCTTGACTACAAACAGCAGCTCCCCAGCAAGGAGCGCGAGGACAAAAAAGAGTTCCTCTACGACGTAGCAGCGATGGCCAATTCAGCTGGCGGCGATCTGGTCTACGGGGTTGCGGAACGCCGGACAGGGGACGATAAGCCAACTGGAATCCCAGACCGCCTCTTGGAAACTCGATTCCCAAACCCACAAGAGGAAGAAATGCGCCTCTCTAGCTACATTCGTGACGGCATGGCACCCAACCTGATCGGAGTAGTAGTGCGAAGCGTTCATTGCGACGGCGGGGATGCGCTAGTGGTACGGGTACCTTCGAGTAGAAGCAAACCGCACATGGTCAAAATGGGAGGGACAAATAAGTTCTACAAAAGGACGGGAACTGCAAGTCACCCAATGGATTGGGATGAGATCCGGCGGGCGTTTTCCGAACAGCGCGAACTCCGAGAAACCATCGCGAATTGGAGGGCGCACCGGCTGGACTTGATCGAACAGGGCCGGGGGCCAGTTCTCCTAGAAGGCGAAGTGGCAATGCTGTTCCATATCATCCCGGCTGATGCGTTCACGCCGGGGATGTTCACCGAGGCGTGGCGAATGTCACATGATCAAAAGAAAGCGGTGTTCGTTCCGTATGGGAACTACAACCAGCAGTACAACGCCGACGGGTTCCTTTGCTATTCAGGCCGTGCAGCTGCGGGGCCACGGAAGAAAACGGACGGGTACTGGGGGTACACACAACTGTTTCGGTCCGGGATCGTCGAGTACGCATTTAGCCATTTTTATGGTCCGCCCATCGGCTTTCATAGCGATCTGATCAAGGGTCAGGAAGTCGAGCAAGCAATCGTCCACTGCTATGAGGATGGGATTGGACGATTCCGGCGGGAGGGACGCACAGGGATTCTATATGTTGCCTTTTCCATGGCCGGAATTCAGGACAAGCAAATCTTCTCAGTCTCACGGATATGGTATCCGCGAGAGTCCGGCATTCGAGAAAACACCTTCACTTCCCCGGAAGTAATGGTGGACTTGAGCGAGGTGGAAGAGCGGCCCTACCCTCGAACGCTGCGCCCGCTGGTAGATACTTTTTGGCAACTTGATGGGAGAGAGGGGACGCCGTTTACTCCCAACGAAGAATGGAACCCATTTGGCGGGTACGATTGAAACCGCCCTGGTGAGCCAAATTACTCAATGATCGTGATTTGGGCAGTAGCGGCCGAACAGATCACCGCAAATGCTGATTTGCCCGAAATCAGCGCAGCTTCCCAGTCGTCGTTATCTGAAACCGAACAAAATCAATTTTGGCCAGTTGATCAGAATTGCCCTTTTCCAAGAGTATCGCGCAGTCCTTGGTCAGAAGCATGGCACTCAGCCCTTGGGCAAGCGGCACAAATCGCCGGAACGATCAGGCTGCGACCGGATCGAGCTTCTCAATGGCTGCCTGATTGTGCTCTGGCGCCAGATGCGCATACCTGGTGGTCATGGAAATTGTCTTGTGCCCAGCTAGTTCCTGAACCGTTCGCAAGTTGACATCCTTCATAACCAGGCGACTGATAAATGTGTGGCGCAGATCATGCCAGCGGAAGTTCTTTATCTTCGCTTCTTCAAGAGCCAGCTCGAACCATTTCCGGGGATTATTCAAATCGCGTCCGTACTTGGACTGAAAGATGCGGCCATTATGGGGCCGTACGGCATGTAATGCCTCGAACGCCTTCAGGCAGGTCTTGTTCAACGGAATCTCCCGATCACTTCCATTCTTCGTCTTCTCTAGCAGGATGCGTTTGCGGGTCAGCGACACCTCCGGCCATTCCAAGCTGAACTGCTCGCCCTTCCGCATCCCCGTATTCAGAGCAACGTCGAACTCCGGCAGGTGCATCGGGAACTGCTTCGTGATGGCCTCACGCACACGCTTCTCCTCGTCATCTGAAAGAAACCGGATGCGCGCATTGTTCTCAGCTCGCTGCTCCACCATGCGTGCTGGGTTGCTGGTTACTTTTCCATCAGCGAGCGCAATCTTGAAGGTCTTCCCAAAGACATTCTTGTACCGGTTCTTGGTCGCCGCGGACCATTTGTGAGCGCCAATCCAGGAGTCAATCTCAGACGGTTTAATCTCGTCCGCGACCCTCTCGCCAAACGCTTCTAGAATGAATTTCATTCTGCCCTTGAAGTTTCGGACATCCCTGCGCTCGTGATTGATGTACCAGTCGATGGCTTCCTGGGCGATCGCAGAGAATTTGACGCCCTTGTGCTTCATGTTCGCCGGCATCTTGACGCCGCGAACCACGTCCCCCTTCCGCAGGCCATAAAGCTTGATGGCATCGCCGCGCCGACCGACCTTCTCGCGATGCTCCACGCCGTCAACCTTGAAGCGAATCCACCAGATGTCGGAGCCCGGCACCTTTTCAAAGACGCCCCGTTCCTTGCGAACCACTTTCCTCGGCATGGGATTTACCCTCCTCAAACCGATGCTAGCAGCTTTGGTACAAAGTGGCCCCAGAAGTGGCACCAGCACTTATTTTAGGGTCTTTATTTGAGAAAGAGCATGTGTCTAAGTTATTGATTCCATGGTGCCCGGAGGGGGGCTTGAACCCCCATGACTCGATTAGAGTCTGCGGATTTTAAGTCCGCTGCGTCTGCCAGTTTCGCCATCCGGGCATGCGAGTGCAAATCTCACCCACCTATGGTAACCGAAGCCCAAAAGGCGGAGACAGACGCCAACCAACACGCTTCATCCGCGACAGCTCCCAAAGGCCGGCACAGCGGGCAATCCCTCACACCCGGCTACTGCACTTTTCGAAAATTTATGTTCTCGCCCTCAAGCCGATATTCCGCGGAGCACACATCCCCCCCGCAGATCATCGTCTCGCCGCTGCAGAGCTGGCGCCGCGTAATCAGCCCCATGGTCCCGCAGCGTGGGCACGACATCACTGCCACATACGGGTTTTGGGCACTCCCCATCTTCGCCTGATTCTCCAGCACGAATACGGTTCCAGGGTCCATTCTCTCGGGAATCCATTCTTCCAGAAACTGCAAGTCGGCTGACATC
>PMXB01000343.1 GCA_003165935.1 Acidobacteriaceae bacterium | reverse complement strand
AGCGTGTTCACCGTGTTGCTCACGCCCATCTTCTGCAAGAAAAAAAGCGCAAGAATGTTGACGGCGTAGTTAGGCAACCCCTCGGCAAAGTAAACCGTCGGAACCCAGAATGCAGGATTCCTGCTCTCCACCTTTCGCATCCCTCTGGCATCCATCATCGCCACTCCAGCCATCCTGTCCCTTCGCCAACTTGTCCCTTGCCAACCTGTAGCGCCGGCTTCCCAGCCGGCTGTCCTGGCGGCATCCCTGCCGCCGGTTGCCCCATGCTGAACGCATATCTTCGAGGAAAAAGGCGTCTAGGGCGATTGGTTATAAACCCCACCCTGCCGGTCTAATGCTTCTTCGCCTCACCCACCCGAAACTTCCCGTCAATCGTCCTCAGCAGCGTACCCGTCGGATCGCCTGAGTACTCCCAAAACATCACTCCCCCCAGCTTGTTTTTCAAAACGTAGCCGCACTTCACCGCCAGCGACTCCTCATCTTCATACGACACAAATATCTGCTTCTCTGCGTTGTAGAGATACGGTGCCTTGGCCGCGTCATCCCAGTACCGCACATACCCGCTATGCAGCAGATCGCTCGAAATCTTCGCGTACGAAGCCCAATCCCCTGCCACCGCCTTCCCCGGCTGAAACAGCCCATGATTCGTTACCCCAACCTCTCCCCACACATGCCCGTAGAACGGAACACCCAGCACAATCTTCCCCGCCGGCACTCCCGCCGCTTCAAACTCATTCACCGACGTATCCGCCGACTCCTTCTTCGGACTCGAAGGATTGATGTACAGCGGCGCATGGTGATTAGCGATCCTGTCCGACCCCGCCTCGCTGAAGTCATAGGTCATCAAATTCACCGTATCCACAAACTCCTGCGCCTTCGCCATCTCCGTGTGCCGCAGGAATTCGCTTGACGCCCCCGCTGCAAACGTCAGGTACAGCCTCCTGTGCGATGCCGCCGTCTCCCCGTCAAATCGCCCACGGAGCTCCTTCAGAAGAGTCGTAAAGTTTGCCCCATCCTCCGCCCTGAACTTGTGCCCCGCACCCGCCATCCCCGGATACTCCCAGTCGATGTCCAACCCGTCCAGGTCATAGCTCTTCAAAAACGCCACTACGCTCTCGATAAACGTCTGCCTGCTCTGCTCGGTAAGCACAACGTCAGAGAATCCCCCCGACCAGTCCCATCCCCCCACACTCACCAGCACCGTCAGCGCCGGATTCTCCTTCCTAAGCGACGTCAGATAAGCAAAGTTCTGCGCAGACAGGTCCGGCCCCGTAACCATCCGCCCGTCCTTGATATTCGCGAAAGCGTAGTTAATCCGCGTAATCAGCCGCGGGTCGACGTCTCCCTGCTTCAATGCCCCATCCCGCGGAAACACATACGCCACCACAACCGGACCAGTGCTCCCCTGCTGAGCCGCGCCTGACATCGACGACGAAATCAGCAGTCCGGCCACAGTTCCCACGAAGCAGAAACCAAACCCCTTCTTGGACATGCACCCCAGAATAACCCTTTTAAGCCCCCCTTGCTCCATTCATCTGCGCCCCGTTTCCGGCACGCCGTCGACTCTTCAACCTATCCAACCGACAACCTGTAAACTCGTCAGCCTGCAAACCTGCAAACCAGCTCCCCATCCCCTTTGCGCTATCATTACGTCTATAGATTGAGAGCCCTGCTTCCCTCCTTAAATGGGCCTCTTCCGGTGGTGTCCGTGTCAAGAGTCTTCCAGCGTAGCGTCCTCGTTCTCTCCCTCGCCATCGGTGGCGCCCTTCTCATGGGCTTCGTCCTCCCCGCATGGCTGTCCCTCTTTGGCGTTCACGCCAGCGGCCAGTCCGATGGCGCCTATCGCCAGATGAAGGTCTACGCCGACGTCCTCAAAAAAGTCCAAACCGACTACGTCACCGTGCCCGACATGTCCGACGTCACCACCGGCGCCCTCCACGGCCTCCTCGAGTCCCTCGACGCGGACTCCAGCTACCTCACCGCGACCGAATACAAGATCTACAAAGATCGCCCTGCCGCCGGCGTTGCCCAGATCGGCATCACCGTCTCAAAACGCTTCGGTTACGCCACCATCGTCAACGTCCTGCCCGGCTCGCCTGCCGACAAAGAGCACCTCTCCGACGGCGATGTCATCGAATCCATCGGCGACCACTCAACCCGCGAGCTCTCCCTCGCCGTTATTCAGCTTCTCCTTGAGGGCAAGCCCGGATCCACCGTCACCATCTCCGTTGTCCGCCCCCGCAAGGCAGACCCTGACAAGCTCACACTCACCCGCACCATCACCGCTCCCGCTCCACTCGCCGTCCAGGACTACGAGCACTCCACCATCCTCTATCTCAAACCCGGCACGCTTACCGCCGCTCGCGTTGACGAGATCGCCGCGAAGATCAAGGCAAACAAAGGCCACCGCATCCTCCTCGACCTCCGTGATTCCACCGGCGACGACGCCGCCCAGGGTGTCCGCCTCGCCAACTTCTTCCTCAAGCAGGGAACCATCGCGACCCTCCAGGGCCAGAAGTTCCCCGCCCAGACCTTCACCGCGGACCCCGCGCGTTTCCTCACCGACGCGCCGCTGTCCGTGCTGGTCAATCGCGGAACCTATGGCGCCGCCGAACTCGCAGCCGGCGCTATCCTGGACACAAAGCGCGGGGATGTGGTGGGCGAACGCACCTTTGGAGAAGGCTCGGTCCAGAAAACGATCGAACTGCCTGACGGCGCCGCTCTCATCCTCACCGTGGCCAAATACGAGAGCCCCAGCGGCAATAAGATTCAGGACAATGCCGTCACACCCAATGTTGCCGTCACTCCAACCTCCGACGATGATGACGACGAAGACGCCCCGCCCTCTAAGGTTGACGACGTTCTCACCAAGGCCCTCAACCTCCTCAAGGCCAAAGCCGCCTGACGGTCCTCGCATCGCAATCTACCAGCCCCAGGCCTCCTCAATGAGATCTGGGGCTTTCCATTTTTCCGCACCTCCGACCAAAGAGGAATGTTCATGAAGATTGGCTTTCTCGGCCTCGGCAACATGGGCACACCCATGGCGCTGCGCTTGCTCGCTGCTGGACACGATTTGTCCGTGTGGAACCGCACCGAGGGCCGTACCAAGCCGCTCCTCCACGAAGGCGCCATCGCCGCTGCAACCCCTGCCGAAGCCGAACTTGACGCCGACACCGTAATCACCATGCTCCTCGACGATGCGGCCTACGAAGAGGTATTCTTCGGCATCCACCGGCTCATCGATTCCCTCTCACCCGGCCTGCTTCACATCCTCTGCGGCACCATCAGCCCAGCCCTGTGCGAGCGGCTCGCCATAGAGCACGCAAACCGCCGCATCGGCCTTGTAGCAGCGCCGGTGCTTGGCACACCAAGCGACGCTGCGGCGGGTCAGCTATCGATCATTGCCGCCGGTGCCGACCAAGTCGTCGCCCGTGCCCGGCCACTCCTCGAGGTCTTTGCTCTTCAGATCACCGTCGTCGGCAAAGAGCCACAGCGGGCGTTTTCGCTCGGCAACCACAGCCCATCCGCTTTTCAACCGCCCAGTTGACTTGTCGTGAAGTGGAGGCCGTCGAAGTCTACTGTGCCCAGCCCGTGCGCGGCCGCCATCTGCAAGTAGGGCAGTTGCTCGGGGTCGAGATCCCAATACGCCTTGGCAACATAAGCGTCGAGCGCCACCGGATCAGTCCCCGCGACCATCGTCTTCTTCAACTCAACGTCTTCAAGGTTTCCGCCCGTAGGCCCGTTGCGCACCAGAATGCGATAGCAATCCATCAGCGTTACGGTGGGCAGCATGAAGTTGGCGAGATCCACCAGACTCTGGTGAATCTGCTGGTGGAGGCGATTGCGCTGGCCGCCCAGGATGCCGTACCAGTTCTTCATGCCCAGTGTCGCGCGGACCAGGCCATGGTGCTTGGCGATGGGCAGATTGATGATCTTGTCGGCCTCAAGCAACGGAATGAACACGGGCCAGCTCTTGAGCACGACCCCGCCCAGATCTACCTCGCGGTAAAGATCGGGATCGGGAAGAATTACCTCGGCGCCCTCGGCACGCGCGGCGGCCTGGATGCCCGAGCGCTGAAAGCAGCGGCGAGGCTCGTTGCAACTCACGTCGGTCACGATCACCCGCTTCGCTCCCGCCTGCCAGCACTGCCTGACAACTTCAGCAACAACCTCAGGGTTGGTGTTGGCGGCCTGCTCGGGCGTCCGATCCCACGCGATATTTGGTTTGATGACCACGACATCCTGGCGGCTGATGAAGCGGCTGATTCCGCCAAGGTTCTGTAGAGATCTCTGCACGAGGGCGCGGGGTTCGCCTCCCTGCACAACCGTGAGCTGCGGCCAGCGCGGATCAGCCGCGGTGCGATGATCGCGGCGAGCCTGCTCGGCCGCAGCCGGGACAGGTCGAACGCTCTTGCTGCTCAGCCATACGGCTGCGCCCGTAGCGCCTGCGGCTACTCCCCCGAGGCGAAGCAACTGTAACATTGCCTCGCGGCGGGACATGCCTTGCGGCGGCCTCACAGGCTCGGTTTCATTCGTCATGGCCACAAACCCTCTTCCTCTAAATCTCCATCAGGTGGATCTTCTGGGGATCGTTGAAACCGAGCTGGTGTGTGGCATCAGCTGCGGTAGCGATATAGAGTGGCGGCCGGCCCGACGCTTCAAGAGTCTTGATGCCGGCTTCGGCACGCTTGCGCTCGATCATCTGCCATGCGGTCTGATCGAGGGCGACGCGGTCTTCGCCAACGATGAGCGCGTTCGGCTGCCAAAGCCGCTCGGGATGAAAACCAGGCCCGCCGTCGTAGACCGATGTCATGGCGTCGCCGATGGTAAAGCGAACCTTTTGACGAATGATGGGAATGCAGTTCAGATCGGCGACCGCCGGGTTGCATCCGTTGGCATGGAGAAGAAACGGGCTATCGACGACGCCATACATGTTTTTCATGGCAAACGTGACGCCGGCCATTGAGTGGTCCTTGAGGATGGGCAAGCCGATCACCATCTCGCATTCGCGAGTGAGAATTTTGGAGAGGTGAATCTTTGCTGAGCCCCATTGCTCCGCCGTGTCTTCAAAGCCCGAAACATCCGACCCATAGCAACGTACCTTGCTGGGGTCAGTATTGATGGTGAGGCCGCATGCCTCGAGATCGCGGCGGTTGCGGTCCCACACAATGATCTCGCCGGGCTTGACGCCGGCCTGCTGCAAGCGCTCGGCCACGGCCATCACCAGTACAGCGTGCGTTGAGATGCCCTTGCCGCCGAGCCCGTTGGTCTTCAGGCCGATCACCTTGCCCACAGGCACAATGCGTTTCCATGCATCTACGGGATTATCGCGCCCCGTGTATTGCGTGACGGCACGGTCAAGAAGAGCGAGAACCCGCTTCTCGTCAAGCAGGCCGTCCGCCCCGTGCAGCGCGGGATCGCGCGCAACCACGACACGCGATTTGCCCGACTCGGCGTGAGTTGTCTGCTTGTCAAATACGGCAGCTAGCGCAAGCTTGTCCGCCGCGGCGGACGACCCCAACACCAAGGCCCCCGTTGCGGCTGCCTGAAGGAATTCGCGGCGATTTCTCATCTCTCACCTCGTGATCTTGCGATGCGGCCGGGCGCGGAGCTCGGACGGTTCAAAGTTTGGCTTCTATTCCGCGAGCAAGCGCCTGCAGTGCGTCCGACGCGCCGGGCGTGGATTGAAATGCGACGATGCGAACCAGGTAGATACCTTTACGAAAGATGACGCTTTGGCCGTAAGCCACGGCTGCGTCGCCGATCGAGACTGTCTTCGCGTCATTGCCGGCGCCGGTTTGAAAGATCTTGGTCGCACCCGCGGCATCGCCCATGGTGTGAACGTCCACCGTGGCTTCCAACTGCCCCTGGAACTTGTAGTCGGATGTCGAGGTGGTTACGACTCCGGCAGCGATGTACTGCTCGGCGTCGCCGTCGATGTACTGGTAGAGATCTTTGGCCGCAAAGGTACGAGTGTCCGAGGTCTTCTCCCATCCGGCAACAACGCCCGACACGGGGAACGGGTCAGACTTGGCCTTCTTGCAACCTGAGATTCCAACTCCGGCCAACATCACGCCTACAAAAATGACGGCCAACGAAAACCAGATCGGCAACTTCAATCCATTCCGGCGAAACATCACAAAGTGTTCTCCTTTACTTCCTGTTGAGTAGAATCTGGCTGCTGGGCGAGCGGCTCTCGCCAATGCTGGTCACGTAAACGGCAGGGTGTTCCTGCAGCGGGCAAGCGTACTCGCACGCGCCGCAACCCACGCAGCGGCTGGGATCAACCCTCGGCTGCTTCAGCGTCTTCACATTCCCTGCTGAATCGATCACCTGCGCTTCCTGAACGTAGATCGCTTTCGGCGACACCGGGCACCATTCTTCGCACACGATGCAATCGGTCGCCATGGCCCAGGGCAGGCAACGGCCGCGATCGTAAAACGCAGTCCCCAGCCGTATGGGCTGCTGTTGCTGCCCAACTCCGACCACCCATCCTTTGTCGCGCGGCGTAATCTGCCAGATCGCGCCGGTAGGGCACACTTCAGAGCAGAGAACGCAACTTGGTTCGCAGTAGCCGATGCGGGGAACGAGCGTCGGCGTCCACAATCCCTCCAGCCCGGCCTGTTCCAGCGTGGGATGCAGCGCCGTGTTCGGGCAGGCCTTCATGCACTCCCCGCAGCGTATACACCGCGACAGAAAGTCGCTCTCGTCGAGCGAGCCCGGTGGGCGAATCAGGCGCTCGTTGCGGCTCTTGCCCATCCCCGTGCTCGCGCGCATCAGCGGCACCGCGACGGCTCCTGCCGCAAGCCCCGTCATGGCGCGGCGACGGCCAAGATCAGGCGTCGCCACCTCACTTTCCTTGCGGAAGAACCGGAACTGAAGGCTGCCGTGCGGGCACGCGCCCACGCAGTTCATGCACATCAGGCACTCGCTCTTGTGCCAGGGCACCCCGCCGATCGGGTTGTCGCCGCCCTGGCAGTGAAGCAGGCAGCGGTTGCAGTTGTCGCAGCTCTCCGGCACCTTGTGCAATCCCAGCACACTCCAGCGGGACACCGCCCCCAGCAGCGCTCCAAGCGGGCAAATGCTGCGGCACCACAGCCGCGTCACGCGCAGGCTGGCAAATAAAATCCCTAGAAACAGAACCCCAAGAAACACGCTCTGCGCATAATGCGGCTGCCGCAGGTCGAGCAGGAGCGCCTGCAAGACCGTGTGCAGCGTCTCGCCAGCCGTCCGAATGAACCCCACATGGCTATGCTCAAGTGGCGTCAGCACAGCCCGCGCGCCAACGCTCAGCGCCGGCAGCAACGACAGCCCGAACGAGCGCACCAGAAGGCTGAAAGGGTCCAGCCAGCCGAGCACAGCCGAACCAAACACCGCCGCCACCAGCCCAGCTAGCAGCACCACATACTTCACCGTCTGCCAGCGCTTGTAGCGATTCGAATCGATGCGCTGCTTCCCGCGTTTTGACTCCGACGGCCAACTCCCAACCCAGTGCTGCAAGCTTCCCATCGGGCAGATCCAGCCGCAAAATAACCGCCCCAGAAACAGCGTTGGGATCAGAATGATCAGACTCCACAGCAGCCCACGATAGATCGCGTGCCCGGCCAGGGCATTGATCAGTGCCACCAGCGGGTCCCACTCAAAAAATAACCGCACCGGCCCACGCATGTGAAGGTCCGCGCTTGCCCCGGCCGCGGGACGCAGAGTAGTGAGCACCAGAAGAGCAACGAACAGAAAAAAAAAGAAGATCTGCGAAATCCTGCGCAAGAGCGGGAGACGCGATATTTTCAAAATGCCCTCCCTCTGGAGCGAGTTCCGCTAGAGGTCGCATCATGCCTCGAATTCGGGGAGAATCATCTTTCCTCGGAGTGCTTGCACACAGTGATACGAGTCACGTTCCACCCGTTCGAGCGCCGATTCCCACAATTCAAGCGCCCGCTTCTCGCCCAAAAGCCTACACCCCCCACCCGAAAAATTGACGTCAAAATGCCATATTGACATCACACGCTAATGAGACTACTTTCGAATCATGGCCCGAGTAGCATTCACCCTCAGAATTGATGCGGAAGAGCGAGCCGCCCTTGAAAACCTCAGCAAGGTCGAACGGCGCCCCGTCAATCAACTACTCAACGAAGCGGTCAAAACCTTTCTGCTCCGCCGCAGCCCAAGAGAACAGAGCCTGGAAGCCAGTCTCGAGCAGCTACGAGCTTACAGGTTGCGCGATCCGCAATTCCGTCAGGCTCGCAATGCATTTGTCGAGGCCGAAGCGACAGAATCCGATCCGCTCGAGGGTGAGCCGATCGAAGGCCACTTGGTCAACGGTCAAGTTGAGCCCATTGGGCCGGCTCAGGGCAAAATTCGAGCGATGCTAGGTGCCTGACTGGGACGAGGACAGTCCTCAACTACGCCAGAACCTGAACAAGGTTCTAGATGAAATAGTTCTCTCCGCGCAGAGGCGAGAATGCCCGACCGTCGCCTCGGCAAGACGCTGGCAATCTCTCGTCATGAAAAGCCTTGTCGCGCCTGACGCGCGCTTTGTCGGCGCGTTTCGCGGCGAGTCAGGCCTCGAAAAAACTCAGGTGCGAGTTGGCGCCCAGTTCGGTGTGGATGCGGCCGAAGTTGCTCAAGAGCTGTTGGATTTTGAGACGATGCTCCACGCGCTCATCCGGGAACTGGACGCGATGGTGGCCGCCGGACAGGAACCGGATGCCGATCAACTCGCGGCCGTCCTGGATCTTTGTGCATGGGTCCATGCGGGGTGGGAGCGCATCCACCCGTTTGCCAACGGGAGCGGCCGCACAGCCCGGCTCTGGGCCAACTGCATCGCTATGCGCTACGGACTGCCACCTTTCATTCGTTTGCGCCCCGCCCTGACTACGGGTACGCGGATGCCGGTGCCAGGGCCATGCTCGGGGACTGGAAATCAACCGCAGTCCTATTTCGACGAATGCTTGATATATTCCTCGACGACATTCCAAATGAAGTTTAGGAACTCCTGTCCCACCCTTGCACACCAAGGTCCCCATGACTCTTTCGGACCATATTCGCGCACTTCGAAAATGCTAGCCTTGAGAGGAAAACTCTTCTCCTCCCCCCGGTCGAGAACTGTTCTTGGACCTGTCCGCGAGGACTCAATCCCTTGGCTGTCGCTCGTCCACCCCGAATAGGCCCCCCGTCTGCTTCTCCATCGGCGGAACGTCGGCTCGCGCGCCCGCGCCGTGCCCAGAACCCGGCCCTGCCCTCCGGCCACCGCCGCAAACTCGCCGGCCCCATCACTCTGACTGCTCTCCTCTTCCTCGCCGTCATCACCGGCTCCCTCGCCGGACTCACCCTCGTCTACTCCGTCGACCTTCCCCAGATGAACGATCTGGAGAACTACCGCCCCTCCACCACCACCGAGCTATACGACATAAAGGGCCGCGTCATCGGCTCCTTCGCCCTCGAACGCCGCGAGATCGTAGCCTACGACGACTTCGCTCCCATCCTCCGCCAGGCCGTCATCTCCATCGAAGATAAGTCCTTCGAATCCCACTGGGGCATCAACGTAATGCGCGTCATCGGCGCTGTCTGGTACGACATCAAAACCAAAGGCCGCGCCCAGGGCGCTTCCACCCTCACCATGCAACTCGCCCGCAACCTCTTCCTCTCCGCAGACCGCACCCCCACCCGCAAAATCCAGGAAGCCTACCTCGCCATCCAGATCGAGCGCACATTTACCAAGCAGCAGATCTTCACCCTCTACGGAAACCAGATCTACCTCGGCCATGGCATGTACGGCTTCGAAGCAGCTTCCCAGTTCTACTTCGGCAAGCATGCAAAGAACCTCACCCTCACCGAGGCTGCTCTCCTCGCTGGGCTGCCCAAGGGCCCCGTTGCTTTTTCGCCCTTGTTCTATCCTGAGAAAGCCATCCGCCGCCGCAACCTCGTGCTAACCGAGATGGAACACGACAAGTTCATCTCCCCCGCCGATGCGGAGCGCGCCCGCCAGGCTCCCCTCGGCCTCCACATCGCCCAGCCTGAAATGTCCGTCGCCCCCTGGTTCCAGGAAGAAGTCCGCCGCGAACTGGAAAAGCGCTTTGGCACCGAGCAGGTCCACGAGGCTGGCCTCAAGGTCCAAACCTCCCTCGATATCGACCTTCAGCGCACCGCCAACCGCGCCGTCACTGACGGCCTCGCCATCTATGAACGTCGCCGCGGCTGGCTCAAAGGGGAGAACGCCAAACTTGAAAACGTCCTCGCTGCCGACCCCACTCTCGAAACATATCGCCACCCCGACTGGGCCGTTCAAACCAACCCAGGCGACTACGTCCACGCCCTCGTCACCAGCGCCCTCCCTCTCGAAATCCATGCCCGCATCGGCCCGCAGGGAATCGCCTCTGACACCATCGTCCTCCTGCCAGAAGACTGGAAGTGGACCAACACTCGCACCGGCGACGCTCTCGTTAAGCCCGGCGACATTATCTACATACATCTCGCAGAAGCCATGCAGGGAGCAGCCCATCGCGCAACCCTCGAGCAGGACTCCGGCGCGCAGGGTGCCCTCATGGCCATCGACAACACCACCGGCGACGTGCTCGCCATGGTCGGCGGCCGCGACTATGCTCTCTCCCAGTTCAACCGCGCCACCCAGGCCGAGCGACAGACCGGCTCCAGCTTCAAGCCATACGTCTACACCACAGCCATCGAAGACGGCGCCAAGCCCACCGACATCATCGTCGACGGCCCCGTCAGCTTCGGCGACTATACCCCCCACAACTACGAGGGCGACTACAAGGGCCCCATGACTCTCCTCAACGCCTTCGCTGAGTCCCGCAACATCCCCGCCCTCAAGCTCGCCGCCCGCGTCGGCATTCACAACGTCATCGACATGGCCCACCGCTTCGGCGTCACCTCAAACATCCCCGCTTACCTTCCCGTCGCCCTCGGCGCTGTCGAAATCACCCTCCAGGAGCAGGTCGCCTCCTACTCCGTCTTTCCAAACGATGGCGTCCGCGTCACCCCCCGCCTCGTCCGCAAAGTCTCCAACGCCGACGGCATCACCCTCTGGGAAGCTCCGCCTTCCATCAACGAAGTCATCGATCAGCCCACCGCCCGCACCATGATGACCCTCCTCCGCGCCGTCACCGCTCACGGCACCGGCGCAGCAGCTGCCCAGCTCAACCATCCCCTCGGCGGCAAAACCGGAACCACCTCCGACTACACCGACGCCTGGTTCCTCGGCTTCTCCCCCTCCGTCACCTGCGGCGTCTGGGTCGGATTCGACAGCCGCCAGTCCCTCGGCGAAAAAGAAACCGGCGCAAAGGCCGCCCTCCCCATCTGGATGACCTTCATGAAACAGGCCATCGCCGGTAAAGACAACGAGCAGTTCCTCGTCGACTCCTCCGATCCGGGCTCTCTCAAAGCCTCTGCAACAATCCCACCCAGGGCAACCCGGGCCCACCCACCAACCGCCCCCGCCGCAACTCCCCCGACGTCCGCCAATCCCAGCCACGCGCCCTCATCTGCCCTAGCCGCCCCAACCAGCAAACCAAAACCCGCCCCGGCCGTCAAACCAGCACTCCGACCCGCAACCACCTCGCCAATCCAGACCCGGCCACCCCGCAACCAGCCCAGCCATCAGTCAAACCAGCTCTCCCACCCCAGTAGCCTTTGAAATCTCCAACCCAACGAGTCGCTTTGTAACAGGGCACGACTTCAGTCGTGCCGAAAAAACCCCAATAAAACCGCGGGCTTCAGCCCCTGCAATCTTCATCCAACAAAACCTCACCGTGCTTGACTCCTGCGAAGCCGTTTCACAAGCCCGCTTTGTAACAACGGCACGGCTTTAGCCGGGCCAAAAGAAACTCAAAATGACACCGGGCTTCAGCCCCTGCAAATCTTCGCTCAGCGAAACAACTCAACTCGCGCAAAGGTTCTCTAATTTGTCCCGGCGCCACTCGCCGCCGCCGTCGCGCTTCCACCCTCCACCCCCTTCGGCAAAAAGATATAAGCCCTGGGCAGCTTCTTCACCAACACATAATTCGCCCGTATATCGTCCGTCTCCTGCCGTGGCAAAAAGTACGGCAAATAATTCACTCCAAGATCCTCTTCCAGCACAATCGCCCCAAACTTCCGCTGCCGAATCGCATCCGACAAGTGCCGTTCATACTCCGGATGCGTGTCCGAAACAATCCTGAACATCCACACATCCAGCATGTACGGCTGCTGCCCCGCCAGAATCGGCAGCAACGGATGCGAAGCCAGAATCGGCTTGTCCGTCTTCCCAATAAACGCCGCCGCCTCGTTCAGCGAGCTGCTATACCCGAAATCGAAATATCCGCCGCCATCCTTGGTGTGCCGCGCGCTGTAGAACGTCGCGCACGAAGCAAACACTGTCACCATCAAAAGTGCCGCCGCGCCAAACTCTCTCTCCCTCGTCTCCCCGTCAAACATCCACGCCGCAAACACCACCACCGATGCAACGCCCACGTCCACAAAATGGTTCAGGTTCGTTCCGTCTGCCCCCATCACAATCGCCGTTGACGCCACCGCGCATGCAAAAAACACCACCGGCAAACTCGTCAGCTTCTTCCGCGCCAGCAGCAGGAACCCCGCAAACCCCAAAATGAGGAATACAAAGTCGACCGGCATCCCCAGCGCCGGCATGTTGATAAGCCGCCAAACTCCAGCCGGCAAGTTATACCCCGCCGTCGTCGCGCACGCCCGGAACACCGTAATGAACCGCCCCCCTGACGTCAACGCCGTCAACCCGATCACCCCGGCGCACTCCACGCCCGTCGCCACCAGCAGCAACGCCGCCTTACCAATCTGTCGTTGCAGCAGCAGCCACAGCACCACCGCGCCCACTCCGTATAGGCTCGTCGGCTTCGTCGCAAAAGCCATCGCAAACAACACCGAAGCCCCCAGCAGCCGCCATCGCCCCAAATTCCCAGCCAAACAGACAGCCAATCCAAGCACAACCAGCGTCGTAGGCAGCAGATCTCCGCGAATCGAAAGTATCCCGATCTGTAGCGCCTTCGGAGCCAGCGCCATCACCGCAAAGCAAGCAGCGGTCCACGCCCCTGCGCCCAGTCCGCGCAAAATCCGGTAGATCCCGAACAGCAAACCCAGCCCCGCCATGCCTTCCAGTGCATGCCCCGCCGCCACCGGCCCCAATCCCAACCACATCAGCAGCGCGTGCAACACAAAGTGCAGCGGCATATATCGCGTCCCGCCATACCCCAAGTCCCCATACATCGGCCGGTAGAACATCCCATGCTTCAGATCCACCGCCAGCGCGATCCACGTACCGCTTGTTGGTGTCAGGCTCAGCCCTTCGTGCCAGCCTCGATAAACCAGAAAGAGCGTTACAGCCGCAAACAGCCCCCCCGCCGCATAAAACAGGCAGTTCAGTATGCCGCTATCCGTCGCGCCCTTCGTCGTGCTGTCGTCCACCATAGGCTTGCTCGCTCGATCCCTTCCGATTCAGCAGGGTGCCGGGTGCCCCAGGTTCGCCGCGCTTCTTGCGGCTAACCTGGGATATCTATAGTCGTTCCATCCAACCCATCACTTGCCGGGTGCCCCATCCTAAACGCGCCCTTTGCGTTTAGGGTGGGA
>PMXB01000010.1 GCA_003165935.1 Acidobacteriaceae bacterium | reverse complement strand
GGCTTGGTGAAGTGGCCGGTGGGGTTGTTGGGGTGCACAAGAACGATGGCTCGGGTCTGCGGCGTGATGGCGCGGCGGAAGCCTTCCGGGTCAATCTGCCAGCCGTAGTCGTAGACCAAGGGAGCATTGCGTACGCGGACGTCGTCGAGGACGGCAAGGTAGTCGAAGAGCGGGTAACCGGGCTGCGGCACCAGGATCTCAGTGCCGGGATCGCAAATGAGCTTGAACAAAAAGCTGTAGGCCTCGCTCGTGCTTGTTGTTAAGACGATCTGCGCTGGGTCGAGCGCGACGCCGTGGTCTTTGTAGTAGGCACATACGGCCTGACGTGCGGGGAGCAGGCCGCGCGGCTGCGGGTCATAATCGAGGGACTGGTGGTCGGCGAGCGCCTGGAGCAGATCGGGCGGAAAAGTAAATCCACAGCGGGTTGGATTCGAGGCGGTGAGGTCGGTGATGGGCTGGCCAGCCTCAAGGCGGCGGCGGTGAGCTCGCGCCAGATCGCTCTCCTCGGTGTTCCAGCCCGTCCGCTGTGAAAAACGCATAAACTCTCTCTTGTCCATTGCTTCCGGCGAATGTCTCAACCACCGGATGGGCTCGTGCACAATAGATGGAGCCGCCTTTTCCACAATACACGGGCGGCATACCGCCCCAGACGGATTAAGGAGATGCCTTGGGTCTTCGAGCAGTTGTGTTCGATTACGGAATGGTACTGACTGAGGAGCAGGACCCGGCAGCCTATGCGGCCCTGCTGCGGCTAACGGGACTCGATAGGGACCGCTTTGAGCCTCTTTACTGGGCCGACCGGCACGCCTACGACGAGGGCAAGCTCACGGGCGTTGCCTTCTGGCAGAAGCTGGTGCGCGATGCGGAGATCGGCGAAACGACAGGGCTGGCCGAAGAGCTGAACGTGTGGGACGCGCGTATGTGGACCACCCAGAACCGTGCGATGCTCGCCTGGCAGCTCGAACTGAAGCAGCACGGGATCAAGACGGCGATCCTGTCCAACATGGGCGACAACGTTCTGGCCAACATCGAGCGGACCTTCGACTGGCTGGCGCGGTTCGATGTTCTTGTCTGGAGCTATCAACTCGGGATGGCCAAACCGGAGCCGGCGATCTACCAGCACACTCTCCGTGAACTGGGTGTCGAGCCCGGCGAAGCGCTTTTTATTGACGACAGGCTGGTGAACATCGAGGCGGCACGAGCTCTGGGCATGCGCGGGATTCTCTTCTCCACGGTCGATACCCTCCGCGTAGATCTCATTGCAAATGGCCTGGATAGAGAATTGCCGCTACCGAACTGAGGGTGGTTGATCAGTCTGAAATTGGAAGGGGGTAACCGTTATTTCTTTGGGACTAGGTATCTGTTGAATCGGTTGGAATCCATCCCGCTCACTCGGAAGTTGCATCCCATTTTGCATGCCGAGGTTGATATAATAGGGAAGGAATGGCGTAAGTCTTTGTTAACTAAAGGTGAAACGTCTTTTCAAACCATTTTTCTTGAGGTAAGATGCTCGCAATATGGCAACCTCACTTCGCAAGACAAAGATCAAGGGCACTACATCTCCTGAAGATGTGCCTATCACCAACCCTCAAGGACTGTCGGCAGTCTACTCGAACCATTTTGGGATGAGTGCCACACTGACGGACTTCACGATCTACTTCATAGAGATGGGGCAGATTCCCGGACCCGACGGGCCGATTCTGAAGCAAGAACTGAAGGCGATTGTGACACTCCCGATTATGGCCGCTGCTGGCTTACTGCAAGTGCTCCCGCAACTGCTTCAGCAAAATGCGGTATCGGTAGAACAACTCAAAAAGCAGATGTCCGGTGGCAAATAAGAACGACGTACGGTGGGTGCGCACGGATGTTTTTAAGAACTCCGTATCTCTTCCAGTTTTTGTCTGGGAGCATGTGGACAAGCACGCCTTCGATAAAATTCCTGCCACCGAGGAACACATTTACCAGACCATCGTCGCCCCCGACCACGCCCATCGAAGTCTCGACCCGTTTGTCTTGGACGAAGGATGCGTCTTCGAGAAATTCTTCGAGCCCGAACAACAACGATTCCTTGTACCAGTTCTCTACGACGGCATAATTGTACCCGAGGAATATGAGAAGGGCGGGAAGAAGGGCAGAGTGCTCACTGGCTATTTTCCCGGCAAACAGAACAACAGTAGGACTGTGGGCGAGATATTTTGGTCGAATCCTGCACTCCTGAAGGACAAGGGCTCGAAATGACCTTCGAATACAGCGAATTTGCCGACACGATGGTGATTTCTATTTCGGAACCATCGTCGCCGTGCGTCTCTGTAGAAGGCCTGACTCCAGGCGTAATTCTGCGAGTGGAAGAATCGACCGGAATTGTTCGGAGCTTTCAGGTGCTGCTCTGGAGCCGCAGAATTGCACATGGACCGATTTTGATCCCAGAGATTACCGACCCAGAATTTCAATCCCAATGGATCAAGAATCAATCGTCCCTATGCGCAGGGGAGTAGTCCCCACACATGTCCTGCCTCGTCCCGCGAGTTGCTTTACAGCACGTCCAACGCGCTCATTATTCAATTTGCGCGCGTTCCAGCGGAATTGAGACTCATTCAGGTAGTTCGGGAGATGCTTCCGGCTGGCACTGTGAAACGTCCCCATTAGGCCACGCTGAATCAATGAGAAACCGCCTCCGATTGTGTTGGAGTGCAGGTCTGTTCCCTTGCGGACGTACTCGAGAAAGAGCTTTAGCTTAGCTAGGAGCTTCATCATTCCGACCATTCCACTTCTGGCGGGCCTCATAGGGTCCGCGCTTCTTCGGTTGCCCACTCACATCAATGCAATCAATTCCCCGACAATCCAAACATGATCAGTCAAACCCGCTTTTATCGCAGGTGCAACGCGCAACGTCTGCCAAATTGAAACGACGATACAGCCAAACTCGCCTCGGGTGTTTTACACTTCTCGCCGCGGACGATGCAGTGATTTGTCGGAGCCCACACTGGCGAACGGTCCGAAGAGAAGTGGGCAAATCTGAGAAGTGGGCACATAGGGGTTAACTTTGAATTTCGAGACGAGCAAGATGAAGACCGCCTGGGCGAGAGCTGCCTGTGTGGCAATGGGACTGGCAATGTTGCTGGCTGTTGCTGCCGCCGTGCAGGCCCAAACGGTACCGGTAGTTACTGGCGATGCGCGCGTTGACAAGCTGCTGAGCCAGATGACACTCGCAGAGAAACTCACATTGATCCATGGTACGCACGAAGACCCGGCGGTCTATCAGGGGCAGGCAGGGTACCTGGCCGGCATTCCGCGGCTTGGGATTCCGGGGCTTCGTTTTGCGGACGG
>PMXB01000090.1 GCA_003165935.1 Acidobacteriaceae bacterium | reverse complement strand
GCGAGAGCCTCCCATCCGCCGGTGGAACCGCCGTAAGTGAAGCGTGCCCAGCCCTGGCCGATGGCGCGGAACTGCTTTTCGACGGCGGGAATCAGCTCGGTTTCAATGGCCGTGCCGTAGGGGCCGACGTTGGCGGAGTCGACGGCGTAGGAGTCGTCGTAAAAGGGGTTGGCATGTTGAATCTGGAGGACGAGATAGCGGGGGAAGCCGGGGGCGATCCACTTCTTGTAGAAGTCGTAGGCCTCCTGCTGCTGAATGCGGTTGTAGCCGGCGAGGTGGAAGCGCTCGCTGTAGTCGGGCTTGAGGTTGGGGTCAGGCGGGGTGGTGCGGAAGTCGTCGAAGCCGTCGGGGAAGTGGCCGTGAAAAACCATGAGCGGGAAATGGGCGTTGGGGTGGTCGTCAAAGCCATCGGGGACGAGAACGATGGCGGAGAGGAAGATGGGACGACCCCAGAACTTGGTCAGAACGTCACTCTGAATGCGGAGATGGCGGACGTATTTGGTGTCGGCGGGGGTGGGAATGGGGGGAATGACCTCAGAGAGTGAGATCGGGATGGGCGCGCTGCCGTGGCCGACGTGGACCTTGACGACTTTGGAGTAGAGGTTGCCGGGGGAAGAATTCCAGTGCTGGCCTTCGCCCTGATCCATGTGGAGCTTGACGACTTTGCCGTCGGCGCGGTGGAAGGTCTCGTATTTGTTGAGGACGGCCTGGACGAAGTAGTCGCCGGGGGGGACGGACTTGAGGCTGCGGATGGGATAGCCGAAGGCGGAGTCGTCGACGGTGATGGGCTGTCCGGGCTGCCATCCGTCGACGTTCATTCCGAAGACGATTTGTGAGCGCGGGGTGTCGTCGATCTGATTGCGTGGCTCGTCGCTGGGGTCGGTGGAGAGGACCAGCAGCAGGCGGCCATCCAGGCCCTTCGGGCTATCACCTTTTGGATAAGAGACGGTAAAGGACTGACTGTAAGCAGCGAGGGGAAGGAGGAGGAGGAGGGCGAGGGCTGAGCGCTTCATGTTGGCTACTATACAAGCGCAGGGCCCTCGTTGTGGACGGGTGCTTCCTGGTCTTCTTCGCGGCGGAGTGGGGCGGGAGTGGGCGTGGGCGCGGGTGCGTGACGGAAGAGGCCGATGATGACCGTGGCAAGGAAGAGCAGAAGGCCGAGCGTGACTGCGCCGGACGTGTCAAGCAGGACATCGCTGAAAGAGCCGTAACGGTTGGGTAGGAATGTCTGGTGGAATTCGTCTGCGCTGGCGACGAGGAATGTTGCGGCGATGGCGAGGCCATGGGCGGCGAGACGGTCACCGAGGCGACGTGCCGGCTGGCGCTGGAGGATGCGAAAAGCACGGAAGCAGACGAGCGAGAAGATGCCGTATCCCATGAAATGGCCGGTCTTGCGAATTGCGAGGTGAATGGAATCCCAGTAGGCGAACTGATCGAAGCCGAAGAACAGCTCGGCAATGCGCCGGAGCGGAGCGCTGGTGTGGTCTGCGCCGCCCCAGGTGGTGGATTCAAGTGCGAAGACGATCAGGCAGGCGAAGACGGGGAGCCATGCGCGGAGCAATTGGGATGTGCGGCGAGGAGCGGACTGCGAGGGGGCATGAAAAGTGAGTGGGGAAGAGGACATGGGGCTGGGCTCCTGAATGGGAAATCGAGGCCAAGAGGGTGGACCTCGACCTGAACCGAACACACTTCGGTCCAGATAGGAGCTTCTTCGGATGAGAGGAATTAAATCTTGAGGAGTGTACGGGGATAAGGCAGGGTTTAGGGTCCAGGGTTTAGGGTCGAGGAACTGCGCCGGGTGGCCTGGTATGAGATCGGGCTTGTTGCTGCCCATTCATCGCGATGAGGCGATGAATGGGGTACAGAGATTGTGTAGCGAGGCCGCGCGGTTGGGGGTATTAAAGACTATTTGCCGTCGGCGAGGGCGCTTTTGATGAAGGCGGCGACGCGGTCGTGGAGCTGCTTGAGGGATTCGTCACGGACATAGACCATGTGGCCGGATTCGTACCAGTCGTACTCAATGTTTTTGGCAAGAGACTGGGGAATGGGCAGGTGCTTCTCCTCGTATTGGGCAGCAAAGAAGGGTGTGGCAAGGTCGTAGTAACCGCCGTTGACCATGATTCTGAGGCGAGGGTTGGTCTTGAGCGCCTCGGCCAGGTCGTTGGTGACGTTGGTGCTTGAGCTTCTGCGATTATGTTTTTCGTCCCAATGCACGCCGCCGAAGAGTGCCTCGGGCAGGTAGGTTTGGCTGTCACCGTACTTGAGCTCGCGGCGGACGTAGTCGTTGAAAAGCGAGACGTAGGCCGAAGAGATGGCAGAGGACTGAGGATCGTATTCGGCTCCCTCGCTGAGGGGATCGAGGGTGGGGCCGGAGAAACGCGTGTCGAGACGACCGGTAGTGAGATTCTGATCATCCTGGAGGGTCTTGGTGAATTCGCCGCCCGAGACGCGGAGGTTGGCCTTGATCCAGTATGCGACGGGAAGGCCTGCGTATTCGTGGAGCTTCTCGGCGACCGATTGCTTCTCGGCATCAGATAGGTCGGTGCCGAGCGCGAGGGCGTGAGAATAGGGTCCCATGGCGTATTCCTCGACTTCTTTGAGAAATGGGTCGAGGGCAGCGGGCTGGTTGGGGAGCTTCTTGTGGTACCAGGCAGTGGCGGCGTAAGTGGGAAGCGCCAGAATATATGGCAGGTCGACGCCGGGATTAGCCTCAGGCTCGTCGATGTCGGTGGTGAAGTTGAAGATTTGGGAGAGCAGGATGACGCCGTTTAGATCGACGTTCTTTCTGTTCTCAAGGATATTGGCCAGAACGGCAGAACGAGTGGTGCCGTAGCTCTCACCAAAGATGAACTTGGGTGAGTTCCAGCGGTTGTACTTGGTGATGAAACGGACGATGAAGCGGGCAAAGGCGTTGGCGTCCTCATCGATGCCCCAGAAGGCCTTGCCGGGGTCTTTGCCGAGGAGGCGTCCGAAACCTGTGCCGGGCATGTCAATGAACACCAAATCGCTGGTGTCGAGGAGCGAATAGGGGTTGTCGGCGAGCTTGTAGGGCGCGGCCGGCATGTGCTGATCTGTGTCAGTGACTACGTGCCTGGGGCCAAGTGAGCCCATGTGAAGCCAGACGGTTGCCGCGCCGGGGCCACCGTTATAGAAGAAGGTGACGGGGCGATCTTCAGCCTTGGCGTCTTTCTTGAAGTAGGCCACGTAAGACATTCGCGCGGTTGGATTTGCGTCCTTGGGCTCTTTGGGCTCGTCGAGAGCAAGCTGGCTGGCGGGAAGGGGCTTGCCGTCGAGACCGAGTTGGGAGTCATCGATGTCGGTGGAAGCGACAGTGAGGACGCCGACGACGGCGGTGTAGGCAATGTGCTGGCCGGCTACGTCGACGGTGCCCTGGGTGGTGGAGTCGGCGTAGAGGGCTTTCTCGGTGGCGGTGGCGGCCTTCTCTGCCTGTTTGTCGTCCTTCTTATCGTCCTTCTTGTCGTCGTCGAGGGCGCGGGAGAAGGTGGGGGTGAGGAGCAGGAGGGCCGTGGCAAAGGCGAGGGCAAGGCGAGGAGTAAAACGCATTTGGGTGGTCTCCGGAGGAGGAATTCAGGCGAATGGACAGTATAGAACTTGGCCGCTGGAATGTGATCGCTGGCCGGGGATTCAGCAGGCAATCGCGCGGATATGGCCCTGGTGGGCATAATCTAACAGTTTCGCGTCGCGGGTGATGAGGATGTGGCCCAAAGCTCGGGCCGTAGCGGCGATGATGCGATCCGCGGGGTCTGCGGGAGGAGTACCAGGGAGCGCTGTGGAAGCAATCAGGATGCTTGGCGTCAATGGCGCAAGACGCACGCCGGGTTGTGCAAGCAGCGCCTCAAACCAGACTTCGGGTGAGAGGGCCAGAGGTAGACGCTTTTTCGCGACCAATGTGCCGATCTCCCAGGCAGTGAAGGGCGAGACGTAGATGCCCAGATTCGTCGCGCCTGCAGCACGGATCGCTTTACGGCTGGCATCAGACATGGGCTCGCCGCCCATCACCCAGAGCGCGGCGGAGGTGTCGAGCAGTACTGAGTCGGGCATTTATTTCTCCGCGTCCCAGATCTCTCCGGTGGATTCGGTCAAGTCGAGATCCGAAGGGAAAGTGATCGTTCCGCGCATAGCGCCCCAGAGTTCAAATGGATCGTCGCCATCCTTGGCGATGGGCACGATCGCTGCGATCGGCTTGTTGTGCTTGAGCAGGACAATGCGGCCAGTCTTGCCCTGTGCGACAGCGTCGATCAGGCCCAGGCACTGAGACTTGAAGGCAGTGACGCCAATGGTGGTTTCGCTCATGCTCATGGATAGGCTCCGTTGTGGACCATTATAAATAGACCACAAATTTGGTGCAAGTTTTCTCAGGGGCCAACGACCTCGACATTGCGAAACGCGAGATAGCAGAAGCCATCTTCAGTGGGGAACCTGTAACCGCCCAGCGCATCGAGGACATGCTCGGTCACGGCTGTCATCTCCCATCCTGTGAACTCATCTGCGACAAGGAAAGGGGTGGTCAGCTTCTCGAAGCCGCGCGTCTCACCAAACTCTCGAACCTTTTCCATACCCGCTTTTTCGTGCGGGGAAATGTTCTTGTTCGCCCAGGACCACTCCCACGAGTCGCCCTCGGTGGTGCCGACCACAGAGCATTGCACTTGCACTGTAGGCAACGCTGGATCAGAAAAGGTTAACGTCGCTAACGAGTCGTCCCAGTCCCAGCGCCTATGCCGTCCGTATTTGAGAAAGAACGAGTCGTTCTTTTCCATCCCGGCATGAACGAGTGGATGGACAAAGTCTTCGAAACAGTCGTCGCAAATGGCCATTGCTGCCCTCTACTTTTGCGCTTTTTCGAAAGGCTGCTTGACTGTGATCTTGGGGCGGTCCTGGGCCTGGAGTTCTTTGGCGACCTGCTCGACTTCGCGGAAGACGCGGAGGAGATTGCCGCCGAGGATTTTGCGGCAGTCTTCGGCTGAGTAGCCGCGGGCCATGAGAGCGGCGGTGATCTTGGGCAGGTCGGCCGGCGAGTCGATGCCCTCGGGAAGCTGGCCGTTGACGCCGTCGAAGTCCGAGCCAAGGCCGACGTGATCGACACCAGCGACCTTGGCGATGTGGTCGATGTGATCGATGAGCATGGAGAGCGGTGGCCGGGGAATTTTGTCGGCGTACTGGCGCTGAATCTTGTCGATCTCAGGGTAGGTGACCTCGCGTCCTTCGGCCTTGGCTTTGGCCTTTAGCTCATCGATGGCCTTCTGGGCGAGGGGCTCTTGAACTTTGAGGGCGTCCCAATAAGCCTGGGAGACGAAGCCGGAGAAGAAGTTGACCTGGACGACTCCGCCTTTGGAGTTGGGCCCGCCGGAACGAGCAACGGCGCGAAGCATATCGTCGGTCATGTTGCGCGGTGCGTTGCACAAAGCGCGTGCGTCGGAGTGAGAGGCGATGACAGGAGCGCGGGTGATGACCAGGGTGCGGTAGAAGGTGCGATCGGAGACGTGGGAGATGTCGACCATCATGCCGAGGCGGTTCATCTCGTAGACAACGTCTTTTCCGAATTCGGTGAGGCCTTCCTTGGTGTGGGGAATGGAGGTGTCTTCTATGTCGCCGGAGCTGTCGGCCCAGCCGTTGGAGTTGGACCAGGTGAGGGTCATGTAGCGAACGCCGAGTGCATAGTATTGGCGCAGGAGGCGAATCGAGTTCTCGATGGAGTGGCCACCTTCGATTCCCATGAGGGCGGCGAACTTATGGTTGCGGTGGGCTTCTTCAATGCCCTCGGGAGAGGCAACGAACTGGATTTGATCAGGGTGGCGGGCGACCTGCTGCTTGACTGAGTCGATGAGCTCGAGGGTGCGGCGGGCGTAGTGGTCTTTGTAGAGTTTGGGCTCTACCCAGATGGAAAAGAACTCGGCGCCGAGGTTGCCTTTGTGAATGGAGTCGAGGTTAAGGTTGCCACCGTTGAGCGGATCGGCGAGGTCGAAGTTCTCGTCGAGGAAGCGTTGGGGCGTATCGGCGTGGGTGTCAATGACGAGAGCGGAGCGATGGACGGCGGGGCTTTGCGTTTTGGAGGGCATTTTGGCGGGTGCAGCGGTCGGAGTCTGGGCGATGAGGACGGGAGACGCAAGCAGCAGTAGAGTGGCAACAACGCGGGCAGTCATAGGCTTGGGGAAAGTGTACCCGAACGGGCTGAAGACTGGGGGCTGAAGGTAACGACGAGATTGAGGCTGAGGGCCGGGCCCGCGGCGGCCGGACCCGGATCGTGGGGTTGAACGGAAAGTTTACTTCCTATTCTTGTTGGCAGACGCGGCTGCGGCTTTCAGTTCGCGGTTAGCCTGGTCGAGCAGATCCTTGGCTTTGGCAGCATGGCCTTGCATGTCCCACTCGTTGGCCTCCTGCGCAGCGACGATCTTCTGGTAGGCCTGATCGGTGAGACGCTGGGCGGCGGCCAGGTTGGGGTGGCGGCCTGCGTTTACGTTCTGGACCGGGGGATGCTGGGCGAGCGAGACGCCGATAGCGGCAACGCCGAAACCAAGGAGGGCTACGGCAAGGGACTTGCGAAGATCCATGGGGAATTCCTCCGGCGAGAAAGCTACGCCCACAATCAAAGGAGGGTCAAGCAGAATTTGCAGGCAGGGGATGCTTCTTTTGGGTCATGGGACGAGCGGACAAAACTGGGAAAGTCGGTAATGGAAAGTGAAGGGCAGAGTTGGGGGGGGCACTGGCGCAGGCAGTGACTAAATTGCGGGAATGGGGGTGCTGACCTATGCTTGGAGGCTATGAGATATCTTGGGTGGTTTTTGGCGGTGGTGACGGCGGCGGGGATTTGTGAGGTGCCGCAGGCAGGGGCGCAGGATCAGCAGAGGATTCAGTACTTCCTGATGGAAGAGACGATGGTTCGAGGCGGAATGGGCGGCCAGTTTGAGGCGGCGCAGAAGGACTATTGCGCGGCGGTGGTGCGAGGCGGGGCACCGGCGTGCCTGGTGTTCTCGACAGCGACGTTTGGGAAGTCGAATCTCTATTGGACGTTGCTGCCGTTTTCTTCGTTCATCCACTACGACCAGGGCAAGTACACCGACAAAGGGCTGACGCCGGAACAGGCGAAGGAGTTGAGCGCGCGGCGCACGCCGACGATTGAGTCGAATAAGGAGTCGGCGATTGCGCTGGAGTTGGACAGCTCGCTGGCGCCGACGGGTTCGAATGGGGACTTTCCGCTGAATGTGGTGACGGAGTACCGGCTGAAGCCGGGGATGACGAACTACTTTGTCGGGACGATCAAGAAGACGCTGTTGCCGGGGGCGAAAAAGGGTGGTGCGGTGGCGCTCGAGGTTTTTACCACGAGGATGGGGGAGAGCCCTGAGCGGGTGATGGTGGTGACGCGGCACAAGAAGTTTGAGGAGCTGGATGGGGCGGATCCGATTCTGACGGGGATGAGCCGTACGGAGCGGGGCAGTTGGGACGGCATACTCACGACTTATGTTCAGCGCATCGGGATGTACATAATGCGGTATCGGGCGGATATCAGCGTTGATCCGAGGGTGGGGGAGACGGGGAAATAGGGGGCGACAGGTTGAGTCAGGAGCGGGTTTTCGGAATGCGCCAGGAAGTTACTTACTGAAAGGGATCAGTCTCCAGCAAGGGTTTCGGGGAATTGGGCGACTGATCGGACTTTGACTCGAATTTCAATGCGGGAGCCCGAGCGGTTGATGATTGAGACAAGGCGGTCGATGGTGAAGCGGCTGAGGTCGGCGTTGCGGATGCGGGAGAAATCGGCCGCCGCGATGCCGGTTCGCGCATGGGCGGCGCGGACGGTCAACTTTTCGCGATCCAGCAGCTTGGTAATCTCAGTGGCGAGGATAGCCTTCAACTGCTCAACGTCAGCGTTTGCATATCCAAAGTCGCGAAAGACATTGCCGCTGCCGTGAACGAGCTCGGTTTTTTCATTCTTCATCGGAGCATCTCCTCGCGGCTGGCGGGTTTCGAGCTGTTGTGAGGAAGCCTATGCTTCTGAGGATCTCTTTCTGCTGAATGTGCCGCAGTCAACCGCCTGAAAAGTTCCGGGGGCTGCATTGTCGATAGCCCTGACGACTTGAGGCAGGTGGTCTTTGACGATTCGCCACTCGACGGAAGACATGGCTACAATCGCAAGCTTCCGGCCGGTCAGATTCTATTCGAAATAGAGGGTTTGGTCTCCTGTCAGGAGAACGTCGAATCCATCGGCTTCGGCTGCGTCCAGGAGCTTGCCGTTCTTGAGCCCGCCCCAGCCCTTGTAGCTGGCTGTGAAAACCTCGTGTGAGCCAAGATATCCACGTAATCGGTGGTCGAGGTTTTCGTCGAGCAGGAGTTTCACGGACGTGCCTGGGCTCGCTGGTCGTGCGCAAAGTCGATCAGGCGCTTGATTTGGGCCGTTGACAGGGTGGGGAAGCCCCCATGAATCTCCTCAATGCTGTCGCCCAGTTCATAGCTGTTGACAATGGGATCTGGCATGATGCGAGTGCCGCGCACGACGGGCCTGCCGGAGACCTTGCCGGGGACGCGCTCGATCAGCTCGCAGGCTGTCCAGTCGATCTCGATTTCGGTTTCGGTATTTGCCATAGCTCTGCTCCTTCCTTCATCGTAATCCGTTTTGATTAGATGTGCTAGGATTTGATTGAGGTTAATCAACGTTCATCAATGGCTACTGTGAGTCGGCTTCCCATTACCAAGGCGCGCATCAACCTGGGGCAGATTGCCCGGCGGGCGCACAATGGCAACGAGTACTTCATCCTGGAGAAGGATGGGATTCCTGTGATCGGGATTATGGCGGCGGATGAGTTGGAAGATTATCTTGAATTGCGCAATCCTAAAGTCAAGGCTTCAATTGCGGCTAGCGCGAGGGATCGCGCGGCAGGAAAGACGCGACCGGCGGGGAAACTGCTGGGCGAACTGAAGCGGAGTGCCCAAAGAAAGACGGCTTAGTTCGACCTTGCCTATGGAAGCTGCAGGATATTCCGTCGTCACCACCGCGCATTTCGACCGGCTGCTCAAGAAGCTGGCGCCGAAGCATCCCGATATTGTGGAACGGTTTGAAGAGGCGATCGGAATCCTCTCGCTGGACCCACACAACAAGAGTCATACATACCCGATCAAGAAGCTGACAAACGTTCCCGCTGGCGAGGGCCAGTGCCGACTGCGCTCGGGGAGATTCCGTTTTCGCTATGACGTTGTGGGGCGTGAGGTGGTGCTGCTGTATTGCGGGCTGCGGCGGGAAGATACTTATTGAAGGCGCCCCGGGTTTTAAGGCGAGACCCAGGACGCGCGGCACTCCTCCTCAATCCTCATCCGCTGGGGCTATTTTTTTATTTAGCCGCTTGTCCCGTTAGCTCGGATCTGCAATGCTTGCACAATTTTGCTTCGCGTTTAATTAGTTCCGCACAAAACGGGCACTTCATTTCGTCCGACGTTTCCTCGAACGTCTTTTCAGGAGCATCTTGAGCATAGGCCCGTCCACAGGATCGACAACTCTTCCAGCGGTTCATCGATACTGGGTCCGGCGCTGGGGGTTGTCCCCTCCGAGTGCCGCACTCCTCGCAAAAGGTTGATGGATCGTTTGGGTAGAGACTCGGATCGTGACCGGGCCACCCCGTGTGTTCCCAATTCGCCATGAGGCCAGGTTAGAGCACAGGGAAATCCTTCGTCAAATGCGAGTTGGCTGATGTGTACGACGCTGCACCCAAGCCGGTTTTTCCTCACTTAGGCGGGATTTCAACCGACGGTTAGATGGATCGAGCAAGTGGGCGGGCAGCTAGAATCGTAATCAACCATGGCTGAATTTACGCATCTGCATTTGCATACGGAGTACTCGCTGCTGGACGGGGCTTGTGACCTAACCAAGCTGGTGGATCGGGTGGCGGCGCTGGGGCAGAAGTCCGTGGCGATGACNNCTGCTGGTGCTGGCGGAGAACGAAGAGGGATACCGGAACCTGATTCGGATCACGTCGGAGGCGAGCCTGCATGGGTTCTACCGGAAGCCGCGCGTGAGCAAGAAGTATCTGGCGGAACATGCGAGCGGGCTGATCGGGTTTTCGGGTTGCTTGAGCGGGGAGTTGTGCGAGGCGCTGCTGGGGCAGAGCAAGTACAAGGGCCTGGATGCGGACGCGCGGTATGCGGCGGCGCGATCGGTTGCGGGTCAGTATGAGGAGATCTTCGGCAAGGGGAACTTCTTTCTGGAGATTCAGGACCAGGGGCTTGAGGACGAGAAGAAGATTCACGAGTCGCTGTTCCGGCTGGAGCGGGAGCTGGGGATTCCGATGGTGGCAACGAACGATTCGCATTATTTGTGCGGGGAGGACTCGCATGCGCACGACGTGATGCTGTGTGTGCAGACGGGCGCGAAGGTGCACGATAAGGAGCGATTCCGGTTCGACAGCGATCAGTTCTTTGTGAAGAGCGCAGACGAGATGGGGGTGGTGTTCAAGGATGCGCCGGATGTGGTGAGGCGGACGCAGGCGATTGCGGAGCGGTGCAATCTGAAGCTGAACAAGGTGGAGAATCCATTTCCGGAGTTTGCGGTGCCGGAGGGGCACACGATTGATAGCTTCTTTGAAGAGGAATGCCGCAAGGGGCTGAAGAATCGGATGGAGACAGCGGTGCGGCAACTGGAGCTGCGCGGGGTGCGCAGGGCCGAGCCGCATGAGTATGAGGCGCGACTCAACTACGAGATTGGCATCATCAAGCAGATGACCTACTCGGGCTACTTCCTGATCGTGTGGGACTTTATCAAGTATGCGCGGGACAATGGGATTCCAGTGGGGCCGGGACGCGGATCGGCGGCGGGATCGCTGGTGGCGTATGCGCTGGAGATCATCAATGTGGACCCGCTGCAGAACGGTCTGCTGTTTGAGCGGTTCCTGAATCCCGAGCGCGTGTCCATGCCCGACGTGGACGTGGACTTTTGCATGAATCGGCGTGGCGAGGTGATCGACTATGTGACGCGCAAGTACGGGCGCGAACAGGTGGCGCAGATCATCACGTTCAA
>PMXB01000081.1 GCA_003165935.1 Acidobacteriaceae bacterium | reverse complement strand
AATGTGTTGTATCCGTTGTCGCGGAGGATCTCGGCAATGGTTCCATCCGTTGACGGAATTCTGCCGTCCCAGCCGGGAAATCCTGCGGACATTATGGTGTGTGAAAACCCAGAAACGTGCACGGTTGCACTGTTACGGCCAGTCAGCAGCGCGGCGCGGGTTGGAGCGCAGATTGCGCAAGTATGGAAGTTTGTATAGCGCAGGCCATTCTTGGCCAGACTGTCGAACGTTGGAGTATCGATGAGCCCACCGAATGTGCCAGCGGCGCCAAAGCCCACATCATCCAGCAGAATCCAAACCACGTTCGGGGCCCCTGCGGGCGCTTTCACAGGTTCCGGCCACCATTCTTTTGAGTCGGCCAGGGTTCTGCCGACGACGCCTTGATACGGCTGTGCCGATTGAGCATGCAGTGAGAGCCTCGCGCTCACCGCAAGTATGAGCGTCGATGTCAACGCCTTCAATATACTTTTCTCGTTCATAGAGCTCCTGTTGGTTCGAGTAATTCAGCGATTTCACGGCAAGACTACCTGCTGTTGCTGAGCGTTCCCTGCGGTAGAGGCTGCCTGGGCAGGTAGGTATGCTTGATGCGACCTGCGTACAGGTCGTCAAAGGTGATGTACGGATACAGATGATGCGCTTTGGCCTGTTCTTCGAATTCGGCCTTTAACTGCGCTAACTTTTCCGGATACTTCTTTGCCAGATCGATGCGTTCCGTCGGATCGTCGTTCAGGTTGTAGAGCTCCCACGCGTTTTCATCGAGAGGAGGATTACTGGTAACGTGCTTGGTAACGACATCGTTGGGGTACGCCAACTCTGCCTTCCATCCGTTGTCGTAAATCGATCGCGAGCCAAAGATGTAGTAGTACTGCAGCGTGTGGCGGGTGGGCGCACTGGCATCCTCAATCGAGTAGGCCAGAGACGTTCCTTCAATTGGCTGCTGCTTGATTCCGCGAATCTCCTCCGGCGCCTTGATGCCAACCAGATCGAGCGTCGTCGGAAGTAGGTCAATCACATGGCTGTACTGGGTGCGAATGCCGCCCTTGTCCTTGATGCCCTTCGGCCAGTAGACGATGAGAGGATTGTGCGTTCCGCCTTCGCTGTTGGCATCTTGTTTCCAGTAGCGGAACGGCGTATTGGCGGCTTGCGCCCAGCCAAGTGGATAGTTACCCTGGTGAGCATCGGGCGTGCCGATCTTATCGATCTTGGCAAGGTTGTAGGCGACGTTTTCCTCTTCAGTCACTGGCTTTCCGCGAATGGAACGGTCGATGCTGCCTTCGAGCGAACCTTCCTTGCTGGCTCCGTTATCACCGATGGAGAGAAAGATGACCGTGTTGTCGAGTTGTCCAATCTCTTTCAGGTGATTGACCAGACGGCCGACCTCAAAGTCCGTGTAGGCAAGGTAGCCCGCATACACTTCCATGAAGCGCGCATAGAGCTTCTGCTCATCCGGCGTCAACTGGTCCCATGCTTTGATATCTGCGTTGCGGTCGGGTAGCACGGCATTGGCGGGAATGACACCAAGTTTCTTCTGCCGCTCGAAAACTTCTTCGCGAAACGCGTCCCAGCCCTTGTCGAACTTGCCTTTGTACTGATCGCTCCAATATCTGTCGACCATGTGTGGGGCGTGCGTTGCGGCAGGTGCGTAGTAAAGGAAGAACGGCTTATCTTGAGCAGCCTTCTTCTGGCGATCGATATAGAAGATCGCCTTGTCGGTGATCTGGTCGCTGAGGTGACGGCCATCGGGAGTCACGTGCGCCTGATCTTCAACGAGGTCCGGCTTGTATTGGTCGGTTGCGGATCCAAGAAACCCGAAGAAGTGATCGAAGCCTTTGCCGCTCGGCCAATGATCGAACGGGCCTGCGTCAGTCGCCTCTTCGTCCGGCGTGATGCCGTACTTTCCAACAGCAAAGGTGTTGTAGCCGTTATCGCGCAGGATCTCAGCGATCGTGCCGGCGGTGGCAGGGACGCGGCCATCCCAGCCGGGGAAGCCGGCGGACATCTGAACGTGCGAAAAGCCCGATTCATGCACCGATGCGCTGTTGCGCCCAGTCAGGAGAGCCGAGCGGGTGGGCGCGCAGATGGCGCAAGTGTGAAAGTTTGTGTAGCGTAAACCGCCCTGGGCCAAACTGTCGAAAGTGGGAGTTTGGATGAGTCCGCCAAACGTGCCGGCAGCGCCATAACCTACGTCGTCCAGCAGGATCCAGACGACGTTTGGAGCTCCGGCTGGGGCTTTCACTGGCTCCGGCCACCATTCTTTTGAGTCGGCCAGGGTTCTGCCCACGACGCCCTGATAGGGCTGCGCCGTCTGCGCATGCAGCGAGAGCCTGGCACCCACCGCAAAGATCAGCGTTGATGTCAACGCTCTAAGTACGCTTTTCTCGTTCATAACACTCCTGGTCATCTAGATCATTCAGTGATGACTCGGTTAAAGGGTCAATTGCTCATCGAACAAAGTGGATTCCTAACCATCCGGCGCTGACGGTCTGGCCATGGAATGGCTACTTCAACTCGATGGTGACGGTGTCGATCTTGCCCGTGAAGCGATAGGGAGACTTGTATTCGAGGCTCACAGGCGAGCCCAGATCGCTGCCAACGTCAAGTGTTTCGCCGGAAGCGTAGACGCTTGAGAAGCGCGACTCGCCGGCGGATGCGCCGTTGATCGACAATTTCACCTCTCCCGAGACGGGGCCACGCGCAGTGAAGCCCGGCGGACCGGGAGCGGGGGGCTTGGCAAGCGCCTCTGGATCGGGCGTGACGCTCAACTGAATGTGCTGCAGGCCCGGACGGAGCGTCCGGCTGGCGATCAACTGGTCAGAGTGATCGTTGGCGACATTTACCTCGTAATAAACGCGATTGTCCTTCACATACAGGCTGAGCCCGCTCAGTTCGCCGCCCTCGGCAACAATCACGCCCTCTGCCCCATCCGGAGGCACGACGACATCGGCGTTAATGGTGTAAGAGTGGCCGTAAAAGCCGGGCGCATAGCGGAGAGGAAGACGCTCAACACCGGCACGGTAGGTGAATAGGGTTTTGTTCTTCAGCCTTGTGTCGAGGGGCGAGGAGCGAGCCGGCAGAATCGGATAGGCATGGTTGCGCGTCGCCTCTTCATCGAAGACCTTAAGCAGTTCCTTCAGCTTCTCCGGATTTTTGTCCGCGAGGTTGTGCGCCTGGCTGTAGTCGTCGTTCAGGTTGTAGAGCTCCCACGGATGGGCGTCGATGTCCTTGTCGGTGGCTGCAACATAAAAGTTGGGCTCCCAGGTGGCATGGAAGCGGTTGCCCGCCCACCAGCCATCTTTGTAAATAGCGCGATTGCCGCTCGTGGTGAAGTACTGCAACGTGTGGCGCGTCGGCGCGTTGACTTGATCGAAGCTGTATACGAGACTCTTGCCTTCGAGCGGGATCTGCTTGACCCCATCGACTTCGTCGGGAAGCTTGATGCCGATGATGTCGTAAATCGTCGGCGCAATGTCGTTGACGTGCGAGAACTGNNCTTGCGCCGTTGTCGCCAAATATCCAGAAGACGATTGTGTTGTTCTCCTGCCCTTCCTCGCGAATTGCATCGAGCAGCCGGCCAACCTCGAAGTCGGTCTGCTCCGTGAAACCGGCATAGACCTCGGCTTGATGCGCGAGCAGTTTCTTCTGCTCGGCGGTCAGCGAGTCCCACGCGGGCAAGCCATCGGGGCGTGGCGTCAACTCAGCATTTTCTGGAATGACCCCCTGCTTCTTCTGTTGATCGAATGCCTCCTGGCGAATCACATCCCA